>NZ_BAAFHD010000001.1:174301-501276 GCF_054665095.1 Acidisoma sp. C75
GCGGGCCAAGGTCTTGTCGCCCAGAGCGAGCTCGCGCGGATCTGTGCAGAGCGCACCGATCGCCTTGATCTTTGCATGGGCCGCTTGGAGATCATCCACGACGAGCGCGAGGTGACCGTATCCATCGCCCAGCGCATAGGGCTCGGTGCGCCCGTGATTAACAGTCAGCTCCAACTCGAACGGCGCCGCGTCACCGCGCATATAGATAAGAGTGAAGCTTTCGAAGCGAAGGCGTTCAGCGATGGTGAAGCCGAAAGCCTGTTCATAGAAGGCGACCGACCGCGCCTCTTCCAGCACGCGGATCATTGAGTGGACCATTTTGCTCATGGCTGTGTCCTCCTTCATGGCCGGGGCAGAGTTACTTGAACAACCTCTGAGGAAAGCGGATGATCGTGAAACTGCGGTCGACGTCGGCAAGGATCAGTTGCCCCGCGGGAGACCAGCCAAGGAGGGACAGCGACCCGCCAATGGGTTTGACGGCAAGTTCCTCCGCCACGCCGATTGGTGCGATGACCACCTGACCATTGACAAGGCCCGCGGCGGCGAGAGGCTTGGTGGGGTGCGCGGCGACACGGTCGATCGGGACCAGGCTGATCTGGCCGGTCTGTAGCGCAGCCGTGCGGCTATCGCGAAAAGGCGTTTCCTGGCCCGCCCAACCCCAGCCGGCGATCCGAAATGCCCCTGAGGCAAGAACGGCTTTCGCGGGCGAACTCCAATCAACATCGCTGACAGGGGTAGGAAAGGCAGCGAAACGCGATGCATCTCCGCGGGCCAGATTGATCAACGCCAGGCCATCCGCGCCAAGTGCGCAGGCAAGATAGGCGCCATCCGCGCGCCACCGCATGCTGTGCACCGGGCCACCGGGCAAAATCATACGCGGCTGGGCCGCGCCGGGTGTCAGCGCAAGGACATGGCTTCCCGCGGCAATGGCGAGGTGCCCGCCATCGGGCGCCGCCGCGAGGCAGGTGATCGCTTCGGGTAGACCGTCGATCCGTTCGCGCAGCGCACCCTCGAGCGAGAGAAGAAAGACCGCATGTGCGCAGGCAACAGCAATCAGAGCCTGCGCGGGAAGCGCGGCGAGGGCGATGACCGGTGCGTCGAGTATTTCGCTAAAAGGGTGCTGGGTGCCATCGCTGGCGATACGAAACAGGGCGCCGCTATCGGTGCCGACGACGAAGCCGCCATCCGGATGCGCGATCAAACTTAGGGCGGAGTGCGAGAGAGGCCCGGTGGTAATAAGAGGAGGCGGTGAGGCGCGGCGGGGCTGGATGGTGGCCCGCCCGGTATCAGCGCTGATGCGGATACGCGCATCGGGTGGTTCGGGATCGGCCAGGGGAGCAAGCGAGAGAGCGCCATCGGCGCAGGCAATCGCGACGATCGTGTCATCGGCTGCACATGCGAAGGATCTGGCCGCTGCCGGCAGGCACCAACTGCGGGCGAGGGCATCGAACAGGCCCTGACTGGGCGATGTCGCTTGGCTACTCATTCTCCAGATTCCTTCTTTGCCAGCCCGGGCGATGGCTCCAACCGGGCAAGGCTATCGGCCAAAGCCGGCATTTCTTTGCGAAACCGCTCTTCCCCTGCGGCGATATGAAACTTCAACTGGTCCCAGAGATCCATGCGCAGAAGTCCCGCTTGATCATTCTGCAGTCTCTCGACTTCTGCCATCCGGAGTTGATGTGACAGCGAGACGCCCATGAATACGAACTCGCACAGCAATGCCGCATGCCGATCGAGAAACACGGAGAGCATGGAATGCTGTTCCATCGTGATCCCGGCCCTGGCCAACTCGGCCATCGCGAACTCCCGAAAATACCGTCGGAGACGCTCGTGACTTTCGCCGAGAAAGCGCGGCACGAAAACCATGTCGCGTGGCATGAGCCCGACAAGATCATTCGCCACCTCCGTCGCCTGATTCCCCGAAGGCGGAGAATCTTCGGGCTTATCGGCCGCCATGGGGTTTCTCTCGACTACGCAAGAAGAGAATAGACGGGACGAAGCGCATTGCAACCCAATAGTGTGGTTGGAAATCATAGCGTGAATGCTGCAACGCACCAGTTTCTTACATTCGTCCATTACAACTGTAACAGGAGTTTACGCTTGTAATGGCGTAGGGCGACGATATGACGCCGCCGACATTCGAAAAGCGTGGAAGCGCCTGAGCGGGCCGGGTTGGCACGCAGCTTGCTACGATAGTGCCGTCATAAAAAGACATCGCCCCGTATTGCGGTGACAAAAGAACGAAGGAGCGGAAGAGGATCGTGCCCGACTTCACGCAAGCGGAGCCCGGCCGAGCCTCACGCCACCTTTGCCGGCATGCGAGTAGCCAGACAGTGCGGCGCAGAGCGCCGCGCGAACTGGCCTTGAAACCTCAACCGAGGCGGCAGAACGCTGCCTATCACCGGGCATGGCCCGTCGCACAAAAAAGAGTGGAGGACTTGTCTTATGTCGCTAACGCTCAATAAGATCACCGCGCAGAGGGGAATTCCTGTCGGCGAGGCAGCCAGGAAAATCGCAGATCTCGGCTGGAATCCCAGCTACGTGCAGGAAGCGATGACATTCCCGACGGACTACAAGATCTCCAAGGCGCCGCGCGATCCGATGAAGCAGGTGCTGCGGTCTTACTTCCCGATGCAGGAGGAGAAGGATAACCGGGTTTATGGTGCGCTCGACGCTGCCTTGCGCGGAGACATGTTCCGCAATGTCGAGCCGCGCTGGGTGGAGTGGATGAAGCTTTTCCTGGCGATCATCCCATTTCCCGAGATCTCGGCTGCCCGTTCCATGGCGATGGTGGCTCGCCTTGCGCCAGGAGAAGACCTGCGCACCGGCTTTACCATGCAGATGGTGGATGAGTTTCGGCACTCAACCATCCAGATGAATCTCAAGAAGTGGTATATGGAGAATTACATCGACCCGGCGGGATTCGACATCACCGAGGAAGCCTTCGGCAAGTGCTACGCGACGACGATCGGCCGCCAGTTCGGTGAGGGATTCATCACCGGCGACACGATGACCGCTGCATGCATGTACCTCACTGTCGTGGCCGAGACAGCCTTCACCAACACCCTCTTCGTTGCCATGCCTTCGGAAGCTGCCCGCAATGGCGACTATGCACTGCCGACGGTGTTCCTCTCCGTGCAGTCTGACGAAAGCCGGCATATCGGCAACGGCCACTCGATGCTGATGGCGGCGTTGAAGGAGCCCGACAATCACCTTCTGCTGGAGCGCGACCTACGCTACGCCTTCTGGCAGAACCATGCGATTGTGGACGCCGCGATCGGCACCTTCATCGAATACGGCACGACCGACCGCAACAAGAACAAGGAGTCCTATGCGGAGATGTGGCACCGCTGGATTTTCGAAGATTACTACCGGACCTATATGCTGCCGCTCGAGAAATACGGCATCAAGGTCCACCATGATGACGTGCACGAGGCCTGGAATCGGATCACCAAGAAGAATTACGTTCATAAGGTCGCGCAGTTCTTCTCGGTGGGATGGCCTGTCAATTTCTGGCGCATCGAGGCGCAGACCGAGAAGGACTTCGAGTGGTTCGAGAGCAAGTATCCCGGCTGGTATGCGGAGTTCGGTGACTACTGGAAGTGGTACAACAAGCTCAGCCATCGGGGCGAGACGGTGCTGCTGTTCAACTCCGACGTCGGCTATGTCTATCCGCATCGCTGCTGGAGCTGCCTGGTTCCCTGCCTGATCCGCGAAGACATGGTGACGGACGAGATCGACGGCGAGATCTACACCTTCGCCCATGAACTGGATCGCTGGACCGCGATCGAAGCCTTTGCCGAGGAGTACCAGGGCCGTCCGACGCCGGCCATGGGCCGCTTCAGCGGCAAGCGGCAGTGGGAGACGCTTTATGACGGGTGGGATCTCGCCGATATCATCAAGGATCTCAATTTCGTCCGTTCTGACGGCAAGACGCTGATTCCGCAACCGCATCTGCGTTTCGACAATTCGGAGATGTGGACACTGGATGACCTGCGCGGACACACCGTTCGGTCTCCGCTCGTGGTTCTTCGCGAGATGAGCCCGGCCGACCGCGAAAAGCACATCGCCGAGTATCGCGCAGGCTTCAGCATCAACCCCTGCCACTAACGCGCGCGGGACTGCGGGGGCGGCTTTACGCCCCCGCAACCACGGCAAAGGAGGCGACTGTGCCACCAGCGACGATGACCAAGCAGGGCGCGGAGACCGCGATGCAAGGAGAAGCCTATACCGTTCGGCTCGAACCGGTGGGGATCGAGTTTGAGGTGCAGGCCGGGGAGAGCGTGTTGAACGCAGCTTTCCGACAGGGGATCTCGTTGCCGCACGGCTGCAAGGAGGGACAGTGCTCAGCTTGCAAATGCGTGCTCCTGAGCGGAGAGACCGAGATGCTGAAATACTCGACCTTTGCGCTCAATGATTTCGAGAAAGACAGCGGGCACATCCTGTTGTGTCGCACGCTGGCCTTTTCCGACATTGAGGTGGAGCTCCTCAACTATGACGATGAGGTTCTGGCAAAGTCCATTCCCGTCAAGACCTATACGGGAAAGATCACCGCGGTTGAGCGGCTGACCCATGACATTCGAGGGCTGCAGATAGAACTCGGATCACCGCTCCGGTTCTGGGCTGGGCAATATGCCGACATTACGGTCACCACGAAAGAAGGGGAGACGATTACGCGCTCGTTTTCCATGGCAAATACGCCGGACGAAGGCAAAACACTCAGCTTCATCATCAAGAAACACCCAGGCGGAAAACTCTCCAGCCAGCTCGATGACGGAGGAATCGAGATCGGAGCCGCGGTGCAACTCACCGGCCCCTACGGATCCTGTTTCCGAAGAGAAGGACGAGACGGACCCCTTGTGCTAGTGGCTGCCGGTTCTGGCATGTCTCCGATCTGGTCGATCCTGAACGATCATTTGAAGAGCGGTGAGAAGAGGGCGGTTTACTTCTTCTACGGCGCGCGGACCGAGGGCGATCTGTTTTATCTCGAGCGGATCGCGGCACTGACGGCGGAGCATCCGGAGCTTCGCTTCATCCCGGTGCTGTCCCATGTCGCTGATGACGGAAATTGGGCCGGGGAGCGTGGCTTCGTGCACGACCGGGTGAATGCCTTGCTTCGGGAGTTTCATATCAACGGGGATGGCGATGCCTATGCGTGTGGCCCGCCACCGATGATTGACGCTTTGCAGCCGGTTCTTTTCATGAACGGCTTCGAGCCGGAGAACGTCTTTTTCGATCGGTTCACAACGGCGTCTCAGACGCCGGGGCATTGAGCGCTACAGAACATAAAAAACTCAAAGGAGTGAAACATGACTGCAACATCAAGCTCGGTGGGATCGGGTGCCGCCGGGGCCGCTGTCTTTGTCGACTCAAATAGCCGAAAATACCGCTACTTTGAGCCGCGGGGGCAGAGGGCCACGCATTACGAGGATGTGACCGTCGATGTTCAGCCGGATCCCGAGCGCTACCTCATCCAGGACTGGATCATATCCTTTGCCGATGGACGCGGCGCCTACGGCAAGGACGCGACGGCGGCGCGCAGCTCCAACTGGCATGCCTTCCGCGCGCCTGACCAGGAATGGGAGCGGACACACTACCAGCGCCAGTCCAAGATCGAGACGATGGTGCAGAGCGTGATTGCCAATGGGCGCAAATCCGCCGCCCCGCAGACGCTCGACCGGGTGTGGCAGAAGATCCTGCAGGCGCATCTTGGCGCGTGGAAGCATGCGGAGTTCGGTCTGGGCACCTCGCTCATGCAGGCGCAGCGTTATGGCTACACCCAGATGATCAACAATGCGACGCTCACGAACTCATCCTACAAGCTTCGGCTGTCCCAGGATATCACCCTCTACCTCGCCGAGATCGGCATGGATATCCCGGGCTGGGACGACGAACTGGGCAAGAAGACCTGGCTTGAAGATCCGATCTGGCAGGGCACGCGCGAGGCTGTGGAAACCATCATGGGTTCGCCGGACTATCTGGAGCAGTATTTCGCCATCAACATCGTCTTCGAGCCACTGGTGGGCGAACTCTTCCGCTCCGGCTTTCTGATGCAGGTTGCCGCGGCAAATAATGACTACATCACACCGGCGGTGATCTCGGCGGCGGAGGCGGATTATGAGCGCAACCTCGCCAACACGGTCGATCTGATCTATCTGCTCGCGCATGATGAACGGTTCGCGGACCACAACCGCGGGCTTTTCCATGCCTGGCTCGCCAAGCACGTGGCCCTTGCCGAAAAGGCCGCCCAGGGGCTGCAGCCCATCTGGTCGATGCCGCATTCCAAGCCCGTATCCTTCAAGGAAAACCATGAGAAGTCTCAGGAACGGCTCGCCAAGATCCTCGGCGAGCTGGGCCTGGACCATTAAGGGGAGTGAGACGCATGTCAGTCACCGAGCGGGGGACTTCTGCCTCGAATATCTTCAAGGCGATGAGCGATATCACCTTCGAGCAGACGATCTCCCATCAATGCGGCGTGACGATGAATGACTCCGTCGAGGCGCGCGCGATCGCCGAGTTCATGTCGCAGAAGGATGGCGTTGTTGTGACCTACCAGCCTGCGCTGATCCGCATCGACGGCGAAGGGAAGCTCATCTTCAAGATGGATGAGATCAGCGAGTTTCTCGGCCGGGAGATGACGGCTGAGATATTCGAGGTGAACACGTCAACGCATTACGGGAGAATGGTGCGGGTGGACGACAATACCGTGATCCTGTTCGGCGATATGGACGAGGTGATGGAATATATCTGACGCCGGGCTTTCTCCTGAGGCGGCTTGGTATGGCCGCCTCCCAAAAACGCAAAGAGGAAAATCATGTTCAAGACGCCGGACGGCAGAGAGATCTTCGTGGTGGATGGGCATACACATTTCTGGGATGGCAGCCCGGAGAACCAGCGGAATATTCACGGCAAGCAATTCATCGAGTGCTTCTATGGCTATCATACTGCGTTGAGCCCGAAGGAGCAGCTCTGGGCCAAGGACAAATTCGAAAAATATAGCGCGGATGATCTCTATCGCGATCTCTTCATCGACGGGCCGGACGATGTGGCCATCGTGCAGTCGACCTATCTCAAGGATTTCTACAAGGACGGGTTCAACACGATCGAGCGCAATGCCGAGGTCGCGAAGCGCTATCCGGAGCGCTTCATCGTCAATGGCGCGTTTGATCCGCGCGACGGTGACAAGGCGCTGGAATACATCCACTTCATGAAGGAAACCTACGATATCAAGGGCGTGAAGATGTACACCGCCGAATGGAACGGTGCATCGCGCGGCTGGAAGTTGACGGACCCCGCAGCCTACAAGTGTTTCGAACTCTGCGAGAAGCTCGGCATTCGCAACATCCATGTCCATAAAGGCCCGACCATCACGCCGCTCACCAAGGATGCATTTGACGTCGGCGATGTCGATGATGCGGCGACGGACTTCCAGGGGCTCAACTGGATCATCGAACATTGCGGCCTGCCGAGGCTTGACGATTTCTGCTGGATCGCAGTGCAGGAGAGCAATGTGTATGGCGGGCTTGCCGTCGTGCTGCCCTTCATCCACTCCCGGCCGCGGTATTTTGCCGAAGTGATGGCGGAACTGCTCTTCTGGCTTGGGCCGGATCGCATCCTCTTCGGCTCCGACTACGCGATCTGGACGCCACGCTGGCTCGTGGAGCGGTTCTGGTCGTTCGAACTCCCCGAGGATATCGCCAAGGAGCGTGGCGTGCAGTTGACGCCGGAGATCAAGGAGAAGATTCTCGGGCTGAACGCGGCGCGGCTCTATGAGATTGATATCGCCGCCAAGCGGGCGAGCCTCTCCCGGTCTCCCCTCAGCATTGCTGCGGAGTAGGGGCGTGTCGGACGCTCATGAGATGGAGGGCCGCCAGGGGGAACTCTGGCGGCGCCTTGGGGAGGTCAATGATCCGGAGTTGGATGACTCCGTGGTCTCGATGGGTTTCGTGGAAGCAGCGGAGATCGACGCGGATGGTGCGGTTCACGTCGCCTTTCGCCTGCCGACCTATTGGTGCTCGCCAAACTTCGCCTTCCTGATGCTCGATGACCTTCGCACGGCCTTGAGCGGTCTTTCCTGGAAGCCGCGCTATACGATTGCGTTGCTCGATCACCTGATGGGCGAGGAGATCAACGCGGCCCTCGCCGCGGGCCGGAGTTTCGAGGAGATCGTCGGCCAGCTTGCGCCGGATGCAAATATCCGCGAATTGCGCGCTATCTTCGCCATGAAAGCGTTCAAGCGGCGCCAGGAGGCGGTTGTTTTGGCCCTGCGCGAGCGAGGTTGGGACGATGATGCGATCCTGAGCATGGGTCTTTCTGCGCTCGCGCGGCTTGATGAGGGGCATTGGGCGGTCGCTCCGCTTATCCGCCGCTACGCCAGCGCTTTCGCCGAACGCTTTCCGCTGAGCGCGGCCGATGATCCCGCTTTCCTAACCTGGGAAGGCGCGGCCATAAGGCGGGAGGATCTGCCGCGCTATATGGGCGAGTTGCGGTCGGTGCGGATCAATATGGAGTTCAATGGCGCATTGTGCCGTGGGCTGAAGCAAAGCCGCTATCAGGGGATCGGGCGAATGGAGGAAGGGCCGAGCCTCGCCGATTTCATGATCGGCGGCGCGGCCAGGATTGCAGCAAGAAGCGAACAGAAACAGTGAAGACCAGGCCGGAGGCGCCGAGAAGCGCCAGGGCGGCAGGTTCGGGGGATCGGCGCCATGCCTAAGATGCTCGTTCACAACAAGGAAGCCAGGCGGTTGCTGGCGCGTGGGGTGCAGAAGCTTGCAGCGGCGGTTGAGCCGACACTCGGGCCCAAGGGCATGAATGCGATGATCGACCGGCCGATCGGCACGCCGATCATCACCCGCGACGGGGTGAGTATCGCGACCGAGATCGAGTTGCGGGACCGCTTCGAGAATATGGGGGCGCAGGTCGTGCGGGAGGTCTCGATGCAGACCAACGCAATCGCCGGGGACGGCACGACGACCGCGATCGTGCTGGCCAATGCCCTGATCCAAAGCGGGGTGGCGGCGATCGAAGAGGGCGCACGGGTCGTCGATCTTTGCAGGGGCATTGATCTTGCGGTCGAGCGCGTCGTCGGCCTGCTGCGCCAGGAGGCGCGGCCCGCGACGGAAAATGACGGGCTTGCCGCGGTCGCGAGGATCGCCGCGACAGAGCCGCATCTCGGAGCGCTGGTGGCGGAAGCTTATCGGCGCGTGGGCGAGCAGGGGGTGATCTCGACCGAATTCAGCGTCACGACAGAGACGATGCTAGACGTGGCGGAGGGCATGTCGTTCGATCGCGGCTATCTTTCGCACCATATGGTGACGGACCAGGAGAAAATGGAAGCGGTGCTGGAGCAGCCGCTGATCCTGATGACCGATCTCAAGATCCGCACGGCTGATCAACTCGACGCAGCACGGCGGATCGCGGGGGAGGCGCGCCGCCCCTTGCTCATCATCGCCGAGGAGATCGCCCCAGAGGTGGTGGTTGCATTGTTGGGCAAGGATGGGCCCGGGCGCTATCTCGTGGTGCATCCGCCGGAATATGGCCACTGGCGCAAGGCGATGATGGAGGATCTGGCAATCATGACCGGCGGGCGGGTGATTGCGCGCGATCTGGGTGGCGCGCTTGAAGCCATTGTCCGTGAAGAGCTCGGATCGGCTGACAGGGTAAGGAGTTCGGCGGCGCATACCGCGATCATCGGTGGCGGCGGGGCGCCAGCCGGCATTGCCGCGCGCCGCGCCCAGGTGCAGCGGCAGTATGAAGGGGCTCCGCCGAATATCGAGCAGGACAAGCTGCGCGAGCGGTTGGCGAAGCTCTCCGGCGGCTCTGCTGTCATCTATGCGGGCGGTGCGACCCCTGTCGAGCAGCGTCGGACCGCGCAGTTGATCGAGGACTCTCTGCATGCCGTGCGGGCGGCCGCCGAAGAGGGGATTGTTGCCGGCGGCGGCACCGCGCTGGTGCAGATCATGCCATCACTCTCCGCACTGCTCGATCAAGCCCAGGGCGATGTCGCAACCGGTGTCCGGCTGCTGCGCTCGGTTCTGACGCGCCCGCTGTGGCGGATTGTCACCAATGCGGGTGGCGATGCCGAGATGGTGGTGGCGGAAGTATCGCGCGCGAGAGCGGGGCAGGGGTTTGACGCCGCGACTGGCACCTTCCGCGATATGTTCGAGGCCGGTGTGGTTGATCCGGTGCGGGTGACCTGCACCGCGCTCTTGAACGCGGCGTCAGTCGCCAAGCTGATCCTTTCGACCGAAACGCTCGTCGCCGATACGGTGGAAGATGAAGACCCGACGGCGGAGGCAGCGCGTGGCGGCGGAGCAGAGCGCCTTGGCCGCGCGTAACAAGATCTGAACTTTCCCTGGGGCGATCATCCTCGCCCCGGCGCACAGAATCACGGGAGGAACGCCATGAAGGCGGCAAGACTCTACGAATATGATCCAGAGGTGAATGTTCAACTCCGGATCGAGGAGGTTCCCGAGCCCAAGATCACGCGGCCCGATGAGGTGATTGTGCGTGTGGGTGCTGCGGGGCTGTGCCGGACGGACCTGCATATCATCGAGGGCGTCTGGAAATCGGCGATGGACCCGGAAGGCCGGCTGCTGCCCTATATCATGGGACATGAGAATGCCGGCTGGATCGAGGAGGTGGGCAGTTCCGTCACCACCGTCAAGCGCGGGGATGCGGTGATCTGTCATCCGTTCCGCTCCTGCGGGATCTGCCTCAACTGCCGGCACGGCGAGGATATGTATTGCGACAACGGGCTGTTTCCGGGGCTCGGCCTCAACGGGGGGTTCGCGCAATATATGGTGACCAGCGAACGTTCCGTCATCAAGCTAAAATCCAACGTCATGCCGATTGACGTGGCGCCGCTTGCGGATGCCGGCATTACCGCCTATCGGGCGGCCAAGCGGGCGGCCAGGCTGCTCCGTCCGGGAAGCTATTGCGTTCTGCTTGGTATCGGCGGGCTTGGCCATATCGCGCTGCAGTCGCTCCGCGCGCTTTCGGGCTGCCGTATCGTGGCGGTTGATCGCGAAGCCTCGGCGTTGCGCCTTGCCCGCGAGCTTGGCGCCGACATCACGATCGAAGGCGGTGGCGATGTGGTCAAGGAGGTGCGGGATGCGACGGGGGGCGGCGCGCATGTGGTGATCGATTTCGTCGGCGAACTCGGGATCGAGAATCTGTGCTGGCAGATGGTGCGCAAGGGCGGCCAGCTTTTCGTCGTTGGATACGGCGGCACGATCCACATCCCGACGCTGCACTTCGTGACGGAAGAGATCAATATCGGGGGCAGCCTTGTCGGCAATTTCACGGAACTTGTGGAATTGATGGAACTCAATGCCGATGGCCGCGTGCGCATGCATTACTCGAAATATAACCTGGAGAACATCAACACGGCGATCGCTGATTTCAAAGCCCGCCGATTCACCGGCCGCGGTGTGATTGTTCCCTGAGAAGACTACCCCCGGCCGCGCATCGGCCGGGGGCTTCTGTCACTGCTGAACGAAACTGCGCCGGATGCCGTGTTGATCAAGCCGGCGGTAGAGCGTGGGCCGCGAGATGCCGAGCATATGGGCGGCCTGGCTGAGATTGCCCCGCGAAGCTTCCAAGGCCGCGCGCAGGGATTGTCGCTCGGAACTCTCGGCGGAATTTTCGAGGAGGACAGAAGCGCCGGCTTGAGCATCCGGCGGGGGCTGCAGATCGCAGGGCAATTCCCGCATGCTGACCGTGCGATCGCGGCAGATGAGGTTGAGCCGCTCGACCAGGTTGCGCAATTCGCGCACATTTCCCGGCCAGGGATAGGCGAGTAACGCCTGGCGGGACTCGGCGGTAAAATGGAGTGGCGCCGCTCCGATCTGCCGGGCCAGCCGGTGAGCAAAGAAATCCGCCAGCAGGAGCACGTCTTCCCCGCGATCCCGCAGCGGCGGAATCCGGATCAGGATGGAGCTGATGCGATAATAGAGATCCCAGCGGAAGCGGCCCTCCGAGGCCTCGTGCCGCAGATCACGGTTGGTCGAGGCGACGACGCGGACATTGACTGAACGCTCTCGGCTGTCGCCGATCCGGCGGATGCTTCGTTCCTCAAGCGCCCGGAGCAGGAAGGGCTGGATATCGAGCGGCATTTCGCCGATCTCGTCGAGGCTGAGGAGCCCGCCATCAGCGCGCTCCAGCACGCCGGCCTTGCCTTCTCGGGCGGCACCGGTGAAGGCGCCGCCGACATGGCCGAACAGCTCGCTGCCGAAGAGATCTCGCGTGATGGCACCGCAATTCAGCGCGACGAAGGGGGCTTCGGCGCTTGTTCGGCCATGCTCATGAATGAGCCGGACAACCAACTCCTTGCCGGTTCCAGTCTCGCCCTCGATCAGGAGTGAGGAGACATTGGGCGATTCGGCAGCGAGCTGGGCAAGCTCGATTGCCTCCCGGATGGCGGGGCTCTGGCCGATGATCTCGGGCGCCGCGGCGGCCGCGCCTTGCTTCCCGCGGCGCTGCGCCAAGGCTGGAGGGGCCACGCGGCTTGCCGGGAAGATCAAGGCCACGCCCTGGAGGTTGCCGCCGAGCCTGAGCGGATTGAGATCGCATTTGGCGATATGGGGGGAGAGGTTGGCCTCGATATCGGCGAGCAGATCGAGCTCCGGCCGCCGCCGCATGCGCGTGCCCGAGGTGGGCCCGCCATCCAGCGGCAAGGCAGCGCCGAGCAGTTCCGGCGACACATTGTTCATATAGACCGGGCGGCCGTGCCGATCGATGATCATCACGCCATCCCAGTGCCGATAGCTCGGCCCGCTGCCGATGAAGGCCTCGAGCAGGCGGATGCGCTCCATGTTCTGATGTTCGGCAATCCGCCGCGATATCTCCTCTGCCGCGCTGGCGACGAGCGCGATATGGCTTGGCCGGAAGATATCCGGATGCCCGGAGAGATCGATGACACCGAGGACCTTGCCGTCGAATGGATCGTGGACCGGCGCTGCCGCGCAGGTCCAGGATTTGATGCCGGCGCAGAAATGCTCCGCCGCGTGGACGAGCACCGGACGGTTTGACCAGAGCGCCGTTCCGATACCGTTGGTGCCAGCGACATCTTCCGTCCAGCGGCCGCCGATGCCGAGGTGAATATCCATCCCGTCATGGATTGTCCGCCGGTCGCCGATCACATCCAGCAAGACCCCATCACGATCAGCCAGAACCAGCATCGCCCCGGCATCTTCGAGCAGATGCCCGATCGTGATGAAGGAGTATCGTGCCGCGAGGAGAAGTTCGTCATTCAACTCGTGCAGCCGCTGAACCGTCGCCCGGTCATTATCCATGGGGGCTTCGGATTGACGGAAATCAACGCCGAAGGAGGTGCAGCGGCCCCAGGAATCCTGGATGACGCTGCGCACGGGAAAGCGGGCCCGGGCGGGATCGGCTGTGCCGGAGAGAAAATGCTCCCAGGCGCGCATGACCCGGCTTTCATCATAATCGCCGAGAGAGACCGGCAGGCCGCTTGGCGAGGGCGCCGCGGGGCAGGCGCTTCCCGCCCGTTCAGGGCCCGCGGCCTTAAGCGAGGCCAAGGGCTGCCCCGATCGCGGCTGCGAGATCCGCTTCCGAGAAGGCGGCGTTCAGCGCCCGCTTGTCGAGCGCGCTGAGAGACCGGGCCAGTTCCGCATCGAGTGGCGCGATATAGCCATTGGCCGCGGAGGCGAGATGGAAACGCGTGACGCTTTCGCTGCGGCGGAGATCGCCAAGGTGATGGAGCTGTTTCCCTGAATTCTGATCCATCATGATAACCCGCCCGTTTGGGCTGATGCGGATATGCGGGAGCGCCCGCGCCTCGGCCGCCGAAGCCCGGGCGTGGACGATCACCAGATTTTGCGGTTGCGGCTTTGATTTCGGTTGCTTGCTGGCAGAATAGCCGCCGCCGCTGAGATGATCCGCCAAGCGCGTGATCGTCGCGCGATTTTCCGCCAGAATCTGCTTGATCTGCACATCTTCTTTTCGCGGTCCGGAGCGTCTGGAAATGATATCGACCACGACAAATGTCCTCCCAAACCAGGCGGGCTGCTGCGTTGCACCATTGGTGGTGTTCTGTTCGACAGAGCCGATCGAGCACTATCCTACTACACAAGCCGCAAATCCATAGGTAGTATCTGGCTACTACAGCAAAGCGGGCTGGCTGTGGCATGGCGCCCTGCAGCGGGGCAGGCTACTGTTTCCGGCTCATCTGTATCGCGCTCTGGACGGTGACCTAATGACGCGCGGAACCGGAGGCTATGCGAGACGCAACCATCCGCGACGCTCCCTCCGGCTCAGACCGTGGCTGAATGCCTGGCCTCAGCGAGGGCGAGGCGCAGAGGCAGGCAGAGAGCCCGTTCATTCTTCGGAGATGCATGATGTGCAAGATTTTTCGCAGCACCGGGCCTGCCGCCTATGCAGCGGAGACGCGGGCGGTACGCCTGGGCGGTTATGCAACATCGATCCGTCTCGAGGCCGCCTTCTGGCAGATGCTCGAAGAAATTTCAGAACATGAAGGAATGACGGTTAATCGCTTTGTATCTGTTCTGCATGATGAGATCATGGAGGAGCAGGGCGAAGTAAAAAACTTCGCCTCTCTGCTGCGGGTTATCTGCCTGCGTTGGAGCCAGGGCGCGATGAGCCGGATCGCCGCGCGCGGTGGCCTGGCGGAAGGCTCTATCGCCGCGCCGCCGCGGCAGCGCTGAGGCTGGTTCAAGCCTGATCCTCCGCCGCCCTAGACGGATAAATGCCGGCGAACCTCCGCCTCATCGAGCCTATCCCGGGCGCCTGCGAGGACAATGGCGCCGCGATCCATCACCGCCAGCGTCTGCGCCAGTTCGTGGGCGAAATCGTAGTACTGCTCGACGAGCAGGATCGCCATGGTGCCACGCGTCCGCAGAAGATCGATCACCCGGCCGATGTCTTTAATGATGGAAGGCTGAATACCCTCGGTTGGTTCATCAAGTACAAGCAGCTTCGGCCGCATGACGAGTGCGCGGCCGATGGCGAGCTGTTGCTGTTGCCCGCCTGAAAGATCGCCACCCCGCCTGCCGAGCATTGTCTTCAGGATGGGGAAAAGCTCGAAGATCTCGTCCGGTATCTGGCGCTCCCGCCGGGGGAGAACGGCAAAGCCCGTTTCGAGATTCTCCCGAACCGTCAGCAGCGGGAAGATATCCCGCCCTTGCGGTACCCAGGCAATGCCCAGCCGCGCCCGCTCATAGGCCGGCAGGCGCGCGATGCTCTGCCCATCGAAGCGGATATCGCCGCCCGAGATCGGATGCGCTCCGGTGATCGCGCGGAGCAGGCTCGTCTTGCCGACGCCGTTGCGCCCGAGGATCGAGGTGACGGTGCCGAGCCCGGCGCGGATCGAGACGCCGCGCAGCGCGATCGCCGCGCCGTAGTGCAGGTTGATGTTGTCAACTTCGAGCATATGCGCGCGCTCTGCCCTTCTTTCTAGCGGCCGAGATAGACTTCGATGACCCGAGGATCGCTGCTGACATGATCGAGCGAACCCTCCGACAGAACAGAGCCCTCATGCAGCACGGTCACCCGCACGCCGAGCGCGCGGACGAAGGCCATGTCATGCTCGACGACGACGACCGAGCGCGTGCGGTTGATCTCGCGCAGCAGGTGTGCCGTCTGCTCCGTCTCGGCATCCGTCATGCCGGCGACCGGCTCGTCCACCAGTAACAATTCCGGGTCCTGCGCCAGCAGCATGCCGATTTCGAGCCATTGCTTCTGCCCGTGCGAAAGATTGGCGGCCAGCCGGTCGCGATGCGCGGTGAGGCGGATCGTCTCCAGGAGCGCCGCGATCTTCTCCTCCTCGGCGCGGGTCTTGCGGGCGCGGAGCGAGAACCAGGGCGAGCGGTCCCCGGCGAGGGCAAGCAGGAGATTGGTATAGACGGTATGGCTTTCGAAGGTGGTGGGCTTCTGGAACTTCCGCCCGATGCCAAGCTTGGCGATGGCCGGCTCATCGAGCCGCGTGAGATCGGTCGCGGCGCCGAAGACGACCTCCCCGGTATCGGGCTTGGTCTTGCCGGTGATGATATCCATCATCGTGCTCTTGCCCGCGCCATTGGGGCCGATCACCGCCCGCATCTCGCCCCGCGCGAGGGTGAGCGAGAGGTTGTTGATCGCGCGGAAGCCGTCGAAACTCTTGCTGACGCCGTTGAGATAGAGCAGGTCGCCGCTGACGGCGCCGATCGGTTGCGGGATCATGCCGTCGTCTCCTGCTTGTCGCCGAGATCGGCGCCGGCTTCGCGCAGATCCGCCGCCGCCGGATCGAGGGCGGCGAGGCCCTGCGGCTCCGCGCCCGTCGGCAGGGGTGCGGGCGCCGCGGATGCGGTGCGGCGGCGCAGCGTGCCGATGATGCCGCGCGGCAGGAAGAGGGTGACAAGGATGAAGAGCCCGCCGAGCACGTAGAGCCAGGCGCCGGGAAGCGCCCCGGTCAGCACCGTCTTGCCGAAATTGACGAGGATTGCGCCGAGCACGGCGCCGCCGAGCGTGCCGCGCCCGCCGACCGCGACCCAGATGACGGCCTCGATCGAATTGGCAGGCGCGAATTCGCTCGGGTTAATGATGCCGACCTGCGGCACGTAGAGCGCGCCGCCGATGCCGGCGATGACGGCCGAAACCACCCAGACGACGAGCTTGTAGTATTCCGGCCGGTAGCCGAGGAAGCGGGTGCGGCTTTCGGCATCCCGAACCGCCACCAGCACCTGCCCGTAGCGGGAGGAGACGAGGAAGCGCGCGAAGAGATAGGCCGCCGCCACGGCCAGCGCCGAGAGCAGCATGAGCGCCGTCATCGTGCCGCGGCTGCCCAGCGAGAAGCCCGCGATATCCTTGAAATCCGTCATGCCGTTATTGCCGCCGAAGCCCATCTCGTTGCGGAAGAAGGCGAGCAGCAGGGCATAGGTCAGCGCCTGGGTGATGATCGAGAGATAGACACCCGAGACGCGGCTGCGGAAGGCGAAGAAGCCGAAGATGGCGGCGAGCACGGCGGGTACCAGGAGCGCCATGAGAAGGGCGAAGGGAAGCCATTCGAAGCCGTGCCAATACCAGGGCAGCTGCTTCCAGCCGATGAAGATCATGAAGTCCGGCAGATGGGCATTGGCATAGACGCCACGGGCGCCGATCTCGCGGGTGAGATACATGCCCATGCAATAGCCGCCGAGCGCGAAGAAGGCGGCATGGCCGAGGGTGAGGATGCCGGCGAAGCCCCAGACCAGATCGACCGCGAGGGCGAGAAGCGCATAGCAGAGATATTTTCCGGCGAGGCCGACGACGAAATCCGAGACATGCAGCGCGCTGCCCGGCGGGGTCGCCAGATTGAGGACGGCGAGGAGCAGGGCGACGCCGATGACGAGGACGGGCGTCAGCGCGAAAGACAGCCGCCTCATGCTTCCACCGCCCGGCCGCGCACGGGGAAGAGGCCGCGCGGGCGCCGCTGGATGAAGAGGATGATGAGGACGAGCACGACGATCTTGCCCATCACCGCGCCCGCCACCGGCTCCAGCCCCTTGTTGACGACGCCGAGGGTGAGGGCGGCCAGCACCGTGCCCCAGAGATTGCCGACACCGCCGAAGACCACCACCATGAAACTGTCGATGATGTAGTTCTGGCCGAGATTGGGGGAGACATTGTCGATCTGGCTGAGGGCGACACCGGCGACGCCGGCGAGGCCGGAGCCTAGGCCGAAGGTCATTGCGTCGATCCAGGGGGTGCGGATCCCCATGCTCGCCGCCATGCGCCGGTTCTGCGTCACCGCCCGCATGCGTAAGCCGAGCGGCGTGTAGCGCAGCACCGCCATGAGGGCTGCGACCACGACGAAGGCGAAGATGATGATGCAAAGCCGATTGACGGTGATGGTGAGGCCACCGGCCATGAAGAAGCCGCTCATCCAATCCGGGCTCGCGACGTTCTGGTTTTCCGCCCCGAAGATCGAACGCACCGCCTGTTGCAGCATGAGGCTGAGCCCCCAGGTGGCGAGCAGGGTTTCGAGCGGGCGGCCGTAGAGGAAGCGGATGAGGCAGCGCTCGATCAGGATGCCGATCGCCCCCGCAACCAGAAAGGCGACGGGAATGGCGACGATTACGCTGGTGCCGAAGAGACCGGGCGCATAGGCGCGAAACGCCTGCTGCACGCAGAAGGTGGTATAGGCGCCAATCATCACCATCTCGCCATGCGCCATGTTGATGACGCCCATGACGCCGAAGGTGATGGCGAGGCCGGCGGCGGCGAGCAGCAGGACCGAGCCGAGGCTGAGACCGTAATAGACCGTCTCCAGAATGCTCCAGAGCTTGAGCGTGAAATCGATATGACCGATGGCGGCATGGGCCGCCTGCATCACGGCGGGAGAAGCGCCGGCAAGGGAGGAGAGGGCGTTGCGCGCGGCCATATCGTCCCGCCCGGCGATGACGCCGATCGCGGCGATCTTGGTGGCGTCCGGCGTGCCTGGAATGCTGAGCTGATCGGCCGCGCGCGCCTGGGCCAGTGCCGCGCGCACCGCCGGACTACGCTCCCGCGCGAGCGCCTGCTCGACGATCGGCAGCGTCGCGGGGGAGGGTGCGGCGAAAATCGCCTCGGCCGCGCGCCGGCGGATTGCGGCATCGGGGGAGGCGAGATCGAGCACGCCGATCGCGGTCGCCACCGCTCCGGCCACCATGTCATTGGCGATGACGCGGCGGATCTGCATGAAGGGGGGCGCTGCGATCGTGGCGCCGCTCCGCGCATCCGTCCAGGCGCCGGTATTCATGTCATGGATGAAAAGCCCATGGTCGGGCCGCGGATAGCGCCAGGTATAGAGTTCGTTGTTGTTGAGGGCATCGAGCACGATGCGCGCGCGCGGGCTGCCGGAAATCGCGATCGCCTGCACGGCCGAGACGATGGCGTCCGAGGAGAGGCTGGTCAGGCCGAGATAGGGATCGGCCGCGGCAGGGGCGGCGGCCGGCGGCGCGCTCTCTGCCATGGCATCCTGCGGGCAGAGAGCCCCGGCCAGGCCGAGGCCGAGCAGAAGAACGAGGGCGCGACAAATTATTCCGAGTTGCTGTGCCAAAAACGGCGCTCCTGCATAGGCATCCTGCGCGGCCTGCAGCCGCCTCCGCTCCGGAGCGAGCCGCGGGGGGAGCGGCCGATGGCAACCCCGCCCCCCGGGCACGATCCGGAGATCGTCAGCCCCGCATCACGCGGCCTTGGAGCCGAGGCACTTGCCCTTGACCACGTCGTAGTTGCCGCAATTCATCGGCGGCAGCCAATCGCCGATGAGATCCTTCGATTCCGGCAGATAGGGCGACCAGGGCTGGGCGACGACGGTGCCTGGCGTTTCATAGACGACGTTGAACTGGCCGTTGCCCTGGATCTCGCCGATCAGCACGGGCTTGGTGATATGGTGATTGGGCATCATCGCGGCATAATCGCCGCTGAGATTGGGCACGGCGATGCCGGGCAGCGCCGCGATCACCGCATCGGTATCGGTAGTGTTCGCCTTCTCCACCGCCTTGACCCACATGTTGAAGCCGATATAGGCGGCTTCCATCGGATCGTTCGTCACCCGCTTCGGATTGCCGGTGAACTTCTTGAAATCGGCGATGAACTGCGCATTGGCCGGGGTATCGACGCTCTCGAAATAATTCCAGGCGGCGAGATGGCCGATGAGCGGCTTGGTGTCGATGCCGGCGAGTTCCTGCTCGCCCACCGAGAAGGCGACGACCGGAATATCCGTCGCCTTGATGCCCTGGTTGCCGAGTTCCTTGTAGAAGGGGACGTTGGCATCGCCGTTGATGGTGGAGACAACCGCCGTCTTGGCGCCGGCGGAGCCGAAGGTCTTGATCTGCGAGACGATGCCCTGCCAGTCGGAATAGCCGAAGGGCGTGTAGTTGATCATGATATCGGAAGAGGCGACGCCCTTCGACTTCAAATAGGCTTCGAGAATCTTGTTGGTGGTGCGGGGATAGACGTAATCCGTGCCGGCCAGCACCCAGCGCTTCACGTGCATCGTGTTCATCAGATAGTCCACCGCCGGGATCGCCTGCTGGTTGGGGGCGGCGCCGGTGTAGAAGATGTTGCGGCTGCACTCCTGCCCTTCATACTGCACCGGGTAGAAGAGGATGCCGTTGAGCTGCTCGAACACCGGCAGCACCGATTTGCGGGAAACCGAGGTCCAGCAGCCGAAGACCGCCGCGCATTTATCGACCGAGAGCAGCTGCTTCGCCTTCTCCGCGAAAAGCGGCCAGTTGGAGGCGGGATCGACCACCACGGGCTCGATCTTCTGGCCGAGCAGCCCGCCATTGGCGTTCTGCTGGGCGATGAGCATGAGCATGACCTCCTTGAGCGGGGTCTCGCTGATCGCCATGGTGCCGGAGAGGGAGTGCAGCACGCCGACCTTGATGCTGCCGGCCGCCTGGGCGCGGGCGACGCGCGGGGCGGCGACCGTGCCGATCGCGGCGCCGCCGAGGGTGGCCGCCGCGGCCGCCGCGATCGAGAGCCCGCCGAGCGAGCGGCGGCCCATTTCCACCGCCGGGGTAGTGCCGGCTGCGGTCTCCGCCCGGGTCGGCGCCGTCTTGCTATCGTCCGTCATGTCTCGGTTCCTCGCATTTGCTTCAGACAAATCACGCGTCTGAGAGCAGAGTGGCGGGCAAGGGCGGCTCGCGCCCATACGCCAAACCGCGTATGACGCGCCGAGCGCGATGTGTTCTGATGAAAGGCCAGGGGCGGAACCGGGATGCGCAGCGGGCGATTGAGCGAATGCGGATAGGGGTGCCCTCAAGCTCGGCGCGGCTGGCGCGGCAGCGCATCACCCGTCAGCGGCGGGATTACAATCGCTGGGTGGCGAACCAGACGCTGGAGGATTACGCGCTCCGCTTCACCGCCAAGAGCGCGCGGCGCTGGTCCCCCCTGCGGGTTGCCAATACCGCGCTCGGCGCCGTCTCCTTCCTTGCCCTCGAAGCGATCGGCGGCACCATCACCCTCGCCTACGGCTTCGAGAACGCGGCGCTCGCCATCGGCTTCGTGAGCGTGATGATCTTCCTCATCAGCATTCCGGTCTGCGCCCATGCGGCGCGGGCGGGGGTGGATATCGACCTGCTGACGCGCGGCGCCGGCTTCGGCTATATCGGCTCCACCATCACTTCGCTGATCTACGCCTCCTTCACCTTCATCTTCTTCGGGATCGAGGCGGTGATCCTCGCCGCCATGCTGCACGGCTTCTTCGGCGTGCCGGAATGGCTCGGCTATCTGCTCTGCGCCGTCGTGGTGGTGCCGCTGGTGACGCATGGGATCACCGCGATCAGCCGCTTCCAGCTCTGGACGCAGCCGATCTGGTTCCTGCTCAACCTCATCCCGATCGCCGCCATCCTCATCACCCACCCCGAATGGCTGCCGGCCTGGACGCGCTTCGTCGCCCCCGGCCATCGCGCGGGCTTCGACCTTGCGGGCTTCGGCGCCGCCGCCTCGATCCTGTTCGCCATGATCACGCAAACCGCCGAGCAGGTGGATTTCATCCGCTTCCTGCCGCCGGAGGCTGCGATCGGCGCCAGGCGCTGGTGGACGGCGCTGATCCTCGGCGGGCCCGGCTGGATCGCGATCGACATCGTCAAGCTGCTGGCGGGCTCGCTGCTGGCGAGCGTCGCCCTCGGCGCGGGTGTGGCGGGCGCGGATGCGGTGCAGCCGGCGGTGATGTATCGCATCGCCTTCGCCACCATCGCCTCGCCGGCCGGCGCCATCTGGCTCACCGCCGCGCTCGTCATCGTCAGCCAGATCAAGATCAACGTGACGAACGCCTATGCCGGCTCGCTCGCCTGGTCGAACTTCTTCTCGCGGCTGACGCATAGCCATCCCGGCCGCGTCGTCTGGCTCGTCTTCAACATCGTCATCGCGCTCCTGCTGATGGAGACGGGGGTGACGAAAACGATCCAGCACACGCTCGTCGTCTATGCCGATGTCGCGGCCGGCTGGATGGGGGCGCTGGTCGCCGATCTCATCGTCAACAAGCGCTGCGGCTGGAGCCCGCGCGGGATCGAGTTCAAGCGTGCGCATCTCTTCGACATCAACCCCGTGGGCGTCGGCGCCATGCTGCTCGCGGTCGCGGCCTCGCTCGGCGCCTATGCCGGCGCCTTCGGCCCGCGGCTCGCCCCGCTCTCGACCTTCATCGCCTTCGGCACCGCCTTCCTGGTTGCCCCCGCGATCGCCTGGGCCACGGGCGGGCGCACCTACCTCGCCCGGCGCGGCCGCGCCGCCTGGGCGCATCGCGGCACCATCAGCTGCAGCATCTGCGAACATCCCTTCGAACCGGAGGACATGGCCTTTTGCCCGGTCTATTCGGGGCCGATCTGCTCGCTCTGCTGCTCGCTCGACGCGCGCTGCCACGATGCCTGCAAGCCGCATGGGCGCTTGGGCGAGCAGATCGCCAAAAGCTTCCGCCGCGTGCTGCCCGCGCCCGTCATCGCGCTGACCCGCGTGCGGCTGGCGCGGTTTACCGGCGTGCTCTTCCTCTTCGCCGCCGGCACCGGCCTCCTGCTCATCGCGATCGACGCGCAGACGGTGAGCAGCGGCCCGATCAGCCAGGCGCAGGCGACGGCGGCCTTCTGGAAGACCTTCCTTGTCATGCTGGTGATCGGCGGCGTCGTCTCCTGGCTCGCGGTGCTGGCGCAGGAGAGCCGGCGCGCGGCGGAGGAGGAGACGCGGCGGCAGACCGCCCTGCTGCTCGACGAGATCAGCGCCCATCGCCAGACAGACGCCGCTTTGCAGCGCGCCAAGGAGACGGCGGAAGCGGCCTCTCGCGCCAAGAGCCGCTACGTTGTCGGCATCAGCCACGAGCTGCGCAGCCCGCTCAACGCCATCCTCGGCTATGCCCAGCTGCTGGAGAAGGACGCCGATATCCCGCCGCGCAAGCGCGAGGGCCTGCGCATCATCCGCCGCTCGGGCGAGCATCTGACGGCGCTGATCGGCGGCTTGCTCGATATCTCGAAGATCGAGGCCGGGCATATCGAGCTCTACCGGGACGAGATCCGCCTGCCCGAATTTCTCGACCATCTGGTGCAGATGATGCGCCTGCAGGCCGAAACCAAAGACATCGCGCTGCATTTCCGCGCCGATCCGCTGCCGCGCCTGGTCTATGCGGATGAGCACCGGCTGCGCCAGGTGCTGATCAACCTGCTCTCCAACGCCATCAAGTTCACGACGCAAGGGAGCGTCACCTTTGCCGTGCGCTACCGCAGCCAGGTGGCGGAATTCGAGATTGCCGATACCGGGCGCGGCATTGCGGAAGCCGATCTCGCGCGGATCTTCGAACCCTTCCAGCGGGCGGGGGATCAATCCGTCCCGGGCACCGGGCTTGGCCTCACCATCGTGCGGCTGCTGACCGAGGTGATGGGCGGCGAGGTGACGGCCGCGAGCCGGCTTGGCGAGGGCAGCCGCTTCCGCCTGCGGCTGATGCTTTCGGAAGCGCCGGAGAACCTCAAGCCGAGCCCGCCGACGCTGGAGATCGCCGGCTATCGCGGCCGGCGGCTGACCGTGCTCGTCGCCGATGACGATCCGAGCCAGCGCTCGCTGATGCTCGATCTGCTCACGCCGCTCGGCTTTACCGTGGTGGGGGCGGCGGGCGGCGCGGAATGCCTCGCCATGGCCGAGCAGTGGCGGCCGGATCTCTTTCTGCTCGACCTCTCGATGCCGGATATGACGGGCTGGGATCTGGCGCAGGCGCTGCGCGAGGAAGCGGGGGCGGAGGCGCCGATCGTGATCGTCTCGGCCAATGCGCGGGAGTTGCAGGCCGCCCCGCGCGAGGGGCAGTTCCATGACGATGTGATGGCCAAGCCCGTTCGGCTCGATCTGCTGCTGGAGGCGATCGGCCGGCTGCTCGGCCTCGAATGGACGCGGCCGGCCGCCGCCGCCGCGGTGGTGGCGGAGGTGGAGGGCCTCGCGCCCGGGGCCGAGGTGCCAGCCCGCGCGCTCGCGCGGCGCGAGATCGCGGAGCTGCGCGAGCTTGCCGCCATCGGCTATGTGCGCGGCATCCGCCAGCGGCTGGAGGCGCTGGCCGCGGCGCAGCCGGCCCTGGCCGAGGATCTCGCGCCCTTGAGCGGCCTCATCGCCGAATACCGGCTCGACGCTTTCGTCGCCGCGCTCGACCGGCTCGACCGGCCGGAGCAGGCGGCATGAAGCGGCGGGATGTGGTGCTGGTGGTGGACGATACGCCGAGCACGCTCGGCGTGCTCGACGAGGTGCTGGAAGAGGCGGGCTATACCGTGCTGATGGCGCAATCGGCGCAGGCTGCGCTGACGGTGCTGGAGCGGGTGCTGCCGGATGCCATCCTGATCGACGCGGTGATGCCGGGGATGGATGGTTTCGAGGCCTGCCGGCGGATGAAGCGCAACCCGGGCCTCGCCTCGGTTCCCATCATCTTCATGACCGGGCTGACCGAGACCGAGGATGTGGTGCGCGGCCTGGAGGCGGGCGGCGTGGATTACGTGACGAAGCCGCTGCAACTGCCCGAGGTGCTGGCCCGCATTCGCGTCCATCTCGCCGGCGCGCGGCGGACGCAGAGCGCGCAGGCGGCACTCGATACTGCCGGGCGCTACCTGCTCGCAACCGATCCCGAGGGCGAGCTGCAATGGGCGACGCCGCAGGCCGCGGCACTCCTCGCCGAGATCACGCCGCCGGCGGTGGCCGAAGGGCTCGCGCCCGCCTGCCCCTGGGTGGCCGACTGGCTGGCGGATGCGGCCGAGCAGGTGCCCGGCCAGGTGGCGATGAGCTTGGGCGAGGGGCGGCTGCTGCAATTCGTCTATGTCGGGCGGATGGCGGCCGATGAGGTGCTGTTCCGCATCCGGGAGATGACGAGTTCGAGCGAGGAGGCACGCTTGCGCGAGCGCTTCGCGGTGACGGCGCGGGAGGCGGAGGTGCTGCTCTGGATCGGGCGGGGCAAGGCGACGCGGGATATCGCCGAGATCCTCGGCATGAGCCCGCGCACCGTGCAGAAGCATCTGGAACAGATCTATGCCAAGCTCGGCGTGGAAAACCGCGCGGCGGCGGCCGCGATGGTGACGCGCAGCCTCTCCGGCGCCTAGGCCCGCCCGCCGGCTGCATCATCGTCCCCCGCCGCCGGCCGGGCTGGGCGCCGCGTCATCGGCTGACTTGCTCCTCGCGCCTACCGCGCATGGCCGGGGAAAGGCTGCCGCTCCACCGGGGCCACGCACGGACCACAAGCCGGCATGACGAAGGGGGTATAGACCGCGACATTCGGATGACGGGGAGGGCGTAGTGGTTGCCCTCCACTTCAGGCCAGCGGGTCAGCCATAGGCGAGGGCGCGGCGCGGCGGCGGGGCTTCGGCCCCGCGGATCTGGAACTGGCCGATCAGCGTGGTCAGCGTCTCGGCCTCTTCCATCATGCCATGGCTTGCTGCCGTTGCCTCTTCAACCATAGCGGCGTTTTGCTGCGTCACCTGATCCATCTGGGTGACGGCAGTATTGACTTCCGAAAGGCCGGTCGCCTGCTCGCGCGCCGAAGCGGCGATATCGGAGAGCAGCTGGTTGAGCTGGCTAACATGATCGACGATGCGGGTGAGCGCGGTGCCGGTTTCATCGACGAGCTTGACCCCGGTGCGCACCTGCTGGTCCGCCGCCGAAATGAGGGTCTTGATCTCGCGCGCGGCATCGGCCGAGCGCTGGGCAAGCGCCCGCACCTCGGTCGCGACCACGGCGAAGCCGCGCCCGGCCTCGCCCGCCCGCGCCGCCTCGACGCCGGCATTCAGCGCGAGCAGATTGGTCTGGAAGGCGATCTCGTCGATCAGGCCGACGATGGTGCCGATCTGGCGGGAGGATTGCTCGATCCCGCCCATGGCGGTGATCGCATCATGCACCACCTTGCCGGACTCCTCGGCATCCGCCTTGGTGCGGGTCACGAGGCTATGGGCTTCCTGCGCGCCCTCGGCAGTTTTGCGCACCGCCATGGTAATGCCGTCCAGCGCGGCGGCGGTCTCTTCCAGCCCGGCCGCCTGCTGTTCGGTGCGGCGGGACAGATCGTTCGCCGCCTGCGCGATTTCGCTGGCGCCGGAGCGCACGCCCTCGCCGGTGCCGGTGATCGCCTGCATCGCCTCCTGCAGCTTCTCCATCGCGGTATTGAAATCCTCGCGCAGCTTCTCGTAATCGGCCGAGAAGGGCGTGGCGAGGCGGAACAGCAGATCGCCCGAGGAGAGCTTCGACAGCCCTTCGGCGACGGAGGAGACGACGCGCCCTTGCTCCCGCGCACGCTCCGCCCGCTCGGCCTCGGCCTCGGCGCGCTCCCGCGCGGTGAGGTCGCGCGTGTGTCTCGCTTCCTGCTCCAGCCGCTCCTTCTCCAGGGCCGCATCGCGGAAGACGCCAAGGGTCTTCGCCATTCGGCCCAGTTCGTCCCGCCGGTCTGCGCCAGAAATTGCGGTATCGAAATCCCCATGCGCCAGGCGTTCCATCGCCCGGGTGAGGCCGCCGAGCACCCGCGCGACGTTCCGCCGCATGAGGTAGATGATGAGCGCGAAAAGCAGTACGAGCGGCAGGATGATCGAGAGCATGCCTTCGAGACTGCCGATGACCTGCGCGCGCAGATCATCCACGTAAAGCCCACTGCCGATATACCAGCCCCAGGCGGGCACTGCCATCATATAGCTGATCTTGGGGGCCGGCACCGTGCCGCCGGCATGCGGGAAGTAATAGGACCGGTAGATGGGATGCCCGGCGCGCGCCGCGTCGATCAGCGGGGCGATGATGATCTTGCCGTAGGCATCGCGGACATTGAGGCGGTTGGTGCCGATCAATGCCGGATTGGGCATGGCGATGGTGACGCCGCTGCCATCATAAACAAAGAAGTAGTTGTCATGGCCGAAGCGCATGTTGACGAGGGAGGCCCGCGCGAGTGATTGCGCCTCGGCCTTCGTCATCACCCCCGTTTGGGCTGCATAGACGAAGCCATTGGTGAGGGTGACGGCGGCTTCCACCAGGTTCTTGACCTGCATTTTCTTCTGAGTGAGCGCCGCCTCATAGGTCGTCCTGAGGCCAATGCCCGCGGCGATCACCGTGATCAGCACGCCGATGATGCCGAGCAGCGTGAATTGATGGGTGATCGAGAGCCGCTTCAGCTTTTGCATGTAAACTCCGGACGAGCGATATGGCGCGCGTGGGCCTCGGCCGCGCCGTGGCACCGCCCACCCCCTATCATCCGGCTTATTACTTATCCGTGTTCACCCCGCCCAGGGCTGTTTCATTCCGGTGAAAGCATGCCGCGGCGCGCGGCGCGCTAGCACTCGGTGAAATTGACCGCGAGACCGCCGAGCGAGGTTTCCTTGTATTTGGACTGCATGTCGATCCCGGTCTGCCGCATCGTCTCGATCACCTGATCGAGCGAGATGCGATGCAGCCCGTCGCCATGGAGCGAGAGCGAGGCGGCGTTGATCGCCTTGATGGCGCCGAAGGCGTTGCGCTCGATGCACGGGATCTGCACCAGCCCCGCCACCGGATCGCAGGTCATGCCGAGGTGATGCTCCATGCCGATCTCGGCCGCGTTCTCGACCTGCAGGATGCTGCCGCCGAGGGCCGCCGTGAGCCCGGCCGCGGCCATCGAGCAGGCGACGCCCACTTCCCCCTGGCAGCCCATCTCCGCGCCCGAGATCGAGGCATTGATCTTGAACAGCGCGCCGATGGCCGCCGCCGTCAGCATGAAATCGCGCATGCCTTCGAGGGTCGCGCCCGGGCAATGGTCGCGATAATGCCGCAGCACGGCCGGCACCACGCCCGCGGCGCCATTGGTCGGCGCCGTCACCACCCGGCCGCCGGCGGCATTCTCCTCATTGACGGCGATGGCATAGAGGCTGACCTGATCCATCAACCCATGCGGCAGCGGCGCGTTGCTGCCCTTCGCCTGCTCGATCCGGGCCGAGAGCGCGCGCGCCCGGCGGCGGACGCGAAGGCCGCCGGGAAGCTCGCCCTCTTCCGCCATGCCACGGTCGATGCACTCCATCATCACGGCGATGATCGCGTCGAGCCGCCGCTCGATTTCCGCCTGCGGCAGGGCGGCGCGCTCGTTCGCCCACATCATCTGGGCGACCGAGAGGCCCGAGGCCTCGCCCATGCGCAGCATCTCGGCGCCGGTGGTGAAGGGGTAGGGCAGGGCGGCATCCGCGGCGCCGGCCAGCGGCGCGCCCACCTCATCCTCACGCGCGATGAAGCCGCCGCCGACCGAGCACCAGCGTTCGCTCAGCAGCACGCCGCCATCGGCGGCAAAGGCGGTGAGCACCATGGTATTGGCATGCACCGGGGTCGGCGCCTCTGTATCGAAGAGAATGTCGCGCGCCGGATCGAAGGCGATCCAGCCACGGCCGAGCGGCAGGCGGTGTGCGCCGCGCGTATCACCGATGATGCGCCGCGCCGCTTCCGCCGTCACCGCGTCCGGGCGTTCCCCGGCGAGGCCGAGGATGACGGCGGTATCCGTCGCATGGCCGCGCCCGGTCCAGGCGAGGGAGCCGAGCAGCCGCACCTCGATCCGCGCCGGCTCCGCGCCGAGCGCCGCGACGAAGGCGGCGGCCGCCTTCATCGGCCCCACCGTATGCGAGGATGAGGGGCCGATGCCGACCTTGAAGAGATCGAAAACGCTGATCATCCGGCTGTTCCCGGCTGAAGGTGGAGGAACCGGGGGGGCATCGGATCAGGCGCCGAATTCGCGCATATGCTCGGCGAGGAAGCCGCGCAGATAGGGCGCGAAGCTGCGCCAGACCTCGATGTGGAAACGCTCAGGCTCGGTCCGCCAGAGCACGATTTCCGCCTTGGCCAGGATCGTGCGCGTGCACATGCCGACGGGAAAGGCGCGGAGATCGAGATCGAGCGGATTGCCGCCGGCGAGCACGGTCGTCGCGTGGCGGCCGGAAAGGCCGAGCGCGACCTGGCGATTGCTGATCTCGACCAGGCTATGCGCGAGCCCGGCGAGCGCCGCGGCGGCTTCGGCGGCGAGCCGCCCGCCCTCATCGGGCAGCGCGAGGAGCAGCCACTCATCGGGGCCGAGCCAGAGGGCCGCGCGATCGCTGCCGAGCGCCGCGCGGCAGGCTTGCATCGGCAAGGCGAGGCCGAAGGCCCGGCCCATCGCTTCCGCCGCCGCCCGATCGCCGCGGAAATTGAATCGCGTGAAGGCGCCCAGGCTTTCCAGGCGCAGGCCCTCCGCCTCGATCACGCCGGTATCGGTGATATCAGAGAACATCGAGGCGCGCTCCCTCAGCATCGTAGAACACGGGCGAGACGATCTTGACCGCGATCCCCGCGCCGCCGGGCAGGGGTACATGCAGCGTCTCCCCCATCCGGCTGCGCCCGGCTTCCACCATGGCGAGCGCGATCGGATGGCCGAGCACCGCGCTCATATAGGACGAGGTGACATGGCCGAGCACGGTCATCGGCTTGGCCTGCTTCTGATCAGCCACAATCTGCGCGCCTTCCTCCAGCACCGTGCGGCCATCAGCGGAGAGCAGGCCGACGAGCTGTTTGCGCCTCGCATCCGTCATCGACGGGCGGGCCAGCGAACGCTTGCCGACGAAATCGCGCTTGGCCTTGCCGATCGCCCAGGTGAGGCCGACGTCATCCGGTGTCGCGGTGCCGTCCGTCTCCTGGCCGACGATGATGAAGCCCTTCTCGGCACGCAGCACATGCATCGTCTCGGTGCCATAGGCCGCCATGCCGTGCTTCTGCCCCTCGGCCCAGAGCGCTTCCCAGACCATGCGGCCGTGGGCGGCGGGAACGTTGACCTCGAAACCGAGTTCGCCGGTGAAGCTGACGCGGAAGAGGCGCGTCGGCACGCCGCAAATCCGCCCCTCGGCGACGGCCATATGCGGGAAGGCGGCCGGCGCGAGATCGATCCCTTCGACGAAGGGGGCGATGACGGCGCGCGCTTTCGGCCCCTGCACCGCGATGACGGACCATTCCTCGGTAATCGAGGTGAGCCAGACGCGCAGATCGCTCCACTCCGTCTGGAGGTAATCCTCCATCATGTTGAGTACGGAAGCCGCGCCGCCGGTCGTCGTCGTCACATGGAAGCGGTCTTCCGCCATGCGGCCGACCACGCCATCATCCAGCACGAAGCCATCTTCCCGCAGCATCACGCCGTAGCGGCAGCGGCCGAGGCCGAGCTTGGTCCAGGGGTTGATGTACATGCGGTTCATGAATTCGGCCGCATCCGGCCCCACCACCTCGATCTTGCCGAGGGTGGAGGCATCGAACAGGCCGACCCCGCTTCGCACCGCCTTGCATTCGCGGGCCACGGCCGCATGCATATCCTCACCCGCGCGGGGGAAGTAGCGGGCGCGCTTCCAGAGGCCGACATCCTCGAAAACCGCGCCCGCCGCCTCGGCCCAAGGATGGATCGCGGTGCGGCGGACGGGATCGAAGAGATCGCCCCGATTGGCGCCGGCGAAATTGCCGAAGGTCGTGGGGGTGAAGGGCGGGCGGAAGGTGGTGAAGCCGATATCGGGCACCGTCACGCCGCGCGCTTCGGCCATGATGCCGAGCATCGGCATGTTGCTGATCTTGCCCTGGTCGGTCGCCATGCCCGTCGTCGTATAGCGCTTGGCATGCTCGACTGAGCGGAAGCCCTCCCGCACCGCGAGCTTGAGGTCTTTCGCCGTGCTGTCGTTCTGGAAATCGACGAAGGCGCGCACCCGGGCGGCATCGCGGTTATGCGGCAGGGTGCCGAGGCGGGTCGAGAGATCGCCCGCGCCGCCGACTGTCACGAAATGCTGCGCCGGCACCGCATCCGAGCCCGCCGCCTGCGCCGCTTCCGCGCCGGCGCGAAAGCCGCCGCTCAGCGCTTCGCCGAGGCCGTAGAAACCGGCGGCCGCGCCCGCCGCGCGCAGGCGCTGGCCGGGGGCGACGGGGCCCGGCAGATAGGCTTCGCGCTCCGCATCCCAGGCGAGCTTGGATAGGGACTGCGAATAGAGGTGCAGCGTCGGCGTCCAGCCGCCGGCCATCAGCAGCAGATCGCAGGCGATATCCCGCGTCTGCCAGGCGCGCCCGGCCTCATCGACGCGGGCGACCGAGATGCCCTCGATGCGCAGCCGGCCGGCGGTGCCGCAGAGCGTGCGGCCGGTCTCGATCGGCAGGCCGAGCCGGCGCGCCTCCTCGAAGCTCTCGCCCGCCGGGGCCTGGCGCAGATCGGCGATGAGCGCGACCTCGACCCCGGCCTGCGCCAGCGCGAGCGCCGCGCGATAGCCGCTATCATTCGCGGCGGCGATGACGGCGCGTCGGCCGGGCTTCACCCCGTAGCGGTTGACGTAGGTGGCGGCGGCATCCGCGAGCAGGATACCCGGGCGGTCGTTCTCCGGGAAGGTCAGCGGCCGTTCGAAAGCGCCGGTCGCGATCACCACTTCGCCGGCCCGCACCTGCCACATCCGCTCGCGCGGGGATCGGCGGTCGGGCTCGGCCAGATGATCCGTCACCCGTTCGACGAGACCGACATGGTTGTGCGGGTAATAGCCGAAGGCGGTCGTGCGCGGCAGCAGGGTCACGTTCGGGCGGGCGGCGAGTTCGGCGAGCGTCTCGGCAAGCCAGGCCTGGGCCGGTTTGCCGGCGATTTCGGAGGTGAGATCGGCGAGGAGCGCGCCGCCCATCTCGGCCTGCTCGTCGCAGAGGATGACGCGCAGGCCGGCTTCGGAGGCGGCAAGCGCGGCGGCGAGGCCGGCCGGGCCCGCGCCCACCACCAGCACCTCGCAATGGGCGTGGCGCTGCAGATAGCGGTCGGGGTCGGGCGCGGTCGGCACGCGGCCGAGGCCGGCGGCGGAGCGGATGACCGGCTCATAGACCCGTTTCCAGAAGCTCTTCGGCCACATGAAGGTCTTGTAGTAGAAGCCGGCCGGGAACAGGCCGGCGAAGCGATCGTTGATGGCGCCGATATCGAAGGCGAGGCTCGGGCTGCGGTTCTGGCTGATCGCGGTGAGGCCGGCATAGAGTTCTACCTGCGTCGCCCGCAGATTGGGGGCCTCCTGCCCTGGGCCGCGGCTGATGCCGACGAGCGCGTTCGGCTCATCCGATCCCGCCGTCATCACCCCGCGCGGGCGGTGGTATTTGAAGGAGCGACCCATCAGATGCTGGCCGTTGGCGAGCAGGGCGGAGGCGAGGGTATCGCCGGCGCGGCCGGTATAGCGGCGGCCGTCGAAGGTGAAGGAGAGCGGCTTCGCCCGGTCGATCCGCCCGCCGGCGGGGGTGCGGCAGGGCTCGGTTTCGGTGCTGAGGGCGGGGGGCAGGATATCGGGCATCAGAGGCCACCGCTCTTGAGGATCTCGGGCTGGGGTTCGCCCGTCTTGTAGCTCGCCAGGATTTCGTCGGTCCCGGTATTGCGCAGGAGGTTGAAGAAGCGCGCGCAGCCATGGATATGGCGCCAGCGCTCGGCATGGATGCCGCGCTCGTTATCGCGCAGGTAGAGGAAGGAAGCCCATTCCGCATCCGAGAGAGGGGAGGGATCGACCGGGCGGGCGATATGCGCCTGGCCGCCATAGCGGAATTCGAGTTCCGGCCGCGGGCCGCAATGCGGGCAGGGGATGAGCAGCATGGCGATGCGCCTTAATGCGCGACGGCCGCGGCGGCGGCTTCGTCGATGAAATGGCCGGTCGTGAAGCGCTCGAGGCTGAAGGGCGCGTTGATCGGATGCGGCTCGTCGCGCGCGATGGTATGGGCGAAGAGATGCGCCGAACCCGGGGTCGCCTTGAAGCCGCCGGTGCCCCAGCCGCAATTGACGTAGAGGCCCGGCACCGGGGTCTTGGAGATGATCGGCGAGCGATCCGGCGTCGTATCGACGATGCCGCCCCAGTTGCGCAGCATCCGCAGGCGCCGATACATCGGCACCAGCTCGCAGATCGCATCGAGCGTATGGCTCGCGATATGCAGGCCGCCGCGCTGGGTGTAGCTCGTATAGGCGTCCGTTCCGGCGCCGATCACCATCTCGCCCTTGTCGGACTGGCTGATATAGGCGTGGATGGTGTTGGACATGACGACGCAGGGGAAATCCGGCTTCACCGGCTCCGAGACCAGCGCCTGCAGCGGGAAGCTTTCGAGCGGCATGCGTAAGCCAGCCATCGCCATCACCACGCTAGTATTGCCCGCCGCCGAGACGCCGACCTTTTTCGCGCGGATGAAGCCGCGCTCGGTCTCCACCCCCTCGACTGCGCCCGCGCTGTCGCGTCGGATGCCGGTGACGGCGCAGTTCTGGATGATATCGACACCCATCGCATCCGCAGCCCGAGCATAGCCCCAGACCACCGCATCATGCCGCGCCGTGCCGCCGCGCCGCTGCAAGGCGCCGCCCAGCACCGGGTAGCGGATGTTGCGGGAGATATTGAGCGGCGGGCAGAAGGCCTTGCACTCTTCCGCCGTCAGCCACTCGTTATCGACACCCGCCGCCTGATTGGCATAGACGTGCCGCTTGAAGACCTGCACGTCATGCACGGTATGCGCCAGCATGAGCACGCCGCGCGCCGAATACATGGTGTTGTAGTTCAGCTCCTGCGTCAGGTTTTCCCAGAGTTTCAGGGCGTGATCATAAAGGGCCGCGCTCTCGGCGAAGAGGTAGTTGGAGCGGATGATGGTGGTGTTCCGCCCGGTATTGCCGCCGCCGAGCCACCCCTTGTCGAGCACGGCGATGTTGCGCAGCCCATGCTCTTTGGCGAGATAATAGGCCGCCCCCATGCCATGGCCGCCGCCGCCGACGATGATCGCGTCGTATTCCGCCTTCGGCTCCGGCTCGCGCCAGAAGGGCTTCCACCCCTGATGGCCGGCCAGCGCATGACGGAAGAGGGAGAGGCCTGAGAAGCGTTGCATGGGACCGATCGGTTCGTATTGCAATGGCGTGAATTGGTGCGCCGCGCCCATCGCCAAGGCCAGAACGCAGGTGCCCCGCGATTTGAACGGAGACGACGGCGCCGGATGCGCCCCGATGGCGGACGGGTTCAGCGCCTGAGGCGATAGAGGATGTGAGGCCGCAGCGGGTCGTCCTCGGCGAGCGCCGGGTGGTCGAAGGAGCCGACATAGTCCATGCCGAGCCGCTCCATGACGCGCCAGGATGGCCGGTTCTCGGGCACAGTCAGCGCGAGGATTTCGGAGAGATTGAGCGTTTCGAAGCCCCAGGCGATGGCGGCGCGCGCCGCTTCGGTGGCATAGCCGCGGCCCCAGAAGGCGCGGGTCAGCCGCCAGGCGACTTCGATCGCAGGCGTGAAATCGGCTTCGAAGCGGATGCGCTGCAGCCCGAGGGCGCCGACGAAGGCGCCGGTCGCGCGCTCTTCCAGCACCCATTTGCCGCAGCCGTGCTCGGCCCAGTCCTTGAGCGTATGCTCGATATAGGCATCCGTCTCCGCTGCGCTCTTCGGTCCGCCGACCAGACGCATGGTTTCAGGGTCGGCGTTCTGGGCGGCAAACGGCGTGCGGTCGCCCTCCCGCCAGCCGCGCAGCAGGAGCCGCTCGGTGAGAAGCTCGGGGATCGCTGGGGTGGGGCGGCCGCTCATCGTGTCAGCGGCTCGGCCAGGGTTAGGCCGGGCGCCTGCCCGCTCGCGGCGACGGTGAGGCCGATCACCCCCCATTGCCCCGCAGCACTCTCGACCAGAACGGGCCCGCCGCTCGCCCCCGGCAGGGCGGGGCAATCATCGAGCAGCAGGCGGTGGCCGCCGCCATCGAGGCCGGTTTTGAGCAGGCGGCAGCGCGCCGCTTGCAGGATTTCATCATGCCCCCGCTCGTAGCCGGCAATGAAGACGCGGCTGCCGGGCGGTGGCAGGGCGGCCGCGAAGGGGAGTTCCGCATGGGCCGCGCCGAGCGGGTGGTCGAGGATGAGGAAGGCGCGGTCGAGGCCGAGCGTCCGCTGTTCGTGCCGGGGATCGAAGGCCGGCGAGATCACGAAGCGAATGGCTTGGGCGGCACCCGCATAGGCGCCGCGATCGTAGCGCCAGAGGAAATGCACAGCGCCCGGCGGCAGGTAGCGCCCGGTCTCGGGCCGGTAGAGGCAATGCGCCGCCGTCAGCACCAGATCGGGCCTCAGCAGGAAGCCAGTGCAGCGGGTGCCGAAATCGCTCTGCACCCGGCCGAGGGACCGCCAGGGCGCCAGGGCCAGGGCATCGCCGGTGACGGGGCTCAAGCTGGGTCCGAGCCTCGGCTCCGCCAAGAGGCCGGAGGCGGGGCCGGTAGGGGAGGAGGCATGGCCGGCACAGGCCCAGAAGGGGATAGCGAGGGCCGCGAGCAAAAGGGCACCAAGCCTTGCCCGGAGCGGCGCGGCCAAGCGGCTCATCGCCGCTCGCCGCCGAGGCGCCGGCTGATCGCCTGCCACAGGCCGCCAGAGCGCTTGGCCGTATCCGCCGGCGGCGCGGGCGGTCTCTGCGAGGGGAGGCCGGCCTTCTCCCGCTCGGCCTGCTGCTTGGCGAGCATGTCTTCCAGGCTGAAGGATCGGGTCGTGCGGTTTTCCAGCTGGTGCCGCAGCTTGGCAGCCTCGGCCTCATTGCCCCGGCGCGTTTCGAGATCGATCAGCATGCGCAGCACGGTCGGATCGCCCCCGCGGTAGGAGCGCATCTCCTCGCCGATCTCGGCCGCCCGATCGTAGTCCTCGTAGTGCAGATAGAGCCAAAAAAGATGGTAATGACCGTTACACAGCCCTTGGGAATGGCTTATCGCATCCCTGGCCCAGGCGATCGCTCCGGCCCTGTCGCCCGCATCGCGAAGACGGGTCGAGACCGCGAGACAGAATTCCATTGAGCGCCGGAGGGTAAAATCCTGCAGGGGATCGAGCGGGCCGGGCACCTTGCCCTCATAGGCGCTGAGGCTGGTGATCAGCGGCAGCGTCTCCAGGGTAATCACGAGAAGATCGCGCGCCATCAAACTCTCGAGATCGGCCGCCATGAAATTATTCTCGAGCACCACCAGGAAGGGAATATTCCATTGCCGGACTTCCCTGTTCGATTCTTCGATCGCGTTGATGATGCGGGCGGGATTCTCATAGATCGCGCGCGTCTCGTCGAGGCACTTGACGAGGATCTCCATCCCCTCGATCCGGACGGATAGATCGTGGTTGCCGTCTCTGCGCTCCGTCCGCCAGCCTGCCCGGCGAAAGGCCTGGTCCACGGTCTTGATCAACTCGATGAGCTGCGGTGGGTTGACGATGGATGCCATGGTTCGGTCATGCTCCCCGGTGACGGAGCGGCCAGCGCCTTCGCCACACTCCGTGGGCTGAGTAGCCTCAGAAGGGCCGTTCAGCCAAGCCACATCCGTCGCCCGCGCATCCGCCCCGCCGCCTGCGCACTGGCGCGGATGCGCCCTTCCGCCGCATTCTGCCGCCGTTCCATCGGAGGAGAGAAGCGCGCCATGGCAGTACCGCCCTTCGGCATGACCGTCTGCGGCATCGACGAGCTCGGCGGCCATGCCGCCCTCGGCGCCACCCACGTCCTCTCGATCCTCGACCCCGATTATCCGGTGCCCGAGGCTTTCGGCCAATATGGCGAGCATGCCCGGCTCGAATGCCGCTTCCATGACATCATCGAGCCGGTGCCGGAGATGATCGCGCCGCGCCGGGAGGATATCCACCGCATCCTCGCCTTCGGGCGGAGCCTCGCGCAGGAGCCGCATCCGCCGGCAACCCTGCTCGTGCATTGCCATGCCGGCGTCTCCCGCTCCACCGCCTCGATGGCGCTGATCCTGGCGCAGGCGATGCCCGAGGTGCCGGCCGCCGAGATCCTCGCCACCCTCTATGGCATGCGCGACAAGGCCTGGCCCAACCTCCTGATGATCGAGATGGGCGATGCGCTGCTCGGGCGCGACGGCAGCCTCGTCGAGGCGGCCTTCGGCCTCTATCGCTTGCAGCTTGAGCGTAAGCCGCAGCTTGGCAGGATGATGCGGGATTTCGGGCGCGATCGGGAGGTGGAAGGTGCTGCGCAGCGGCTGCCCCTGCTGACCTGAGCGGGGGCCGCGCGCCCGCCGCGTTATGCCGGGGCGAAGCCCTCCAGCAGGCCGCGATAGGCTTTGGCGGCCGGCCGCGCATAGCCCGCGACCTTGGAGGTGGTGAGGCCGAGGCCCACCAGGGCTTCTGCCAGCTTCACCGCCGCCGCCACGCCATCGATCACCGGCAGGCCCATCTCCGCCGTCAGATCGCGCGCGAGATCGGCCATGCCGGCGCAGCCGAGCAGGATGCACTCCGCCCCATCCTCCTCAATCGCGCGGCGGATCTCGGCCCGCACGCGGCCGACGGCGCCGCTCGCCGGATCTTCGAGGGCGAGCACCGGCACGCCCGCCGCCCGCGCGCGCCCGCGCCCCTCCATGCCGTAGCGGCGGATCAACCCCTCCATGGCGGGGAGCGAGACGGCCTGCGTCGTCACGATCGTGAAGCGATGGCCGAGGAAAGCCGCGAGCCGCATCGCCGCCTCGCAGATGCCGATGACGGGAATGGCCACCGCAGCGCGGCAGGCATCGATGCCGGGATCGTCGAAACAGGCGACGATCGCGGCCTCCGCTCCGCGCGCCGCCCCGGCCATCACCTCGCCGAGCAGGCCGGGCAGGCAGAAGGCCTCGTCGTAGAAGCCTTCGATGCTGACCGGCCCCATCGCCGGGTTGACCGCCTCGATCACGCTGCCGGGGGCTGCGACGGAGCGTGCGGCGGCGCCGATCTTCTCCGTCATCGAGGCGGTGGTGTTCGGATTTACAACCAGAAGCTGCATGCGCTCAGCCGAGTTTGGCCGCGCGCCGGCGGCGGATGATGGCCATGGTGGTCATCGCGATGATGATGACGAGGGCCGAGAAGGCGGTGGTGAGCGTGCCGAGCGCATAGATCACCGGGGTCGTCACATTCGCCGTCATCGCGAAGATTTCGAGCGGCAGGGTATTGGCGTCTCCCGCCGTCATCATCGTGCGGGGAAACTCGTCGTAGGAGAGCGAGAAGCCGAAAAGCGCGATGCCAATGACGCCGGGCAGGATGATCGGTAGCACCACGTTGCTGAAGCTCGCCCAAGGCCCGGCGCCGAGATCCCGCGCCGCTTCCTCCCAGGATTTGTTGAAGCGGTTGAAGACGGCGAACATGATGAGCAGGCCGAAGGGGATGGTCCATGTCAGCTGCGCGCCGAAAGCCGAGCTGTACCAGGCAGGATCGAGCCCGAGCTGGCTGAACAGCAGCCCGATGCCGAGGCTGACCAGGATCGAGGGCACGATGAGGCTCGCCACCACGAGGTAGAAGAGCAGCGTGGCGCCCGGGAAGCGGCGGCGGAAGGCCATGCCGCCGGCGACCGAGACGACGACGTTGGCGACCATCACCATGAAGGCCAGCGTCAGCGAGCGGAGGATCGAGCCGCCGAAATCCCCCACCATCTGCTGCTGGAAGAGCGCGTGGAACCAGTGCAACGAAAAGCCGCGCATGGGAAAGGTGAGGCCGCCGCCCGGCCCCTGGAAGGAGAGGATGATGATGGTGGCGATCGGCCCATAGAGAAAGAGCACGAAGGCCGCGAAGAGGGCGGCCAGGATATAGAAGGAGGGGCCGCGCTTATCCCGCCGCATCGCTCAAAGCTCCTTGCGAATGTCGATCACGCGCAGGATGAGGAAGACCATCACCAGCACGAGGGCGAGCAGGATCACGGCATTGGCCGCCGCCGCCGGATATTGCAGAAGCGAAATTTCGTTCTGCATCATGGTGCCGACCGAGGCGCTCTGCCCGCCGCCCATGATGCTGACCGTCACGAAATCGCCCATGACGAGGGTGAGCACGAAGATGGTGCCGATGCCGATGCCGCTTTTGGAGAGCGGCAGGATGACGTTCCAGATCGTCTGCCAGAAGCCGGCGCCGTTATCCCGTGCGGCTTCGAGGAGCGAGCGGTCGATCCGCATCATCGAGTTGAAGATCGGCGTCACCATGAAGAGCGTGTTGAGGTGGATGAAGGCGAGGATGATGGCAAACGGGCTGTAGAGCAGGAAGGTCAGCGGATGGTGGATGATGTGCAGGTCGAGCAGCAGGGAGTTGACGATGCCGTTCCGCCCGAGCGCCGGAATCCAGGAGATGGTGCGGATGATGTTGGAGGTGAGGAAGGGCACCGAGCAGACGAGGAAGAGCGCCATCTGCCAGGTGACGCTGCGCACCTCGAAGGCGAGGAAATAGGCGATCCAGAAGCCGAGGAAGAGGGTGATCGCCCAGGTGAAGGCGGCGTAGCGGAGCGTGATCGCGAAGGTGCGCCAGGTCACCGCCGAGGAGAGCGCCTGGACGTAGTTGCTGATCACGAAACGCCAGATGATCTGCACCGAATCGTAGTCGAGGAAGCTCACCACGATCAGCATGAGGATCGGCACGACGAGAAAGACGCCGAGGATGACGGCGAGCGGTGCGGCGAGCAGCAGCGCACCGGCGGAGGATCCGCCGATGCCGCCCAAGCGCCTCAGCCGCGCCCCTGCCAGGGTGCGCGGCGCGGCTCTCTCCACGCTCGTGCTCACGCCGCGGCGAACTCGTTCCACTTCTGGATCAGGTAGCGGTCGTGATCCATGACCGAATTCCAGCAGGCGACATGGCCCATGCGATCGTAGAAGGAGCCGCCGTCGCGCTTGTCCCCCACCTTGGCGATCTGCTGGCCCTGCGGGCTCATGATCGGCGCGGTGGCGGGCTTGCCCTCCATCCAGTAGCCCCACTCATTGGCCGTCATGTATTTCTGCGCCGTGGTCAGCACCGCCGAGTAATAGCCCTGGCGGTTGAGATAGGCGCCGGTCCAGCCGGAGAGATACCAGTTCATGTATTCATAGGCCGCATCGCGCTTGAGGCCGGTGAGATGCTTGGCCATGCCGAGCCCGCCGCCCCAGCCGCGATAGCCTTCCGCGAGCGGCTGGAAGACGCAGGGAATGCCCTTGGCGCGCACCGCGGTGACGGCCGGGGACCACATGGACTGGATGACGACCTCGCCCGAGGACATCAGATCGACGCTTTCCTCGAAGCTCTTCCAGAAGGCGCGGAACTGGCCGGCCTTCTTCTGCTCGATGAGGAAGGCGATCGTCTTGTCGATCTCCTGCTTCGTCATGTTGCCCTTGTCGCCGTATTTCCAGAGGCCGAGGCTCTCGATCGTCATCGCCGCATCCATGATGCCGATCGAGGGGATGTTGATGATGGCGGCACGGCCCTTGAAGGCGGGGTCCACCAGTTCCTTCCAATGGGTGATCGGCTTGCCGACGAGATCGGGGCGGATGCCGAGCGTATCGGCGTTGTAGATCGTCGGGATCAGCGTCATCCATTCGGTGGGAGCGGGGGCGAATTTCTTCGATTCCGCGCCTTCCACATAGCTCACCTTGCAGGGCGCGGTGCCCTGGCCGACGACCGAGGTCGGCGTGAGCTTGCCGGTTTTGAACAGCGGCACGATCTCGTTGTAATAGGTGAGCTTCTTGACATCGAGCGGCTGCAGCCGGCCGGTCGGGAAGACCTTCTTGACGATGAAGTATTCGATATCGGCGATATCGTAGCTGTCGGGCTGGGTGATGGCGCGGGTGGCCGCGGCATCGGTATCCATCGCCGTCATCGAGAGGGTGATGCCGGTATCCTTCTTGCACTGGTCGGCGATGGCATTAAGGTTGGAAACCCCGGTGCCGAACTGGCGCAGCGTGATGTTCTTGATGTTCTGCGCCCAGATCGTCGGGAAGCCGGTGATGGCGCCGGAACCGACGGCGGTGCCGGCGAGACCGGCCGCACCCTTGAGCAGACCGCGGCGATTGATCGTCTTCTTCGTCATGTCTTTGAAATCCTCCAAGAGATCGAAATGTCAGGCGGAAAGCGGCTGGGCATCCTCGGCCGCCCAGACAAGGCGCACTTCGGCGCCGGTCTGCAGCGGGGCCGCGAAATACTGGTCGTCCGGCAGAAGGGCGATCATCTCGCCCGCTTCGCCCTCGGCGCGCACGCCGACCTTCACCTGCGCGCCGAGATATTCGATCGAGGTGACGGGGCCGGCGATGCCGGGCGTGGCGCCGGCCGGGGCATTGGGGTTGGCGATGATGCGGCAACGATCGGCGCGGACGGCGATCGCCCCTTCCGGCGCGCGGATGACATTGTGGCCGCCCATGAAGCGGGCGATGAAGGCGGTGGCAGGCGCGTTGAATACCGCCCGCGGCGCGCCGGATTGCACGATCACCCCATGATCCATGACGACCACGAGATCGGAAAGCGCCAGCGCCTCCTCCTGGCTGTGGGTGACGTGAATGAAGCTGATGCCAAGCTCCTGCTGCAGGCGCCTCAGTTCTTCGCGCATCGCGCCGCGCAGGAAGGGATCGAGGGCGGAAAGCGGCTCGTCCAGCAGCAGCACCTTCGGCCGGGTGATGAGCGCGCGGGCGAGTGCCACCCGCTGCTGCTGGCCGCCGGAAAGCTGGGCGGGCAGCCGCGCGGCATAGGGGCCCATCTGCACCATATCGAGCAGCTTGCGCGCCTCCGCCCGGCGGGTTGCCTTATCCACACCCCGCATCTTGAGCCCAAAGGCGACATTGTCCACGCAGTTGAGATGCGGGAAGAGGGCGTAGCTCTGGAACATCATCGCCGTGCCGCGGCGCACGGGCGGCAGCCCGCTCACATTCTGCCCGGCGATGATGATATCGCCTTCCGAAATATCCTCGTGCCCCGCGATCATGCGCAGTGTCGAGGTTTTGCCGCAGCCGGAGGGGCCGAGCAGGCAGCAATAGGTGCCCTTGGGGATGCGGAGCGAGATATTCTCGACCGCGACGGTGCCGCCGTAGCGCTTGGTGACAGCGATCAGCTCAACATCGGGTAGCGCACTCACGATGGCATGCCTCGCGGAAGATGAATGGCAGGCGCGGCCCGGAGGGAGCGGCCCCGGGGCATCGCCCCGAGGGATGCCACCCCCGACCCTCGCCCCGCTCTTCACGCAAATGCCGTGCCAAGCCTGCGGGCAGGCGCGGGCGCCGTGGCCCCGGGGCGGTGGCGCTCCGATCTGCCTCCAAATCGGCAAACTGTGTACACTTTCTGGGCGGGTGGCGGCTGCCCATCGCGTCAGCCCGCCTGGAGAGCTTCGCGAGGCCGATCGCGGCGGGCGGAAGGGGCGCAGCGGGGGCGCCCGCAGGCGATGGGTGCGCGATGGCGCAGCTGCGCGCGTCCGCGAAGCGGCTTCTGCCGCACGCCGCAAGGAAAAGGGGGAGATCAGGCGGGGCGCTGGGCGGAGCGCCAGGCAGCAAGGCCGCGGCTTGGCCGCAGCGGCGGGGCTATTCCACGCTTCTGCCAGGAAGGGCGCGCGGCTCCAGGGCCGCGCGCGGTCAAGCTTCGGCTACTTGCCCTTCATGACGAAGAGGCCCACCCAGCTCTGCACCTTGCCGTTGTAGATACGGAATTTATAGCCGATCGGCCGGTGGGTGCCGTTGGAGAGGGTGGCGATGGCGAGGCAGGCGACCTCGGTATCGTTCTGCTTGTCGGTCGTGATGCCGGCAAGATCCGTCACCGTGAAGGGGGCGTTGGATTTCTTGAGGGCGAAGGCGATGCCGCTGCGCGCCTCTGGGCTGTCGCAGGCAGGCAGGCTCGGCGCGGCGAGGGCAGCCCCTGCCGTCAGGCAAAGCATCAGCGCCGCGGCGCTGGCAGTCAAAGCGGGTTTCATTCCGTCTCTCCGATGAAGAAGGGCGGAGCCTACACCGCCCGGCCAGGGCTCACGGTCAAGAAACGAAGAAACCGCCCTCCGGCACGAAGCCGAAGGGCGGTGTCGCGTCTCAGAGCTTTTTCAGATTCGCGGCAGCTTGCTTACCGCGCTCCGTCGCGATGTCGAAGCTCACCCGATCTCCCTCGTTCAGGGTCTTGAGCCCAGCCGCCTGGACCGCGGTGATGTGCAGGAACACATCCTTGCCGCCGTCCTGGGGCGTAATGAAGCCGTACCCCTTGTCCATGTTGAACCACTTAACGGTCCCAGTCGCCATAATCCGTCGCGCTCCGCGTTGAAGAATGTCAGGAATAGCCATGCAAACGGCCCCGCGCTACCCCCTCCTCAATTATTGTTGAGAGGAGGGAGACGGCAAACGCGCACCTCCCCCACCAGAAAGGGCGCTTCCGCCCGGCCTTTTCCGGTGTATTAAGCCCCGATCGCGACAACAAACGGCGGCATGGCTCCGGCGCCCCGGGCGCGGTGCCATGGCCGGCGGCAGAGAGAAAGAGAGTATGGCTGGCTTTAAGGCAAATAACTTCATCGACCGCCGCGACGCGGCTCTCAAGGCGAAACAAGCCCTTCTCGAAAAGTTCAAGTCCCGGCCGCAGGGGGATCATCCCCGCCTCGTCGCGATCGCCGAGGAACGCAAGCGGATCGCCGAGCAGCGCGCCATCCGCGATGCCGAGCGCGAGCAGCGCCGCGCCGCGGACAAGATCCGCCAGGCTGAGGAAGCCGAGCGCCGCAGGATCGAGGAGGAGGCGCGGATCGAGGCCGAACTCCTCGCCGCCGAAGCCGCGCGCGAGGCCGAACTCGAACTCAAGGCCAAGCAGAAAGCAGCCCGCGACGCGCGCTACGCCGCCCGCAAGGCGCGCCGCCGCTGATCGGGGGCCGCCTCCCGGCTGCGAATCGGCCGGGTCCGGCCGCGGCGATCCTGCAAGCAGCCATCCTGCGAGGCCCGATCCCCGTGACGCGCAGGGGGATGGCGGCCTGAGGCGCGGCGTCGTCCGCCGCGGCCATCCCCGCCTTGTGCAGCCTCTCCTCGGTCGCCCCGCGCCCCGCCGCGCGACGCTCGGGGTGCGGGTCTATCCCGCCCATCCCCTGGCTCGGCGGGGCGGTCGTATGATACCCTTCCGCAATGAATGGCGGCCTCCTCCTCTCCGGCCCGGCGCTCGGCGGGTTGCTCCTGCTCGGCGGGCTCGCGCTGGCGCTCGGCGCGCCCTTGGCCTTCTGGCCGGCGCTCGGCCTCATCCCGCTCGGCCTCGGCCTTGCGCTCGCCCTGCGATTCCCCGGGGCGGCGACCGCCCTCTGGCTCATCGTCACCGCCACGGGGCCCGAGATGTGGCTCGCCGATCTGCTCCATATCGCCAATCCGGAAGGCATTCTCGGCCTGGAAAAGGGGGCCGGCCTCGTGCTCGCGCTGCTCTGCCTGCTGCGTTTCGGCGCCCGCGCCGATCCGGTGAACCCGGCGCTCGCCTATCCGGTGATGGGCCTCGGCGGGCTCCTCCACGGCTTCTGGCCGGGGCTGACGCTGGAGGCCGCGCTCCGCAGCGTCATCGGTTCCATGGCGCCCTTCGCCTTCGGCTTCGTCCGCCTGCCGCTCTCCTGGTGCCGGGCGGTGATCGGCGCCAGCATCGCGGCGCCTTTCGCCGTGGTGCTGTTCGGCGGGGTGCTGAGCCTCGCCGGGCTGCGGCCGCTCTATGAAATGCAGGATGGCGCGCTCCGCTTCGGCGCCTCCAGCCTGCCGGCGGTGCTGGCCGGTTTCTGCCTCACCAGCATCTACGCCTTGGTGCTGGAGCAGTTGCGTGGGGCGAAGCCGTGGCATCTGGCGCTGCTGGTGGCCGACGGGCTGATCCTCCTCGCCACCGGCGCGCGCGGGCCGCTCGCCCTCGCTGCGCTGGTGGTGCTGCTCTCCGCCGCCTGCATCAGAAGCCCCGCCTGGCCCTGGCGGCTGCGCGTGCCGCTGCTGCTGGGCGGCTTCCTCGCCCCGGCGCTCGCCATCATCGCCGCCCCGCTGCTCGGCTTCGTGCGGCTGCTCACCCTCGCCGAGCAGGGGGATGTGACGAGCCTCAGCAACCGCATGCTGATCTGGCCGATCTACGAACATGCCTTCGCCCTCTCCCCCTGGATCGGCTGGGGCACGGGTTCGGGCAAGGTGGTGGTGCCGCTCGGCACGCTGCTCTTCCAGCTGCTCGGCACCAATGCGGCGCATGACGAATATCTGCGCATCGCGGTGGAGGGCGGCGGCCTCGGCCTCGGCCTCCTCATTCTGCTCTTCATCCTCTGGTGGCGGCGGGGCCTCCACCGCATGCCGCGTGCCGAGGCGCGCTTCCTCTGGCTGGTGCTGCTGGCCTTCGCGCTGCATTCGGCGACCGACAATACCCTCATCGCGACGACCGCGAGCCTCACCTTCACCTGGGTGACGGCGGCGATGATCCGTGCCGAACGCGAGGCGGAGGGGCGGCTGTTTCCGGCCTGAGCCGGCGCGAGGGCGACCGTGCGCCCTGCCTCGCTACCTCCCAGCATGGCCGCACCAATGCGTGAAACCGCGCCCGCCGCCATTCCGGAACGGTTGGGCTTGGGATAGTGACGCTACCCGTGATGAGAGGAGCCTTTGATGCCGATCAATCTGCTACATGCGGGCCCGACGCTGCTCGCGGCCTTCCTCGCCTCGGCGGTGGAGTTCATCGAGGCGCTGACCGTGGTGCTGGCGGTGGGGGCGACGCGCGGCTGGCCAGCGGCCCTTTGGGGCAGCGGCGCGGCCGCCCTGCTGCTCGCCCTGCTCGTGCTCATCCTTGGGCCGCTGCTGACCGCCATTCCGCTCGGCGCCGTGCAACTCGCCCTCGGCACGCTGCTGCTGCTCTTCGGCATGCGCTGGCTGAAGAAGGCGGCGCTGCGGGCGGCCGGCATCATTCCGCTGCATGACGAGGAGGCCGCCTATGCCAGCAGCCGGGCGGCGCTGGCGGCGGGCGGCGGGCGGACGCTCGGGGCGATCGATCCGGCCGGCTTCGCGGCGGCGTTCAAGATCACCATGATCGAGGGGATCGAGGTCGTCTTTATCGTCGTCGCCGTGGGCGCGGCCGGACGGGGGCTGCTCTGGCCGGCAGCGCTCGGCGCGGCGGCGGCGCTGGTGCTCGTCGTCCTCGCCGGCATCGCGCTGCGCCGGCCGGTCGCCATGATCCCCGAGAATATCCTGAAATTCGCGGTCGGCGTGCTGCTCTGCGCCTTCGGCACCTTCTGGGTGGGGGAGGGGGCGGGTATCGCCTGGCCGGGAGCGGATCTCTCCCTGCTCTGGCTCATCCTGGGCTTTCTGCTGGCCGCGCTCGCTGCCGTCCGGCTGGTGGGGCCTGGTCCGCGGAGTGTCACGCTATGAGCGGCGGGAGCGGCCGGGCGGCTGCCGTGCTGCGGCTGATGCGGGATGAGGCCTGGGGCCTTTTCGTGGATGACGGGCTTTTCGCCGGCGCGGTCATCCTCTGGATCGTGCTGGCGGCGGGAATTCTGCCGCGGCTCGGCCTGCCCGGCGCGGTCGTCGGCCTTCTGCTCTTCGCCGGCCTGGCCGGCATCCTGGTCCTGGGCGCCCGGCGCGGCGCCCGGCGTCGCTGAGCCCGGACGGTCGGGCGCGGGCGCCTCGGCGCGGAGGCAGGCTTCAGCCGGCGGCGGCGAGAAGCCGGCGGGCTGCCTTCGGCCGGCCGATGAGCGGCAGGAGATCCTTCAGATCCGGCCCGCTCTCCTCCCCCGTCAGCGCGAGGCGGAGCGGGTGGTAGAGTGACTTGCCCTTGCGGCCGGTCTCCGCGCCGAGGGCGCGCGTCCAGCCGCCGGCGGTTGTCTGATCCCACGGCTCGGGCGGGAGAAGCGCGGCCGCGGCCTGCAGAAACGCGGCATCCTCCGCCAGTACCGGCGGGGTGATCTCGCCGCTCAGGATCTCCCACCAGAGCCGTGCCTCGCGCAGCAGATCGAGATTGCCGCGCACCGCCTGCCAGAAGGCTTCCGTGGCGCCGGCGGGCAGCCTTTCGGCGACCTCGGCGAAGCCGAGGCGTTGCAGCAGATGGCGGTTGAGGGCGAGCAGCTGGCGCGGATCGAAGATCGCCGCCGAATGGGACATGCGGCCGAGATCGAAGCTCGCCACCGCCTCGGCGCGGGTCAGCGGTGCCATGTCGTCCGCCGAGCCGAGGCGGGCGAGATAGCCGATGATGGCATCCGGCTCCAGCCCGTCTTTCCGCAGGCTGCGCACGGAGAGGCTGTCGAACCGCTTGGAGAGCTTGCCGCCCTCGGCATCGGTGAGCAGCGGCAGATGGGCGAAGCGGATGCGCTCCGGCCGGCCGCCGAGGGCGCTCATGAGGTCGATCTGCACGCCGGTATTGGTGACGTGATCCTCCCCCCGGATGATATGGGTGATGCCGAGGTCGAGATCATCGACGACCGAGGTGAAGGTGTAGAGAAAGGTGCCGTCGGCGCGGATCAGCACCGGGTCCGACAGGCTGGCGAGCTTCACCCGCCGCTCGCCGAAAACCATGTCCGGCCAGGCGATCTCCCCATCCGAGAGCTTGAAGCGCCAATAGGGGCGCTTGCCATTGGCCTCCGCCTTGGCGCGCTGCTCGGGCGTGAGGGCGAGCATGGCGCGATCATAGACCGGGGGTAGCCGCCGCTTGAGCTGCATCGCCCGCTTGGCGGCGAGTTCCTCCTCGCTTTCGAAACACGGGTAGAGGAGGCCCGCCGCCTTCAGCCGCTCCGCCGCCGCCTCGTACACGCCCAGCCGCTCGCTCTGGCGCGCGAAGCCCTCCCAGCCGATGCCGAGCCAGCGCAGATCCTCCTGGATCGCCGCCTCGTATTCCGGGCGGGAGCGGGCGGTATCGGTATCGTCCATGCGCAGCAGCAGGCTGCCGCCATGCCGCTCGGCGAAGAGGTAGTTGGCGACGGCGGTGCGTAGATTGCCGACATGCAGATAACCGGTGGGGCTCGGCGCGAAGCGGAGGCGCGGGCGGCCTGCGCTGCCGCTCTCCGCCGGGCGGTTCGCCATCTTTTCTGCTCTGCGGTCTGCTGTGCGGTCTGCTGTGTTCATGGGGTCACCCCATGCCCCATGCCGGCCTGCTCCGTCAAAGGCGGAAGCGGCAGGGCGGGGGTGCCCTGCCGGCGCGTCCGGGGACCGCGTGCCCCCGGCTGGGCATCCCCGGCTCGGCGCCCCCGGCCGAGTGTCCGCGATGGGCGCGCGTCAGACGAGTTCCGCTGCCTCCCGCGCCATCGCCCGGCTGCGCTCCCGGCCGTGGCCGCGGCCGGTGGCGGCGGTTCCCTCCGCCGGCTGGCCGGGCCGGGCGCGGGCATGGCTGCCGGTATCGAAAGCCTCCATCCGGCGGATCAACTCCATCGCCTCCTGGGCGAGGCTATGCGCGGCGGCGGTTGCCTGTTCCACCATGGCGGCGTTTTCCTGCGTCGCCCGATCCATCTGGTTGATCGCCGAATTGACCTCGCCAAGCGCGGAGGACTGTTCATGCGCGCTCGCCGAGATATCGGTGACGACGCTATCGATCTCGCCCACCTGGCTGATGATGCGTTCGAGCGTGCGCCCCGTCTCCCGCACCAGATTGACGCCGGAAGCCACCTGCTGGGTGGAATCGGCGATCAGCCCCTTGATCTCCTTGGCAGCATCGGCCGAGCGTTGGGCGAGGGCGCGCACTTCCTGGGCGACCACGGCGAAGCCACGTCCGGCATCGCCGGCCCGCGCCGCCTCCACCCCGGCATTGAGGGCGAGCAGATTGGTCTGGAAGGCGATCTCGTCGATCACCGTAATGATCTGGGCGATCTTCTTCGACGAGCCTTCGATCGCATCCATCGAGCGCACCGCCTCGCGCACCACATCGCCCGATTTCGCGGCATCGACCTTGGTGCCGCTCACCACATCACGCGCATGGCCCGCGCTTTCCGAGGTCTTGCGTACGGTGGCGGTGATCTCGTCGAGCGCGGCGGCGGTCTCTTCGAGCGACGCTGCCTGGCGCTCGGTGCGCTGGGAGAGATCGTCCGAGGAAGTGCGGATTTCGGAAGACGCCGCCTGCACGGTGCTGGCGCTGAGCTTGACGCTTTCCATCGTGTCGCGCAGCGCGACGATCGCCCGGTTGAGATCGATGCGCAGCGGATCGAGCTCCGGTGTCAGCGGCTCGTCCCCCATGCCGAGCAGCGAGCCGGAGGCGAGCGCCGTCAACGTCGCGCCGAAGCGGCGCATCGCCTCCATCCGGGGCGTGATGTCGGTGGCGAATTTGACGTATTTCTGGATCTTGCCTGCCCGGTCGAAGATCGGGTTGTAGATGCCTTGCAGCCAGATCGTCCGCCCGTCCTTGCGGCGGCGCCTGAAGTCTCCGACGATCGGTTCGCCGCTGTGCAGCTTCTTCCAGAACGCCTGGTACTCGGCCGAGGCAGCCTCCGCCGGGTCCATGAAGATGCGATGGTGCTGCCCTTTGATCTCCTCCAGGCGATAGCCCATTTCCTTCAGGAAATTCTCGTTCGCATTGAGGATCGTGCCGTCGGAATTGAATTCGATCATGGCGCGGGAGCGGTTGATCGCGTTCATCATCTCGGTCAGCTCAACATTCCGGATCCGCTCCGACGCGTCCGACCATTCGACCGCGAAGCCGAGCCGCTTGCCGCCGCGGATGATCGGCGTGACGTAGAGATCGAATGCGGCGGTGCCGACGGTGATCATCGCTGAATGCGGCGCCGTGAGCTTCGCGAGCAGATCCCGTTGATGGGCGGGGTTCTTGTGGAAGATATCGATATTGCTGCCGACCAGCCGATCGACATGGAAGTGCGGCATCTCCTTCTGCAAATCCGGCTCTGCCGCGCGGAGAAAGCGCAGCAGGGAGCGGTTCATGAAGGTGATGGTTAGGTTCTCATCGGCGAGCATGACGTTTCTCTGCAAGAAGTCAAGCGCGGCGCGATGGAGGCGGGAGGTGCCGAAGAGGCGGGGGATCATCGACATGAAAGCTCCAACCATGACAGATTCGATATGAACCTACGATAGTCCTCCTTAAACCCTTATGAATGAGCCGAAACGATCGGGCCTTCAGGCGCCGAGGACATAGCCCATGACGCCGCAAGTGATGGCGACGATAAGTGGGTTGAGTTTGGTGGTGATGAGCACAAATGTCGCCACCACCGTCATCGCCACCTGCACCCAGTTCGATTCCGCGTGCCGCGCGACGACGACGCCGCCGGCCAGGATGAGGCCGACGGTGATGGGGGCGAGGCCATCCTGGAAGGCGTGGCGCACCGGCTTGTCGCCATGCCCCTTATCCCATACGCGGGCGAGGCCATAGACGATCAGCCCTGTCGGGATAACCATGGCTGCCGTGGCGATGAGCGCGCCCCAGACGCCGCCGGCACGAAAGCCGAGCAGGCTGACAATGAGCGTGGACGGGCCCGGCGCCGCCTGGGCAATCGCGAAGGAATCGGTGAATTGCTGCGGGGTCAGCCAATGATAGACCTGCACGCATTGCTCTTCGAATTGCGGAATGACGGCGTTGCCGCCGCCGAAGGCGAGCAGCGAGGTGACGCCGAAGACCATGATGAGTTGCAGCGCAAGCACAAGCGTCATGGCTTCACCCCATCGGGCTTGGCGCCCCCGGCGGCGGGCGGCGGAGTGGCGTGGCGATGATGCGCGCGCCGCCAGGCCCAGGCGATGCCGAGCGGGGCGGCGAGCGCCAGCGTCCACCACAGCGGCCAGCGCAGGATGCCGTTGACGAAGAAAGTGATGGCGAAGAGCAGGATGGGAGCCAGCGAGGTCAGCGTGCTGCGCCCGGTCTTCCAGACCATCTGGAAGGTCATGGCGATGGCGGCGGCGGCGAAGCCATCCAGCACATGTTCGAGGATTTTCGAATGCTGGAAAGCGGCGTAGAGGGCGGCGATGCCGACGAGCAGCAGCGTCGGCATGGCGATGAGCCCGGCCAGCGCGGCGATCGCCCCCCGCATGCCATTGAGCTTGGTGCCCACGAAGACGGCGAGGTTGACCTGGTTGGCCCCCGGCAGGATGCGACAGATCGTCATCGCGCTGAGGAATTCGGCGTCGTCCATCCATTTCTTGCGCGCGACGACCATTTCGCGCGACCAGGCGGATAGCCCGCCGCCGAAGCTCGACAGGGCGATTTCGTTGAAGGTGACGGCGATTTCCCAAGCGGAGACGCCGGGCGCGGCTACGCCCGGCGCGCCGTCGCCAATCGTGGCGAGATCGGCCGCCGCCGGCTTATTCGTGGACGAGTTCGGCATCGTGCGGCAGGTCGTTCTCATCGACCAGATGCACCGTCAGCGGGTCAGGCGGGTCATAGGGCTTCGCCTCGTGCCAATCATCCGCGAAGCTTTCGCAGAAAACGCCGACCGCTTCTGGATCGTTGACAAAGCATCCAAGTTCGCGCCGCAGATCGAAGGCGCTACGGTCGATGTTCATCGAGCCAACGAGCGCCTGCTGATCGTCCGCGATGAGCAGCTTGGCGTGCAGCCGCAGCCCCTTCTGCTTGCGGATCTTGATGCCCTGCATCTTCATCAGCCGCAGCGAGGCGAAGGTATCGAGCACGTCCCACGGGCTGATGCCGTGCTTACCGCCGCAGAGGATGCGCACCCGCACCCCGCGCTCCCGCGCTTGGATGATGCGCTCCAGCACCACGGCATCAACGAACTTCGGATGCTGGATTTCGAGCGTATGCTGCGCCATGTCGATGAATTCGCACATCAGCGCGCGCGAGCCGCGGTTGCTCCAGAGCAGCGCGCTCTCTTCCCGCTGGGTGAAATTCTTGCGTGCCCAGTCCGCCTCGAAACAATCGATCATTTCGGCGATGACCGCCGGGTCGGTGGTCAGCACGCCGTAATCGCGGGTCGCCGTGAAGTATTTCACGCCGAAGTTGAAGGTCGCGATCATCGCCCGCGAATCGTCCACCACCATGGATTTCTCGTGCGTCACGGCGAAGGCCGGGCTGCTCCAGATGACGGAGACGCCGCCCGCCTGGAGCCGCGCCTTCATGTCGTCATTCGCGCGGCTGCCGGAGGAGCGGGCAGGGTTGAGCATGACCCGCACGGCGACGCCGCGCGCCTGCGCCGCGATCAGCGCTTCCGCGAGATCATCGGCCGTGAAGGTGAACATCTTGAGGCGGATGGAGGCTTGCGCGCCGTTGATGAGATCAAGCACCGGCTGGCTGCCCTGCTCGGGCTGCACGATCGCGCGGGCGGTTCCGATCCAGGCGATCTTATGTTCTGTACCCATGCCCGTGTTCCAGCGGCTCCCACGCGATCGAGGATGAACGACCTTTCTAATCCATAGCCTAGCGGAACATCCAGCAGGCGGAAACAGCTTCCGGGCGATTTCACGAGGGCGCGCGCGCAGACGCCTCCGGGCCAGGCAGGATGCGATGCGCGGCAAAGCGCGCGGCGGGCGCGAGAGAGGGCGCTAAATCCTTGATGGGGCAGGCATTTCCTGCGCGATGGCGGAGGCCGGGGCGCGGCTGCCGGCGACCCAGGAAAAACGGGGCTTTCGCAACTGCGAAAGCCCCGCCTGACGCTGCTTCGCCGGGATAGGCGCCCTCAGACGACCTTCTTGAGCGAGGGCGAGGCCTTGAAGCGGACGGTCTTGCCGGCCTTGACCTTGATCGCCTCGCCGGTGCGCGGGTTGAGGCCCTTGCGCGCCTTGGTCTTGCGGACGATGAAGGTCCCGAAGCTCGGCAGCGTGAAGCGGCCGTTCCTCTTCAACTCGCGCACGATCGCCTCCATCACATCGGTCGCCGCGCGGTTGGCGGCGACACCGGTGGTGTCAGCCGATTCCTGGATGACCTGGGCGAGAAACGCTTTCGACATCAAAACCTCGCAATAATGCAGAACATGTCACGACCCCTGGGGGTTCATCAACGATGCTGCGAGTCGCAGCCGCCCAGGGCACCTTTGACGCTTCTTCCCGATTGTCCAATGAGCGTCAACAAGATTTTGGATGAAACGGCTTTCCGGCCAGAGAAAGCTGGCCGGTGTGCCGAAAAAGTCATTCCAGGGGCGCCAAGCTGGCAGCCCCGGTCGCTCACGCCCGGACGAGGACCTCGCGCAGGATCGCGAACATCGCGTCCAGCTCGGCAGCTTCGGCGATGAAGGGGGGTGCGAGGATGATCGTGTCTCCCGCCACGCGGATGACGAGCCCGGCCGCGAAGCAGGCCTTCATCACCGCGAAGCCGCGCTTGCCCGGCGCGCCATCGGCCGCGAGGTCGAAGGCGCCGAGCAGGCCGTAGCCGCGCGTATCGGTCACGATCGGCAGATCCCGCATTCCAGCGATAAGATCAAGGAAATAGGGCGAAAGCGCGCGCGCTCGGGCGAAGAGATCCTCATCGCGATAGAGCGCCAGGGCGGCCAGCGCCGCCGCGCAGGCGACCGGATGGGCGGAATAGGTATAGCCGTGGAAGAATTCGATCGTCTCTTCGGGCGCGACATCGAGGATCGCCTGGCAGATCCCCTCCCGCACCGCTACGGCGCCCATCGGGATGCTGCCATTGTTGATCGCCTTGGCCATCGTCATGATATCCGGCGTCACGCCGAAGGCCTGCGCCCCGAAGGCGGCGCCGGTGCGGCCGAAACCGCAGATCACCTCATCGAAGATGAGCAGGATGCCGTGCTGGTCGCAGATCTGGCGCAGACGTTCGAGATAGCCCTTCGGCGGCACGAGGATGCCGACCGAGCCTGCGATCGGCTCCACGATGCAGGCGGCGATGGTATCCGCGCCATAGATCTCGATCTGCCGCAGCAGATCATTGGCGAGATCCTCCCCGCCATGCGCGCCCTGGCCCATGGCGAAGCGGTTCTCGGGGATCTGGGTATGGCGGATATGGCTGACGCCGGGCAGGCCGAGGCCGAACATCTGGCGGTTCTTGACCATGCCGCCTACCGACCAGCCGCCGAAATTGACGCCATGATACCCCTTGGCGCGGCCGATCATGCGCAGCCGCTGCCCTTCGCCCCGCGCCCGATGGTAGTTGATGGCGATCTTGAGCGCGGTTTCGACCGATTCGGAGCCGCCGCCGGTGAAGAAGACGCGGTTGAGATCGCCCGGGGTGAGGCCGGCAATCTCCGTCGCGAGGCGGAAGGAGCCCGGGGTGCCGAACTGGAAGGCGGGGGCATAGTCGAGCTCCGCCATCTGCTTCGTCACCGCGTCCCGGATCTCGCGCCGGCCATGGCCCGCGGGCGTGGTATAGAGGCCGGAGATCCCGTCCATCAGCCGCTCGCCCTGCGGGTTCCAGTAATGGATGCCCTCGGCCCGCACGATGATGCGCGGCTGCTCCTTGAACTGCCGGTTCGGCGTGAAGGGCATCCAGTGATGGTCGAGCGGTTCGTTGAAAAGCGCGGCGGCGGTATCCATGGCTTGAGACCTCATCGGCGGATCAAGCCTCGGACTATAGCCCCTCGCTTGTTTGATGCCAGCGAAGAAAAAAGCCAGCCGGCGCGCGCCGACCGCGGCTATTCCCCCTCGCCCCAGATGAGGCCGAGCACCCGCTCCCTGAGCGCGACGAAATCGGCGCCGGCCTTGATGCGGCGGATATCCCGCTCCCCCGCCGCACGCGCGAAGGGCGCGGGGATGCGTTCCAGAACCCGCCCCGGCCGGCGGGACATGACGACGATCTCCGTGCCGAGATAGACAGCCTCGTCCACGCTATGGGTGATGAAGAGCACCGTCATCCCCCGCCGCTTCCAGACGGCGTGCAACTCCTCCTGCATCTGCTCGCGGGTCAGCGCGTCGAGCGCGCCGAAAGGCTCGTCCATCAGCAGGATCTCGGGCTCGTTGGCGAGCGCGCGGGCGATGGCGAGCCGCTGCTGCATGCCGCCCGAGAGCTGGTAGGGGTAGCGGCCGCGGAACTCCCAAAGCCCGACGGAGCGCAGCCAGTATTCCACCCGCGCCGCGCGTTCCGAGCGGGGCAGGCCGCGCATGAGGGGGCCGAAGCCGGCATTGGCGGCGACCGTCTTCCAGGGAAAGAGGGCGGCGTGCTGAAAGACGACGCCGCGATCGGGCCCCGGCCCGGTGACCGGCCGGCCCGCCACCTGCACCACCCCGCCGGTGGGGGCGAGGAAGCCCGCCAGCGTCTGCATCAGCGTCGTCTTGCCGCAACCCGAGGGCCCGACGATGCAGATGAAATCGCCGCGCGCGAAGGCGAGGTCGGTCGGCTGCAAGGCGAGGGTCGGCTGCGCCGTGCCGGCGCCATAGGTGACGGAGACCTGCTCGAAGGCGAGGAAGGGCGGGCCGGCCTCTGCTACCGGCTCGGGTGCCCCCGGCTCAGGCGCGGCCGGCTCAGGCAAGGGCCGCTTCCAGATAGGTCGTGTCGATCCCCTTCTGATAGGCGGGCAGGGCGAGCGCCCGGCGAATGCTCTTCTGGCCGACGAGGAATTGCGCCGTATGCTGCAATTCGGCCGCGAAGGCGCCGGGATGGCCAGGGCTGCCGAGCCATTGCGCGGAAAGCTGCGTCTTGAGCGGCACGAAATCATATTGCGCGAGGTTGGCGGCCGCGACATCGGCCGAAACCCCCGCCGCCTTGCCGACGATCGCGGCAGCCTCGGCCGGCTGGCTGCGATAGAGATCGAGCGCGCGGCCATAGGCCTTGAGGATGCCGGTGACGGCCGAAGGATGCGCCTTGGCGAAGGCGTTCCGCGCCACGAAGAGATCGGCGATGACATAGCCCTTGGCGTCGAGCTCCTTATAGGTCTCGAAGACCGCGCCGCCATCGGCGAGGAGTTCCGCCTTGGCCGGGCTCCAGACATAGGCAGCGTCGATATCGCCGCGCTTCCAGGCAGCGACGATCTGTTCCGGCGGCAGATCGAGCACGGTGACTTGCGAAAGCGTCAGCCCATTCGTCTTGAGGAAGCCCATGAGGCGGAAATGCGAGGTGGAGCCGAAGGGCGTCGCGATCTTCTTGCCCTTGAAATCGGCCGGCGTCCTGATGTTCTCGGAAGCGCGGACGGTCATCTCCTCGGCCGGGCCAATATTGTCGAGCATGGCGATCACCTTATAGGGGATGCCCTGGCTGATGCCGGCGGCGGCGGGCGAGGAGCCGATGCCGATGCCGATATCGAGGCTGCCGCCGACCATGCCGGCATTGATCTGCGCGCCGCTGCCCATCTCCACCCAGTTGATCTTTGCCGCCGTCGCCTCCTCGAACCAGCCTTGCGCCTTGGCGATCATCGTCGGCTTGGTTTCCACGAAATAGCCGATGGTGATGGTGGGGGTGGCGCCTGCCCGCGCGCCCGCCGGCAGGCCTGCCGCGGCTGCAAGCCCGGCAGCCCCTGCCAGCAGCCGGCGGCGGGAAAGGGGAGATGTCTCAGCCATGCCTTACTCCTGATCCTTGAAGGGTGAAGCCAAGTGCCGGCTTACCGGCCGGCCCAATGCACGATGCGCCGCTGCATGAACGCGAGGCCGCGATCGAGCGCGATGCCCATGGCAGCGATCATCAGGATGCCGGCCAGCACGTAATCGCTGCGCAGAAAGCGCCCGGCATCGAGGATGAGCCAGCCGATGCCATTGGCGCCCGCGATCATCTCGGCGGCGATCAGCGTTGCATAAACGATGCCAATCGAGAGCCGGGCGCCGATGAAGATCTCGCCGAGCGCCGAGGGCAGCACGACATGCAGGAAGATCTGGCCGCGCCCGGCGCCCAAGGATTGCGCCGCCCGCACCCGCTCGGCCGAGACCCCGCGCACGCCATCCCGCGCCGCGATCGCCGAGACGGGCAGGGCGGCGAGGAACAGCAGCACGATCTTCGGCGTCTCGCCGATGCCGAACCAGATGATGAGCAGCACGAGATAGGCGAGCTGCGGCAGCGGGCGGAGGAATTCGATGAAGGGGGCGGCCAGCGCGTCCACCACCTCGGACATGCCCATGGCGAGGCCGAGCAGCGTGCCGATGAGGGTGCCGAGGCCGAAGCCCACCGCCACCCGCAGCAGGCTGAGGCCGATATGGGCGCCGAGGCTGTAGCCCTTGTAGCCATTGAGCACGAGATCGGCCGCACCGCTCCAGAGTTCGTCCGGCGTCGGCAGCAGCAGGTCCGAGACGAGGCCGCCATAGGTCGCCCCCGCCCAGGCGCCGAGCACGAGGGCGATGCTGGCGAGGGTGACGGCCGAAGGGTGGCGGCTGAGCCAGCCCCTCACTCCCGCCCCCGCCAGTGGATGAGCGCGCGGTCCGCCCGCAGCAGCACCCCGTTCAGCGTCATGCCGAGCAGGCCGAGCAGGATGATGCCGAGCAGGATGACGCCGTTGCGCAGGAACTGGCTCGCCGAGAAGATCATCCAGCCGAGCCCGTCGGAGCCGGCCATGAGTTCGGCGGCGACGACAGTCGAGAATGCGGCGGCAAGCGCGATGCGCAGGCCGGTCGAGATGGTCGGCAGGGCCGCCGGCAGCAGCACATGGCGGAAGATCTGCCCGCGACCTGCGCCTAAAGATTGCGCCGCCTGGATCTTTTGCCGCGGCACGGCAGCGACGGCGGCATAGGTGGCACTCGTGATGATCGGGAAGGCGGTGAGCGCGAGCAGCGCGATCTTCGCCGCATCGCCGGTGCCGAGCCAGAGCATGAGCAGCACCAGGAAGGAGAGCGGCGGCAGCGGGCGGAGGAATTGCACGATCCAATCGAGCGCGGCCGCCGCCAGCCGGCTCGTTCCCATCCAGAGGCCGAGCGGCACGCCGAGCAGCGCGCCGAGAGCGAAGCCGCCGAGGGCGCGGGCGAGGGTCGCGGCGATATCCTCCCCCAGGCTGGTGCCGCGATAGCCGTGGCGCAGGATATCCGAGAGATCGGCGAGCACCTGGGCCGGGGAGGCGAGCAGCCCGCCGGGGATGAGGTGGAGGCTGCCGACCGCCTGCCAGCCGATGAGCGCCACCAGCATGGAGAGGCCGCCGAGCGCATGGCGCGCGGCCGGGCGAAGCCGCCGCTCCCCCCACCCGCTCGCGCCGCTCATGCCTGCAAGACCTGATGATGCATCGCAAGATGGTATGATCGTGCTCACATTCCCGTCAAACCGGGCAGCCTCGCGGGGCGGCGGGGCGTGATTGCCAGGCCGCGCACTTCCCCCTATTGCAGCCCGCACTCGCCAGTCTCTCCGAGGAGCCGCGCTCATGCCCTATGACTTCGATCTTTTCGTCATCGGTGGCGGATCGGGCGGCACGCGCTGCGCACGGATCGCGGCGGGCTACGGTGCCCGCGTCGGCATCGCCGAGGAGCGTTTCTGGGGCGGCACCTGCGTCAATGTCGGCTGCGTGCCGAAGAAGCTGATGGTGCAGGCGGCCGAATATGGCATCTGGGCCGAGGATTCCCGCGGCTTCGGCTGGCAGGGGGCGCGCGGCCAGCATGATTGGGCCGCCTTCATCGCCGCCAAGGATCGCGAGATCGACCGCCTGCAGGGCACCTATCGCGCCCTGCTCGGCCGCGCGGGCGCGCAGATCTTCGACGCGCGGGCGGTCTTTCTCGACGCGCATACGCTCGATGTCGGCGGCAGGCGCGTCACCGCCGAGCATATCGTCATCGCCACCGGCAGCACGCCGCAGAAGGCCGATATCCCGGGCGCCGCGCTTGCCGGCATCACCGACGATCTCTTCTATCTGCCGCACCGGCCGGAGCGGCTCGCCATCATCGGCGGCGGCTATAGCGCCGTGGAATTCGCCTGCGTCTTCGCCGGCCTCGGCTCGGAGGTGCATCTCATCTACCGCCAGCCGCTGCCGCTGCGCGGCTTCGATGCGGATCTGCGCGCGGCGCTGGCCGAGAGCATGGCCGAGCAGGGCATCCACCTCCATTCCGGGGTGGTGCCGCTGCGCATCACCGAAGCGGGGTCGGCCGCGCTGCAACGCTCGGTCCATCTCTCCGACACGAGCGAGATCGGCGTCGATTTCGTGGTGATGACGACGGGGCGGGTGCCGCATGTCGCCGGCCTCGGGCTCGATCGCGCGGGCGTCGCCCTCGATGCGGCGGGGGCGGTCGCGGTCGATGCCGGCAGCCGCACGACGGCGCCGCAGATCTACGCCATCGGTGACGTGACGGACCGGCTCAACCTCACCCCGGTCGCGATCGCCGAGGGGCATGCGCTGGCCGATACGCTGTTCGGGGGCAATTCGCGCGAGGCGAGCCATGAGAACGTGCCGACGGCGGTGTTCTCCTCGCCGCCGATCGCGAGCGTCGGGCTGACCGAGGAGGAGGCGGCCAAGCGCGGGCCGGCCGATATCTATCTCAGCCGCTTCACGCCAATGCGCCATACGCTCACCGGCCGCGCCGGGCGGCGCGCGCTGATGAAGCTGGTGGTGGACCAGGCGAGCCAGCGCGTGCTCGGCGCCCATATGCTGGGCGACGATGCGCCCGAGATCATGCAGGGCCTCGGCATCGCGGTGCGGATGGGCGCCACCAAGCAGGATTTCGACCGCACGATCGGCATCCATCCGACGGCGGCGGAGGAGTTCGTGACGATGCGCACGCGCAGCCGCGTTGCGGGCGCCGCAGAAGCGGCCGAGTAGCATTTCCGTGCGTTTCGGCCGATAACACCCGGCCGCGCCCTGCTTTGGTGGCGCGGCCAAGACCCTGAAGAGACCCCCCGACCGAGCCCGTGCAGGGCCGGGGCGGCGCCCGGCACGCAAGGCGGCGCCGCCGCAGACGAGGAAGAGACGCATGAGCCAGACGGGAAACAGCCGTTCCCCCGAGATCCGGGCCGCCGAGGGGTGGAGCCCGGCGAGCTGGCGCGACAAGCCGGTGAAGCAGATCCCCGCTTATCCGGATCCGGAACGGGTTGCGGCCGTCGAAGCGCGGCTCCGCCGCTATCCGCCGCTGGTCTTCGCCGGCGAAGCGCGCCGCCTCAAAGCCTCGCTCGCCGAGGTCGCGGCCGGCCGCGCCTTCGTGCTCCAAGGCGGGGATTGCGCGGAAAGCTTCGAGGATTTCACCGCCAATATCATCCGCGATACCTTCCGCGTGCTCTTGCAGATGGCGGTGGTGCTTACCTTCGGCTCCAGCGTGCCGGTGGTGAAGATGGGCCGCATGGCCGGGCAATATGCCAAGCCGCGCAGCGCCGATACCGAGACGGTGGGGGATGAGACGCTGCCGAGCTATCGCGGCGATATCATCAACGGCCCGGCCTTCACGCCGGAAGCCCGGGTGCCGGATCCGGCGCGGATGGAGACCGGCTATTTCCAGTCCGCCGGCACGCTCAACCTGCTGCGTGCCTTCGCGACCGGCGGCTATGCCGATCTGCATTCGGTCCATCGCTGGAATCTCGGCTTCGTCGAGCGCAGCCCCTTGGGCGAGCGCTATCAGGATCTCGCCGCCCGGATCGACGAGACGCTGAACTTCATGCGCGCCTGCGGCATGACGGCGGAGACCGCGCCGCAGATCCGCGAGACCGAGTTCTACACCAGCCACGAGGCGCTGCTGCTGCCCTATGAGGAAGCGCTCGCCCGCGTCGATTCGACCACCGGCGAGGCCTATGCCTGCTCGGCCCATTTCCTCTGGATCGGGGACCGCACGCGCCAGGCAGACGGCGCGCATGTCGAATTCATGCGCGGCATCCGCAACCCGATCGGCCTCAAGGTCGGCCCATCGACCGAGCCTGAGGATCTGCTGCGGCTGATCGACACCCTCAACCCCACGAACGAGCCCGGGCGCCTCACCCTCATCAGCCGCATGGGGATCGAGAAGGTCGAGAGCAAGCTGCCGCGCCTGCTGCGCGCCGTGCGCCAGGCCGGCGCCTCAGTCGTCTGGCTCTGCGATCCCATGCATGGCAACACGATCTCGACCAGCCATGGCCGCAAGACCCGCCGCTTCGATTCCATCCTCGGCGAGGTGCGCGCCTTCTTCGAGGCGCATGCCGCGGAAGGCAGCTGGCCGGGCGGCATCCATGTCGAGATGACCGGGCAGGACGTGACGGAATGCGTCGGCGGCGCGCATCGGCTGACCGAGGCCGATCTCGGCCGGCGCTACGAATCCTTCTGCGATCCGCGGCTCAATGCCGAGCAGTCCCTCGAACTCGCCTTCCTGGTGGCGGAAGAGCTGAAGGCCCGCCGGGTGCCGACGGCCGCCGCCGTGGCGGCCGAATAAGCCCCCGGGCGGCAAGCGGAAAGGCGCGCGGCGATGGATACGCTCTCGGCAGGGGATCTGGTGGAGGCGGAGAAGATCGCCGCCTATACCGATACCTATTTCAACAAGACCAAGGCGATCGTCAGCCGCTTCGGGGACAAGACCGTGACTTACGCGGTCTTTCTCCGCCGCCCGGTGATCTCGGCGCCCAAGCTGATGCTGGATTGGATCGGCGCGGTTGCCGCCGCGCGCGGCACCCGCTTCGAGATCGAGGTTTTGCAGGAGGAAGGCAGCTGGGTCGGCGCGGGCGAGCCGCTGCTCACCATCACCGGCAGCTATGTCCACCTCACCGATCTCGAGACGCTCTTCCTGCAGAAGCTCGGCGCCGTCTGCGTCGCCGCGCATCATGCCTATCAGATGTGCATCGCGCTGCCCGGCGTCACCTTCCTCGCCATGGAGGCGCGGCACTGCGCGGGCACCGAGATGCAGGCGATGATGGCCTATGGCGCCTCGGTCGGCAGCCGCGCGGCGCAGCGCGAGGGGGCACGCGGCTTCATCGGCAATGCGAATGACGCGACGGCGCATTTCTTCGGCGCGCCGCGGGGCTTGGGCACCATGCCGCACGCCCTCATCGGCTATGCCGGCTCCACCGTGCGGGCGGCCGAGATGTATCACGAGACCTTCCCGGACGATCCGCTGACCGTGCTCGTCGATTACTTCGGGCGCGAGATCACCGATGCGCTCGCCGTCTGCCGCCGCTTCCCCGATCTGGTGGCGGCCGGGCGTGTCTCCGTCCGTCTCGATACCCATGGCGGCCGCTTCCTCGAAAGCCTCGACCCGGCGGCGAGCTATGCCGTGCTCGAACGCCGCAGCCCCGGCGCCATCCGCCGCTACCGGTCGGATGCCGAGCTGCGCCACCTCGTCGGCACCGGGGTTTCGGCGGCTGCCATCTGGCGTATGCGCGAAGCGCTGGACGAGGCGGGCTTCGCGTCGGTGCGCATCGTCGCCTCCTCGGGTTTCGGGGTGGATAAGTGCCGCGTGATGGCCGATGCCCATGCGCCGATCGACGTGGTGGGCACCGGCAGCTTCATCCCCGACCATTGGCATGAAACATACGCCACGGCCGATATCATCGCCTATGACGGTGAGCCGCGCGTCAAGCTCGGGCGCGAATTCCTGCTGCAAAGGCGGAGTGGCGCGGCCGGCTAGGCACGGCTCGCTTCCTCGTCATGCCCGGCGAGGCGCGGCCGGCGGGGCGCGGCCGGCGAGGCGCGGCCGGCTTCCTTGTCATGCGCGGGCTCGACCCGGGCATCCACCGCCTGCCACAAGCAGAAGCAAGCCGGTTCTTTCTTGAAAGGCCTCGTCGGGCGCAAAGAACCAAAGAACTTCCGGTATATGAGAGGGCCAGATGGCCGCTTTGGGGGGGGGGGGGGCGGAATGTTGGCAACTGAAAAAATGATCGTTAAAGCGGTCAGTAAAGATCGTAGGCAGATCTCCGCCGTTACTTCTGCTTCGAGCGGCTCGTTGCACCTTAATATGAATTTTAGACCGTTATCATTCTGATCGTCCCCTCATAGACTGCCCGACTGTCGACCGGGCTCTTGAACAGGACTGCCAGGAACCGACTTGCGAAGTCACGCTCGAGGACTTTGACCATTGCAGCATAGACCTCTTCACAGTGACTCTCTAGGGGCAGTCTGGCCAGACTTGCTTCAAAATCCGCAATGGTCGACGATAGAATTGATGTCTCCGAAGTCCGTATCACGGCTGCAGCGAGTATCCTGTTGCCGTGGATCAAAGTGCCCCATTGGTAGCCACTGCGCCTCAGAATGAGATTCTTTTTGTTTTCGATCCAATTATCTATTCGGCGAAGAAGCACGGTGGCATTATAAGCGCGAACACCACTCAGACTCGGATTGAATAAGGCTCGATAAGGAGCCCTGCTAAGATCGATGAAAATGCGGCCGATACCAGTCTTTACGATTGTTGCATGGTTTGGATCGCCGGATGCACAAGCCAGTGCTGTTGTAACCTCGATCAGTTCACATGCTTTGGCTGACGGAATATAATCATCGCTCCGCACAAACTGATATTCTACTCCTTCCATCGCCATCTCCAGGCGCAGGCGCGTCTGCTCTGGATCTTGTGCAACAAAGTCTCGAAGCTCTACCCTGTTCTGCAGATTGTTGGTGCGTGTTACCTGCCCGCCAAAACCTTCTGGAGTTGCACGCAAAAGAATAACTCGTATGGGAACGCGAACACGAGCCAACCGTTCGTCGTCTTCGTCCTTAACACGACCTAGAGAACTGACCGTTTGCGCGCCATTTACTATTGAAGCACCCTTCAATGAGAAGACGCCAGCCGATCGTGAAGCGGTTGCGCCGGGCGCGCGTAAAACTTCATCAGCAATGAGTGTGATGCCGTTATTGAAATACCAAAAGTGCTCAGGATAGGTTACAGCAGTCCGCTTAAGCTGCTCATTTACGTCCGTTGGGCCAAGGCTGTATCGAAGATTTTCCGCGACTAATCGCCGACCATGTTTCACCCACCACGTCTTTAGCTGCGAGCCGTCGATGACGCCAAAGTATGCACGATAAGGCTCATTAACCGGCGACCAATCGAGAATAGTCGGTTCCAAGTCTATCCGACCGGCCAATTGGTTTGCAGCAAGCGGTGGATAGATCTCTGCGAGGCCAAGTAGTCGCTCGCTTGCAAGGGGCTCAGCGTCGGATCCATTCAGTTCATTTAAAATCCTGGCGATTACGGCGGCACCGTGCTGCGAAAGGTTACTATTTCCAGTTGTTACTATAACTAGACGCAGCGTGATGCCAGGTGTATTGATTGCGCGGCCTATGACTTGCAGTTTGCTTCGCAGGCGCTTTGCGAAGTTGTCCGCTTCATCTTCTACTAAATCGCGCACCCCGTCAGCGAAGGAAGAAAGCTCTCTAGCTGCGGGCTCACCACTTCCGTCGTTGAACCATTTGGCTTGAGCTATAACAACTTGAGAGCCATTGATATCGTGATATACCGCATCAAGGCCGTTGTCGTCTTGTCCGTCCCACACGGCTTCTGCGGCATCTTTATCGCTGCAGCCTGCTTCGAGCGCGATTGCCAAAGCAGCCAGACAGCGAGTCAGAACCTTTTGGTCGCGTTCCTGATCATCCGGGCTCAGATCATCTAGAGACAGAAAGCCTTCGAATCTCTCGCGCAATCGCGCCTTGATCTGTCGAACTCGTAGAGTTGTCATAATGCAGGTCCCGAAATGACGCCCGCAGCGTCTTACCGGTAGATAGTTGCAGCCGCCCGCCGAAACGTCAACGTAGCTCCATAACCATATCTACATGGTGGCGAACGTCTGCTTCAGGATTGACGGACTTGAGGCATGGTCGTCCTGGGTGGGTCGGCACCCGATGTTCATGCTATGCGAGACCTACGATGCTCTTCGTCTTTCCTCCTGATACCTTCGGGATCGTCGTACTCGACTATGATCGACCGTATGACGACCCTCTCGCGGTCAAACGGGGTGATATCGTTCATCCTGTTACGGATAGTGCGATGAGAACCGACGTCCTGGGCTGGGTCTGGTGCCGAGCGCCAGATGGACGTGTCGGGTGGGTTCCCTATCAGTGGTTTGCGCAAGCTGCGGAAGGATGGCAGGCGCTTCGGGACTTCTCAGCGCTTGAACTCACGGTAAAAGCGGGGGACCGGTTACGTCTTCTTCACGGTGAGAGCGGCTTTCTGTTTTGTGAGGCGGCCGGTGGCGAGCGGGGATGGGTGCCAGATGGGGCAGTCATTGCCGAGGAGTAGCCCTACTGCGTTGGAGAAAAGTTGCTTTGGCCTCGCCTGGGGAAATGACCGCTTCAGAGGTCATTCTGGTTTTGCGCCTTCTGCCGTCATGGGTCGGAAATAGCCATCCGCCGCAGACCAAAGAAGCCTCAAGTTGAAGCCATAGATACGATGATATGGAACAGGATCGGGGCGGTCATCACCTTCGATGAAGGCACCGGCCAGTTTCGTGGTGGGTTCATCGGCCTGAACGGGGGGATGCCGCGGGCCTGCCAGACCGCCGCTCCCGCCTCACCTGCCGTGATAAGCCGCAATGAGGGTCAGATCATGCCGTCGGCCGGTGATGAGGAGCCCGGCTGGCTGCCGCTGCAGCCGTATCGTATCGCTGTCCCATCGCCGCAGGCGGCTCCGCGCCGGCCGCCACTCCGTCGTCTCTCCGGCGCGGCGGAGAAGGCGGGCTCCGTCAAGTATGGCGGTGATCGCCGCCTCCCGTTCCGGCGGCAGCCAGAGCCGGCAGGGGGCAGCCCGCCACATGACGAGGATAACACCCGCATAGGCGCCGAGCAGGGCGGGGATGGCACGCGCCGCGCCCCAGCCGCTCCAGTACAGACCGAGCAGCAGCGCCGCGCCGAGGATGGTGACGGTGATCGCCTGATCGGCGCCGTAGATCGGCAGCAACAGGCGGCGGGCGAGGCCCTGCGCCGGCCGCACCACGCCGTCAGCCACGGCCACGCTCATACGCTCTCTGCCCGTTCGAGGCGCGCGATCCGCCCGGCCTCAGCTCTGCACCAGGATATGGATATCGCCGTGCCGCTCCATCACGTTGAGCGCCACTTCCTCGCCCGTGCGGCGGATATGAACGGTGATGCGCGCCGAGCCGATGGCGATGTTGTGCAGCACCATCCGCTCCAGCACCGGCGGCAGCTTCGGATTGCGGAAGATGACGGATCGGTTCTCCGGGTTGATCGAGAGGCCGAGGGAGGCTTGCAGCAGCGCCGGCAGTGCCGCCGCCGCCCAGGCCTGGGGTGAGCAGGCAACCGGATAGAAGGTCGGCCCCTGGCCGCGCTGGCGCGGAAAGCCGCAGAAGAGTTCGGGCAGGCGCCGCATGTCGATATAGAGCGCGGCGGAGAACAGCCCCTCGAAAATCCGCGTCACCGCTTCGGTCTGGCCATAGCGGGCGAGGCCCATGGCGATCAGCGCATTGTCGTGCGGCCAGACCGAGCCGTTGTGATAGGACATCGGGTTGTAGCGCGCCTCGGTGGTGGCCACCGTGCGGATGCCCCAGCCGCAGAAGAAATCCTGGCTCATGAAGCCTTCCGTCATCCGCGCCGCGCGCTCTGGCGCGACGATCCCGGTGACGAGGAGATGGCCGGGGTTGGAACTCCGCACCCGGCAGGGCTTCTTGGCGCCATCGAGGGCGAGGGCATAGGTGCCGATCTCCTCGCACCAGAAGGCCGCCTCGAAGGCTGCGCGCAGCGCCTCCGCCTTGGCCGCCTGCTCGGCCGCGATCGCGTGATGCCCCAACCGCTCGCCCATCAGCGCCATCGCCCGCCGCGCGGCAAAGACATAGCCCTGCACTTCGCAAAGCGCGATCGGACCCTCGGCGAGCGAGCCATCGGCGTGGAAGACGCTGTCGTAACTATCCTTCCAGCCCTGGTTCTGCAGGCCGCTCTCGGTCGCGCGGAAATATTCCACGAACCCGTCTCCGTCCCGATCGCCATAGCGGTCGATCCAGCCGAGCGCGGCCTCGAAATGCGGCCAGAGCTGCCGGGCCGTCTCGTCATCCCCCGTCCGCTCGATATAGGCGCCGGCGAGCATGAGGAAGAGCGGCGTGCTGTCGATCGAGCCATAGTAGCGGCGGAACGGCACTTCGCCGAGGAGGGCCATCTCGCCGTTGCGCATCTCGTGCAGGATCTTGCCGGGCTCGGCATCGGATGCGGCGTCAACCTCGGTCGCCTGCACCTCGGCCAGGAAGCGCAGCACGCCGCGGGCGATCGAAGGGTCGATCCACAGCGCCTCATAGGCGGTGATCAGCGCATCGCGGCCGAAGGCGGTGGTGAACCAGGGAATGCCGGCATAGGGGTAGAGGCCGCTCGGCTTCTCGGTGATGAGCATGTAGAGATCGGCGATGGCGCGGCGGATCGCCTCGTTGAACAATTCGTTGGAGCTTTCCATCGCCGCCGCGCGCGCCGAGCGGCTGCGCATCCAGCGCCGCGCCTCGACATAGCTGCGCAGAAAGCTCTCGCGCACCGGGGCGGTGGGGATCGGCGGCACATCGCCCGCATCCGGATCGGTGCAGGCGATTTCGAGATAGAGCACGGCGCGGCCGGCCGGCGGCAGGGTGAGGTCGAAGATCGCCTCCTCGGGGCCGATGCGCGTCGGCGCCGGGCTGAAGCGGAGCCGCGTTTCCCGCCGCCGCTCGTCAAGCCCGGTATAGCCGAGCGTCACGCGATCCTCGCCGACCACAGGCTCCGCCCGCCTGCCATGGCGGAGGCGCTTGGTGCCGCGCACCTCGAAGAGATCGGCGAAGTCGCAATCATAGGACAGGCTGAGGCGCACGGTCTGCGCCACATGGGCGAAGCTGCGCACCTGCAGCCGCTCATAGCAGCAGCCATGCTGCATGAAGCGCATGCGGCGGATATGGATGAGGCCGTGATCGACGACGACGCTGCCATCCCGCAGCAGATCGGGGTTGGTGAGGTCGCAGATCAGCGCGGTATTGTCGTCCCGGATGGTGGAGCTCAGCAGCACCGGGCTGCCCCCGCCGATGGCGAGGGTGAAGCGCGAGAGATGGCGCGTATCGCGGTTGTAGAGCCCCTCGGTGCCGCCCTCATAGGGCGCGATATTGCCCGAGAGGTCGAAGACGCCGAACATGTCGGCGTTCTTCAGGGTGCGGAACTGCCGCTCCTGCAAGGAAAGCGCCGCGCCTACGGCATAGGGTGGCTCGCTCGCATCTTGCTGCCCGCTCATCTGCGCGTCCCTCTCGCTCGCCGGCGCAGAGGCGGCGGGCCATCCGCCCCCTCTGTCGTCTCGGCCGGCTTCTCAACCCGTGAAGGAGGCGACCTTCCGCCAAAGGTCGATCCCGCCTTCCTGGGCATGCGGCTCGATCGCCGCCAGCTCTTCCGCAGTGAAGGCGAGGTTCTGCGTCGCGTCCAGAGCGTTATCGAGCTGGGCGACGTTGCGCGCGCCGATGAGCGCGCTCGTCACCGCCGGGTTGCGCAACACCCAGGCGATCGCCATCTGCGCGAGGGACTGGCCGCGCTTCTCGGCGATCTCGTGCAAGGCGCGCACGCGGGCGAGGTTTTCCTCCGTGATCAGCCCCTGATCGAAGGATTGCTTCTCCGCCGCGCGCGTCCCTTCCTTGATGCCGCCGAGATACTTGTCGGTCAGCAGGCCCTGCGCCAGCGGCGAGAAGGCGATGCAGCCGGTGCCGATCTCGCTCAGCGTATCGAGCAGGCCTTCCTCCACCCAGCGGTTGAGCATGGAATAGGAAGGCTGGTGGATGAAGAGCGGCACGCCGCGCTCGCGCAGCAGGGCATGCGCCTTGCGGGTGAGTTCCGGGCCATAGGAGGAGATGCCGACGTAGAGCGCCTTGCCTTGCCGCACGATCTGCGCCAGTGCATCCATCGTCTCTTCCAGCGGCGTCTCGAAATCCGGGCGGTGGGAATAGAAGATGTCCACGTAGTCGAGCCCCATGCGCTTGAGGCTCTGGTCGCAGCTCGCGATGAGGTATTTGCGGCTGCCGCCCATGCCGTAGGGGCCGGGCCACATATCCCAGCCGGCCTTGGAGGAGATGATCAGCTCATCGCGATAGGGCAGGAAATCCTTCTTGAGGATGGTGCCGAAATTCTCTTCGGCCGAGCCGTACGGAGGGCCGTAGTTGTTGGCGAGATCGAAATGCGTGACGCCGCGATCGAAGGCGCGGCGGAGGATGGCGCGGCCGTTCTCCAGCCGGTCGGTGCCGCCGAAATGGTGCCAGAGGCCGAGCGAGATCGCCGGCAGCTTGATGCCCGAGCGGCCGCAGCGGCGGTAGGGGATGGCGTCGTCATAGCGGGTGAGATCGGCAACATAGGTCATCGGGTTATCCTCGCAGAGCGGTCTGTGACCGGGCGAGCCTAGACCGGCTGGCGCGGGAGGGACAGGGGGTCTTGGTTACGCTACCATTTCACCCCACCCGGCGCGGGCGCTCGGGCGCGAAGAAGGCGACCGCGAGGACGCCGAGGGCGATGACGGCGGCGAGGGTAAAGACGCCGTGCAGCGCGCTGGCGAGGCGGCCAGCCGCGGCGGCGAGGCCGGGGCCGCCCATGCCGAGGCGCAGGTGAGGGTCCATCAGCTGGCGCATCAAATCCGCGCCATGCCGGTCAGCCAGGCCCGCATTGAGCACGCCGCCGAAGGCCGCCGCGCCGATCGCCTGGCCCATCAGCCGGCTGAAGAAGAAGAGGGCCGTCGCCCGCCCGCGCTCCGCGCCCTGCACGCCCGATTGCACGACGATCGCGAAGACGATGCTGGTGAGCCCCATGCCGGCGCCGATCGGCAGGCCGATCGCGGCGAGCCAGGCGAGGCTCCGCCCATCGGCGATTGGCACCAGCGCCACCATGCCGAGGAGCAGCACCACCGCCGCGCCCACCGCCAGCACGCGGTTGCCGACATGCCCGATGGCGCGGCCGAGCGTCATGCTCGCCGCCGTCCAGGACAGGGTCAGCGTGCCGACGACGATCCCGGCATCGAGCGCCGAGCCGCCGATCACCCCTTGCACCAGCGGCGGCAGGAAGGCGGTCGTCGCGATGAGCAGCGCGCCCGAGAGCAGGGCCGAGGCATTGGCGGTGAGGAGCACCCGCCGCAGCACGAGATCCACCGGCAGCAGGGGGTGCGGCATCGCCCGCTCCCGCATCACGAAGAGGCCGAGCAGGAGAAAGGCGCCGAGCAGCCAGCCGGCGAGGGCCGCCGTGCCGAGCCGGTCGCATTCGACGAGGGCCGCCATCAGCAGGCCGAGCCCGGCGACGAGCAGCCCCGCGCTCGGCAGGTCGATCGGCGTGCGCAGGCGCAGCCCCGCCGGCTCGCGCAGGAAGCGCCAGACCAGCGGCATGGTGATGCAGCCGACCGGCAGGTTGATCCAGAAACAGAATTGCCAGCCGATCGTATGAACGAAGAAGGCGCCGAGCAGCGGCCCGATGATCGCGGCGATGCCCCAGACGCCGGAGACATAGCCGAAGACGCGCGGCCGGTGCTCGGGCGCGGTGATATCGCCCAGGATGGTGCTGGCGAGCGGGGCGAGGCTGCCGCCGCCGATCCCCTGGATCGCGCGGAAGAGGATGAGCGCCACCATGCTCTGGGCGAGGCCGCAGAGCAGCGAGCCGGCGAGGAAGAGCGCGGTGCCGGCGAGATAGACGGATTTCCGGCCGAAGCTATCGGCCAGCCGGCCATAGAGCGGTGTCATCACCGCTTGCGTCAGCAGATAGACGCCGAAGACCCAGGAGAAGAGGTGAAATCCGCCGAGCTTGGCGACGATCGTCGGCATCGCGGTCGAGATCACCGTCACCTCCACCGCCGCCATGAAGGTCGAGATGAGCATGGTGACGAGGATGAGCCGGGCATGGGGCGCGCGGCCCGCGCGCGCGGCATCGGCGAGGGTGGTGGCCAAGGCTCACTCCCCCCGCGAGAGCAGGGTCTTGCGCAGCGTCAGCCGGTCCATCACCGCCAGCATGACGCAGGAGACGACGAAGGTGAGGTGGATGCCCACCGCCCAGGCGATATCGGTCGGCGTTTCCTTGCGGATTTCGAGGAAGATTTCGAGCAGCTGGATGGCGGTGATGGCGACGATCGAGCCCATCAGCTTGAGCTTGATATCGCTGAAATCGATGTGGTTCATCCAGTCCGGCTGGTTCGGGTCGTCCTCGGTGAAGAGGCGCGCGATGTAGTTCTGATAGCCCGAGAACACCACCATCATGACGAGGCTCGCCATCAGCGACAGTTCGACGAGCGAGAGGATGCCGACGATCACCTGGTTCGTCGTCTCCGTCGGCGCGTTCCAGAAGAGCAGGCCGAGCTTGGCAAAGAAGCGGATGAGCAGCAGGGCGAAGCTGAGGATGAGGCCGAGATAGATCGGCGCCAGCATCCAGCGGCTGGCATGGATCGCCCGGCGCGTCAGATCACGCGGGTGGGGGTAACGCGGCTCGGTGCGCATCGGCATCGTCTCTCTCGGCGGGTGTCAGGAACTGGCGGGTGCGGGCGGCAGCCTCGGCGAGGCCGAGCCGCGTCACCTCCACGCCATCGGGAAAGGCGGAGAGAAGCCGCGTCGGCGTCCGCCGGTCAAGCAGCACGAAGACGCCCCGATCGTCGCCACGGCGGATGAGGCGGCCGAAGGCCTGGCGCAGCCGCAGCCGCGCGACGTGATCGTCATAGGCCTTGGGCGCGCCGCCGGAGAGATGGATGCGCCGCTCCCGATGCAGGATATCGGGGCGCGGCCAGGGCACGCGCTCGAAAACCACGAGCCGGAGGGCGCGGCCCGGCACATCCACGCCGTCGCGCATCGCGTCCGTGCCGAGCAGGCAGGAGTTTTCCTCCGAGCGGAAGATATCCACGAGGGTCGCGTTGTTCATCGCGTCGATATGCTGGGCATAGAGCGGCAGCCCGGCTTCTTCGAGCGCGGGGGCGATGCGGCGATGGACGGAGCGGAGCCGGCCGATCGCGGTGAAAAGCCCGAGCGCGCCGCCGCCCGCGGCGAGGAAGAGGGTGCGATAGGCAGCGGCGAGCGCGGCCGGATCGGCGCTATCCACATCCGTCACCACGATCGCGCGGGTGCGCTCGGCATAGTCGAAGGGGCTCGGCAGGCTGGCGCGGATGGCGGGCAGCGGCAGGTGATGCGCGCCGACCCGCGCCTCCGCCTGCGCCCAGGCCTGTTCGGCATCCGCCTCGCCCCCGTCGCGGAGGGTCGCGGAGGTGATGACGAGGCCATGGGCGGGGGCGGCGACGACGGTGGAGAAAGGCAGCGTCGGGTCGATCCAGTGGCGCAGCAGCGCGACATCGCGGACCTGTCCGGCCTCGCCGCGATCGAGCCGGAGGAACTGCACGTGCCGCGCGATGGCGGCCGGCTGCGGCTCCGCCCCCGGAGCCGCGGCGAGATCGGCCAGCATCGCGGCCCAGGCGGCGAGCGGCTCCAGCGCGCGGCGGGAGAGGGTGCGGCCCATGCCTTCGATGCGCGCGCGGGTGGCGGCGTCCAGCTCCTCCGCTTCCGTCTCCAGCCGGGCGAGCAGGCGCAGGCGGAGCGTGCCGAGCGGCTCGGCGATGCGGGCGAGCGCGCGGGCGAGCGTGGCGCCGGTCGTCAGCACGGCGGGCGAGACCGGGTGCAGATCGCATTCGGCCGAGAAGCCGGCGCGCGCCTCGTCCGCCGCCGCGGCGCGGCCTTCGATACGGGCGAGGATCTGGCTGCGCAGCGCCGCCAGGAAGGCTTCTGCCGGATTGGCGGCGAGGGGTTCGGGCCCCGTCTCGGCCGGGGTGCCCTCCTCGCCGATGCGCATGCCCCAGCCGGGGGCGGGGAGCGCGCGGGCGGCGGCGAGTGCGGCATCGAGCTGCGCCGAGAGGTCTGGGCTGGCGGCCACGAGATCGCCGAGCCGGGCGGTGAGCCCCTTGCCGCGGCTCCGGATCCCCTCGGCGCCCAGCAGCCAGCGGCGGAGTTCGGCGGTCTCCCGCCCGGAAAGCTCGGCCGAGAAGGCGGCGTCGGCGGCGTCGAACAGATGATGCCCCTCGTCGAAGACGTAGCGCGTCGGAACGTACGCATCGTCGAGCCCGCCCCAGGCGGCCTGGGTCAGCACCAGCGCGTGGTTGGCGACGACGAGATCGGCCTCCCGCGCGCGGCGGATGCCGTGTTCCACGAAGCAGCGCTTCCAATGCGGGCAGGCGGCGTAGAGGCATTCGCCCCGCCGGTCGGCGAGGGAGCCGAGCAGCGGGGCGCCGAAAAGCTCCATGAACCAGCCGGGCAGATCGCCGCCCATGATGTCGCCATCCGCTGTCTTGGCGGCCCAGCGGGCGATGAGGCCGAGCGGGATGGTGAGCGCGGGGCTGGCGCCCGAGAGGGCGGCGGTGACGGCATCTTCGAGGTTGAGCAGGCAGAGGTAATTCTCCCGCCCCTTGCGCAGCACGACGCGGCGCTGCCGCTCCGCCGGATCAGGGAAGAGGCGGGCGAGTTCACCCTCCACCTGGCGTTGCAGGTGGCGGGTGAAGGTGGAAATCCACACCGGCGCATGGTTGCGCTCGGCCCAGAGGCTGGCCGGAGCGACATAGCCGAGCGTCTTGCCGGTCCCCGTGCCGGCCTCGGCCAGCACCAGATGCGGCGCCCCTTGGGTGAGGCGCGGCTGGAAGGCGGCCGCCGCGGCCGAGGCGTAATCCGCCTGGCCCTGCCGGCTTTCCGCCCCGGCGCCGAGGATACGGGCGAGGCGGCTGCGCGCCTCGGCCGGCGAGACGGGGAGGGAGGATGGCGCGGGCGGCGGCGCGCTCTCCTCCCATTCCGGCAGGCGGCGCCAGACACGGAAGGCGGTATTGTCCCGCGCGGGGGGCGGCGTCGCGCCGCCGGCCGCCAGGGCTTGGACGACCGAGCGGCCCCAGGCCCAGCCGGCGCGGCCCATCCGCTCGGCGAGCGCCGGCGCCTCGCGATAGGCGGGCGTGCCGGCATGGCGGGCGATCTCGTCGAGGAGCGCGGCCGCGATGCGCGGCAAGAAGGCGGCGGCCGCCTCCAGCCCGGGCCCAGGCGGCGGCAGGCCGAGGGCATCGGCGAAGCCGCGCGCCGTCGGCACCAGGGGTTCGGCCGGCCGCACGAAGGCGTGGAGTTCCAGAAGATCGTAGGCCGGGCGGGGCTGGAGGCCGATGCGGCGCCAGGTGGCGGGCCCGTGGATGAGCAGCGGCATCGCATCGGGCGGGAGATGGCGGCCGAGGGCGGCGCCCTGCAGCGTCAGCACCTCGCCATCCTCGGTCAGCAGGGCGGCGCGGCCGGCGCCGGCCGCGAGAGCGAGGCCACCCGGCTGAGGGGCGCCCGGCTGAGGGGCGCCCGGCATGGCCTGCCCGTCGCCGGGCCGCGATCCACTCATGCCGCAACCTTCATTGACCGGCAGCCCAGGCAGTTTCTATTGACGCTCATCATGAACACAATCGCACGCACCACGCCCGCGCCCAAGACCTGGCCTTTCGAGGAAGCCCAGAAACTCGTCGCCCGCATGGAAAAGACGGGCAAAGGCGCGGCGCTGTTCGAAACCGGCTACGGCCCCTCCGGCCTGCCGCATATCGGCACCTTCGGCGAGGTTGCCCGCACCAGCTGGGTCCGCCAGGCGTTTACCGCGCTCACCGGCCTGCCTTCCCGCCTCATCGCCTTCTCGGACGATATGGACGGCATGCGCAAGGTGCCGGAGAATGTGCCCAACCGCGACATGCTGCGCGGCTATATCGGCCGCCCGTTGACCGATGTGCCCGATCCCTTCGGCACGCATGAGAGCTTCGGCCACCACAACAATGCGCGCTTCCGCGCCTTCCTCGACAGTTTCGGCTTCGACTACGAATTCATCTCGGCGACCGAGAGCTACCGCTCCGGCGCTTTCGACGCGGCACTCCGCGAAGCGCTCCGCCGGCATGACGAGATCGTCGCCGTCGTGCTGCCGACGCTGGGGGCGGAGCGGCAGGCGACCTATTCGCCCATCCTGCCGGTCCATCCCAGGACCGGCGTCGTCATGCAGGTGCTGATCGAGAAGGTCGATCCCGATGCCGGCACGGTCGCCTGGCGCGATCCGGAGGACGGCACCTTCTACGAGACGCCGGTGACGGGCGGCGGCGCCAAGATGCAGTGGAAGGCCGATTGGGCGATGCGCTGGGCGGCGCTCGGCGTCGATTACGAGATGGCCGGCAAGGATCACATCGAGGGCATCAAGCTCTCGGGCGAGATCTGCCGCATCCTCGGCGCCGAACCCCCGGCCGGCTTCAACTACGAACTCTTCCTCGACGACCGCGGGCAGAAGATCTCCAAGTCCAAGGGCAATGGGCTGGCGATCGAGGAATGGCTGAAATACGCGCCGCAGGAGAGCCTCAGCCTCTTCATGTTCAACCAGCCGCAGCGCGCCAAGCGGCTGTTCTTCGACGTCATCCCCCGCGCGGTGGATGACTACCTCGCCCATGTCGCCAAGGCGCAAGCAGAGGCCAAGGCCGGCATGCCGGTGGATGAAAGCAACCCCGCCTGGTTCATCCATGGCGGGCCGGTGCCAGAGGATGCGGGCAGCCCGATTGGCTTCGGCATGCTCTTGAACCTCGCCTCGGTCGCCAATGCCGAGAACCCGGAGATTCTCTGGGGCTTCATCCGCCGCTATTCGCCGGATCTGACGCCCGAGACCTCGCCCTTCCTCGCCCAACTCGTGGGCTATGCCGTCGCTTACTACCAGGATTTCGTGCGGCCGAAGAAAGCCTTCCGGCAGGCGAGCGAGGTGGAGCGCGCGGCACTCGCCGATCTCGCCGAGAGCCTCCGCGCCATCCCGCCCGGCACGCCGGCCGAGGAGATCCAGACGCTGGTTTACGAGGTCGGCAAGCGGCATCCCTTCGCGGCGCTGAAGGAGTGGTTCGCCTGCCTCTACCAGGTGCTGCTCGGCCAGAGCGAAGGCCCGCGCTTCGGCGGGTTCGTCGCACTCTATGGCGTGGCCGAGACAGTTGCTCTCATCGAGGCTGCGCTCGCGCGCTGATCTGGTGGCCTTAACCCCCGGGGCATCTCTCCGGGGGTGGCCGATCCCTCAGCCCTCCGCGATCCAGGCGCGGAAGAGGGTGTAGCTGACGGCGAGCACGGCCGGGCCGATGAACAGCCCGATGAGCCCGAAGGCGCTGAGCCCGCCGAGCACGCCCACCAGCACGAGCAGGATCGGCAGGTTCGCCTCCTTGCGGATGAGGATCGGGCGCAGGAGATTGTCGATGACGATGGCAACGATGGTGAAGACCAGCAGCAGGCTCGCCATCCAGTAGCGGCCGGCGACGAACATCCAGATATCGGCCGGTATCAGCACGATGCCGGGCCCGACCTGCGCCACGCAGAAGATGAACATCACCGCGGTCAGTACCGAAGCGAGCGGCACGCCGGTGATCATCATGCCGACGCCGCCGACGATGGCATCGACCAGCGAGGTCACCATCACGCCCAAGGCGACGGCGCGGATCGAGCGGCCGGCGAGCACCACCATCTGCTCGCCCCGCTCACCCCCGACCCGATGGCCAAAGCCGATGGCGAGGGCCGCGCCCGTTTCACCATGCGTGCTCATGATGGCGACGATGATCGTCGTCAGGATGAACTGCACGAGCAGGCGGCCGAAGCTGCCGATGGTGCCGAGGAACCATTGCGCCGCGGAGCCGACATAGGGGGTGACGGAGGGCAGCACCTTGGAGAGGCCCTGGCCCTCGAATTTCGCCCAAAGCTCGGTGAGCTTGTCGCCCACCAGCGGCACGCCGCCGAGCCAGTCGGGCGGGCTTGGCAGGCGGAAGGTGATCGCCGCGTGGGCGAGGCCGATGAGGCTGTCCACATGATTGAGGATGGTGACGACGGCCAGCCAGAAGGGCACCACGAAGAGCACCACGACGACGAGCGTCATCACCGAAACGGCGACCCCGCGGCTGCCCCAGAGCAGGCGCTGCAGCTTCAGCAGCAGCGGCCAGATGGCGACGACGATGGTGGTGGCCCAGATGCTCGCCGGCAGGAAGGGCCGCATGACCCAGAGCGAGGCCAGCATCAGCCCGCCGATGAGGAAGAGCAGCATCATCAGCCGCGTCGGGTCCGGCCGCGGCGGATGCGGCCCGGTCGTCTCCACCCCGGCCAGAACGGCGGTGGAAGATTGCGTGGCGGCCGCCTGCCTGCGGCCGCCACGCCAGTTGAAAAAGCCCATCACCGCCCCTCTCGCCCCGCCCTGGTCCAGTGCGGCGGCAAGCTCAGGCGGATGCCTGGGCCTGCCCGTCGCTCAGGGCATGCGGCAGATACTTCACATAATCCTTCGGCACCACCTGCCAGATGTGGGAGACCGTCTGCTCCCAATCATGCAGCAACATGGCGGCGTAGCGGCTGTTCGTCTCCTGCACGTGCCGCTCGACGAGGCCGCGCAGCCGGCTTTCCCAATAGGCTGAGCCGACGCGCTGCCAGGTGAGCGTATCGGGGTTGATGCGGCTCTCGAATTCCCCCTCCGGATCGTAGAGGAAAGCCACGCCGCCGGTGAAGCCGGCGCCGAAATTATCTCCGAAACCGCCGAGGATGACGACGGTGCCGCCCGTCATGTATTCGCAGGCGTTGGAGCCGCAGCCCTCGACCACCGCGACCGCGCCGGAATTGCGCACGGCGAAGCGCTCGCCGGCCTGGCCCGCGGCGAAGAGCGCCCCCGCCGTCGCGCCATAGAGGCAGGTATTGCCGATGATGGTATTCGCCTGGCTCTGCATCTTGGAGGAGGGGGCGGTGCGCACCACGATGGTGCCGCCCGAGAGGCCCTTGCCGACGTAATCATTCGCGTCGCCGATGACTTCGAGCTTGAGCCCCGGCACCGCGAAGGCGCCGAGCGACTGGCCGGCCGAGCCCCGCAGCCGCACCGTCACATGGCCCGCCGGCAGGCTCTCGCCCCGGAAGGTGCGGACGATGGCGCCCGAGAACTTGGTGCCGATGGCGCGATGAGTGTTCCGCACATTGTATTGCAGCTGCATCTTCTCCCGCCGCTCGAAGAAGGGCGCGGCATCCGCAATCATCTGCGCATCCAGCGTCTCGGGCACTTCGTTGCGCCCTTCCAGCGTGCAGTAGCGCGCATACGGCCCCGGATCGGCCTGGGCCAGGATCGGGTTGAGATCGAGATCGTCGAGCAGCGTGCTGCCGCGGCTGATCTGGTGCAGCAGGTCGGTCCGCCCGATGACCTCGCTGAGGCTGCGGAAGCCCAGAGAGGCGATGATCTCACGCACCTCCTCGGCAATGAAGGAGAAGAGGTTGATGACCTTCTCCGGCGTGCCTTCGAACTTGGCGCGCAAGCTCTCATCCTGCACGCAGACGCCGACCGGGCAGGTATTGCTGTGGCATTGGCGGACCATGATGCAGCCCATGGCGACGAGGCTCGCCGTGCCGATGCCGAATTCCTCGGCGCCGAGCATGGCGGCGATCACCACATCGCGGCCTGTCTTGATGCCGCCATCGGTGCGCAGCTTCACCCGATGCCGGAGCCGGTTGAGCATCAGCACCTGATGCGCTTCCGAAAGCCCCATCTCCCACGGCAGCCCGGCATATTTGATCGAGGTCAGCGGCGAGGCGCCGGTGCCGCCCGAATGGCCGGAAATCAGGATCGCATCCGCCTTTGCCTTGGCAACGCCGGCGGCGATGGTGCCGATCCCTGAGCGCGAGACGAGCTTGACGCAGACCGTCGCCTCCGGGTTGATCTGCTTGAGATCGTAGATGAGCTGCGCCAGATCCTCGATCGAATAGATATCGTGGTGCGGCGGCGGGCTGATCAGCGTTACCCCCGGCGTCGAATGCCTGAGCTTGGCGATCAGTTCCGTCACCTTGAAGCCGGGAAGCTGCCCGCCCTCGCCGGGCTTGGCGCCCTGCGCCACCTTGATCTCGATCTCGCGGCAGTTGTTCAGATAGTCGGCGGTGACGCCGAAGCGCCCCGAGGCGATCTGCTTGATGGCCGAGGATGCGTTGTCGCCATTGGCGCGCGGGGTGGCGCGGCCCGGATCTTCGCCGCCTTCGCCGCTATCGGAGCGCGCGCCGATGCGGTTCATGGCGATCGAGAGCGTCTCATGCGCTTCCGGCGAGAGGGCGCCGAGCGAGATGCCCGGCGCGATCAGCCGCTTGCGGATCTCCGTGACGCTTTCGACATCTTCGAGCGGCACCGGCACCCGGCCCTCGCTGCGGAAATCGAGGAGATCGCGCAAGGCGACGGGCGGCAGCCGCCGGCAGGCTTCGGAATACTTGCGATAGGTCTGGTAGCTGTCGGTCGCGACGGCGGTTTGCAGCACATGGATGAGGCTGCCATCGAAAGCATGCACCTCGCCGCCGCGGCGGAGCTTGTAAAGCCCGCCGACGGGCAGGGGCTGCACGCCCTCCGCCCAGGCCGCCTTGTGCAGTTCCAGCACCTTGCGCGCGATGCCCGCGAGGCCGATGCCCGAGATGCGGGACTGCATGCCGGGGAAAAACTCACCGACGAGCGCGCGGGAAAGCCCGATCGCCTCGAAATTGTAGCCGCCGCGATAGGAGGACAGGACGCCGATGCCCATCTTCGCCATGGTCTTGAGCAGGCCCTTGTCCAGCGCCTTCTTGTAGCGCCCGACCGCGACCTTGACCGGCGTATCCCCGAAAAGCCCCCGCCGGTGGCGATCGATGATCGTCTCCTGCGCGAGGTAGGGGTTGATCGTCGTCGCGCCGACGCCGAGCAGCACGGCGCAGTAATGCACGTCGAGGCATTCGGCGGAGCGGACATTGACGCTCGTGAACGTGCGCAAGCTGGTGTGGACGAGATGGGTATGCACCGCCCCCGTCGCCAGGATCATCGGGATCGGCACGCGCGCCGGGCCCATCGCCTCATCGCTCAGAATGAGATGTGCCGCCCCCGCGCGCACCGCCTCCTCCGCCTCCTGGCGGATCCGGTCGAGCGCGGGGCGGAGCCCGGCCTCGCCTTCCTCCACCGGGAAGGTCGCGTCGATCGCGACGACGGCGCGGCCCATCTGCTCGCGCATCACCATGAATTCGCCGGTCGAGAGAATGGGGCTCGACAGCTGCAGAATATCGAACTGGTGCTCGCCCTCCTCCAGAACATTGCCGAGATTGCCGAGCCGCGTGGTGATGGACATGACGCGGGTTTCGCGCAGGCTGTCGATCGGCGGGTTCGTCACCTGGCTGAAATTCTGCCGGAAATAGTGGTGCAGGCCGCGATAGCGATCGGAGAGCACGGCGATCGGCGTATCGTCGCCCATGCTGCCGGTCGCCTCATTGGCATCCTCGGCCATCGGCTGAAGGATCGTCTCCATCTCTTCCAGCGTCATGCCGGTCGCCAATTGCCGGCGGCGCAGCTCCTCGGTCTGGAAGATGACGGGCTCGACCGCATCGGTCTTGATCACGTCGTCGATCTTGACGATGCGCTTGGCCCATTCGCCATAGGGGTGGCGGGCGGCGAGCAGATCCATGATCGACGTGTTGTCATAGAAACGCGGCTCTTCGAGATCGACCGCGATCATCTGGCCGGGGCCGACGCGCCCCTTCTCGACGATCATGCCTTCCTCGAACTTCACCATGCCGGTCTCGGAGCCGACGACGAGCATGTCATGGCTCGTCACGGTGTAGCGCAGCGGGCGGAGGCCGTTGCGGTCGAGCCCGGCGACGACCCAGCGGCCATCGGTCGCGGTCACCGCCGCAGGCCCGTCCCACGGCTCCATCACCGCGTTGCAATAGGCGATCATGTTGCAATGATCCTGCGGCATGAAGGAGGTGCCACCCGTGGAGGGCGGGATCATCATCGCCTTGACCATCGGCGCGTCGCGCCCCGAGCGGATCAGCAGCTCGAAGACATTGTCCATCGAGGCGGTGTCAGAGCCGCCCGCCTGCACCACGGGCTTGATGTCGTCCATGAAGGCATCGAGCAGATCGGAGGAAAGCCGCGTCTCGTGGCTCTTCATCCAGTTGACGTTGCCGTTGATCGTGTTGATCTCGCCGTTATGGGCGATGGCGCGGAAGGGCTGGGCGAGCTTCCAGGTGGGGAAGGTGTTCGTCGAATAGCGCTGGTGATAGATCGCGAAGCGCGAGACGAAGCGCGCATCGAGCAGGTCGGGATAGAACTCCGTCAGGCTCTCGGCGAGGAACATGCCCTTATAGACGATCGAGCGGCAGGAGAGGGAGCAGAAGTAGAGATCGGGGATCTGGGCGGCGATGGTATTCTTCTCGATCCGCCGGCGGATGACGTAGAGATCGCGCTCGAACTCGACCTCGGAGACGCCGCGCGCGTTCCACAGCATGATCTGCTCGATCTCGGGGCGCGTCGCATTCGCCTTCTCGCCGATGCACTCGACATTGATCGGCACCTGGCGCCAGCCATAGATCTGGTAGCCGAGGGCGAGGATCTCGGTCTCGACGATCTGGCGGCAGCGCTCCTGCGCGCCGAGATCGGTCTTCGGCATGAAGACCTGGCCGACCGCGATGGGGCCGGGGCGCAGCTGCGCGCCCATGCGCTTGACCGCGTCGGCGAAGAAATCCTGCGGAATCTCGATATGGATGCCGGCGCCGTCTCCGGTCTTGCCATCGGCATCGACCGCGCCGCGATGCCAGACGGCCTTCAGCGCGTCGATCCCCGCCTGCACCACATCGCGCCGGCGCTTGCCGTCGAGGGCCGCGATCATGCCGACGCCGCAGGCATCATGCTCCTGGGAGGCATCGTAGGAACCGGCGAGCGCCGCGGCGTTGCGGTCCCAGGCGTCGAGGAATGCCGCGCCGGTTTCCAGAACCTCGCCGAGATGCCCGCCCATCGCCGTCTCTTCCGTCATGGCTTTCTCCTCACCCGGCGGCGCCCTGCGGCTGCCGCGATACGGCCCGCGCGCGGGCCGCCCAATGAACTCAATCGATCTTGAGGCCCTGCGCCGCGAGGCGCCCGGCATCCGCCTTCAGCACCGCCTCGCCCGCGCGGCCGATCCAGGCATGGCCGGCGGCGACCATTTCGTGCGAAAGCTCCGGCTGCAGCCCTTCGAGCTTCTGCCCCACCGGCGTCTGGTAGAAGGCGAGGATCTGCTGCATCTCGGCCACCGTGAAGGCGCGGGCGTAGAGCGCGCCGACGGCGCCGACGAATTCCGGCTCCCGCGCTTGCAGATCGGGCACCAGGATCTGGTCCACGATCGGCGCCACTTTCTCGGCCGGCAGCTTGTTATCCGCCGCGATGCTTTCCACCAGCACGACGCGGAGCGCCTTGACGGCGGCATCGGCGACCGTCTGGATGCCGATCGCCTGCGCGACCTCTGTGCCGAGCTGCACCTGCTCGGTCGAAAGCGCTGCCTGGCCGCTGCTCGCATCTTGCGCGCGGGCCAGCGGGGAGAGAAGGAGCGCGCCGAGCGCCGCCGCCGCCGTCGTCAAAGAGAGACGGCGCATCATTCCGCGGCGACCGCGACGCTGGCCGGCTGCTGCACATAGGCGTGGATCTGCGCCGCCGCATCCTGCCCGTCCTTGATCGCCCAGACGACGAGGCTCGCGCCGCGCACGATGTCCCCGGCCGCGAAGACGCCGGGAATCGCCGTCATGAAGCTGCGATGGTTGACGCGAAGCGTGCCCCAGCGGCTGACCTCAAGCCCCGGCTCGCCGAACATTCCCGGCATGTCCTCGGGGTCGAAGCCGAGCGCCTTGATGACGAGATCGGCCTCCAGATTGAAGTGGCTGCCGGGCAAGGGCTCGACCGACTGGCGGCCCGAGGCATCCGGCAGGCCGAGATGCATGCGCACCGCGCGCACGCCCGAGACGCGGCCTTCGCCGAGGAAGGCTTCGGGCGCCGAGAGCCAGACGAATTCGACGCCCTCTTCCTCGGCATTCTTCACCTCGCGCATCGAGCCCGGCATATTGGCGCGGTCGCGCCGGTAGAGGCATTGCACGGAGGCGGCGCCCTGGCGCACGGCGGTGCGCACGCAATCCATCGCCGTATCCCCGCCGCCGATGACGACGACGCGCTTGCCCTCCGCATTGAGCAGGCCGCTCTCGAAATCGGCCACCTGCTCGCCGAGCCCTTGGCGGTTGGAGGCGGTGAGATAGTCGAGCGCCGCGACGATGCCGGGCAACCCCGCGCCGGGGCCGCCGATATCCCGCGCCTTATAGACGCCGGTCGCGATCAGCACGGCCGCATGGCGGGCGCGGAGATCGGCGAAGGAGAGGGTATCGCCCGCACCATCGCCGATCGCGCAGTTTAGATGGAACTGCACGCCGCACTCCTCGAGGTATTTCCAGCGGCGGAGCACGACCTCCTTTTCCAGCTTGAAGCCCGGGATGCCGTAGATGAGCAGGCCGCCCGGCCGGTCGTACCGGTCATAGACATGCACCTGGTAGCCGAGGCGGCGGAGTTTCTCGGCCGCCGCCAGGCCACCCGGGCCGGCGCCGATGATGCCGATCGATTCTGCCCGCTCCTGCGCCGGCTTGACGGGCGTGACCCAGCCGCGCTCGAAGGCGGTATCGGTGATATAGCGTTCGACCGCGCCGATGGTGACGCTCTCGAAGCCTTTCTCGATGACGCAATTACCCTCGCACAGCCGGTCCTGCGGGCAGATGCGGCCGCAGATCTCGGGGAAGGTATTGGTCGCGGTGGAAACCTCGTAGGCTTCCTGCAGCCGGCCCTCGGCGGTCAGCCGCAGCCAGTCCGGGATATGATTGCCGAGCGGGCAGTGGATCGAGCAGAAGGGCACGCCGCACTGGCTGCAGCGGCTCGCCTGCTCGCCGGCGCGGGCAGGGTCGAAGCGGGCATAGATCTCGTCGAAATCCTGCACGCGCAGCTGGGCGGCCCGCTTCTGCGGGATCTTCTGCGGGGTGTGCACGAATTTCAGCATGCGCTCGGCCATCGCATCGTCTCCTCGGCGGCAGGGCGCGGGCGCGCCAAAGATGCGGCGCCGCGCGGTCTCTGTGCTCTAACGCGAAACGCGGCCGCTGCGAAGAGAAATTTCAGCGAATGATCAGTGATGCTGACCTAAATCGCCGCATAACGCTCATGCGCTCTGAAACGATCCGCCGCGCCCACGCCAAAAAGGTCCGTTTCGGTCCTTTCGCTCAGGCGCTCAGCCGGCGGTTCGCCTCATCCTCGGCATCTGCCGCCTCCTCGGATGAGAGGCGCCAACCTGGCGCGTCGCCCGCGTTCTCCCGCCCGTCCCGCTCTGCCATCATCACCGCCTCGAAGGCCCGGGTCGATTGGCGGGAGGCGAGGATGAAGCCTTCCTCATCACCCCAGAGCGGCCGCAGCTTGTGGAAGAGCTTGCGGTCATGCCGGCGGAAGAGGGCGGCGGCGCGATGCGCCTGGTGCGGATGCTGGCCGAGCTTTTCCAGGGCCACCCGGCCGAGCGCCAGCGCGCCTTCGAAATTCTCCCGCTCCACCACATGCGCGCCGTGGTCCAGCAGATCGTAGGCGGCCCGCCGGTCCCAGGCGCGGGCGAGGATGATCAGATCAGGAAAGGCGTGGCGCGCGGCTTCGACGATCTCCACCGCCTTGTCGCGGTCGTCGATCGCGACGATGAGGAGCTTGGCGCGCGCCGCCCCCGCCGCTTCCAGCAGTTCGAGGCGGGAGGCATCGCCATACTGCACCCGCTGGCCGAAGCGGCGCAGCAGTTCGATCTGGCTCGTGCTGATGTCGAGCACCGAGGTCTTGTAGCCATTGGCGCGCAGCAATCGGGCGGCGATCTGCCCGAAGCGCCCGAATCCGGCGACGATGACATCCGGCTCGGCATCGAAGCCCGGGTTTTCCGGGCGCGGTGCCTCGGGCGCTGCCGGCCGGGTCATGAGCCGTTCCTGGCCGAGGAAGGCGAGCGGCGTCAGCACCATCGAGAGCGCGACGATGGCATTGAGCATCCCGGCGATGGCCAGTGGCAGCACATGCGCCGCCACCACGAAGCCCGTGAGAACGAAGGCGAATTCGCCGCCCTGGCAGAGCGCGATGCCGGTCATTCGCGCGTCTCCGGCGGTGAGGTGGAAGAGGCGGGCGAGCCGCGTCATCCCCTCGGCCTTCAGCGCCATCAGCCCGAGGGTGAGGCCGAGGATGAGCGCGGGGTGGCGGGCGACGAGGGCGAAATCCAGGCTCGCGCCGACGGTGATGAAGAAGAGGCCGAGCAGCAGGCCGCGGAAGGGCTCGATATCGGCTTCCAATTCGCGGCGGAACTCGCTTTCGGCGAGCATCACGCCCGCCAGGAAGGCGCCGAGGGCCGGGGAGAGGCCGACCACCTGCATCAGCGCGGTGACGGCGAAAACCAGCAGCAGCGCCGTCGCGGTGAAGATCTCGCGCAGCCGGGTCGCTGCGATGAAGCGGAAGATCGGGCCGGTGAGATAGCGGCCGAAGGCGATGATGAGGGCGATGGCGGCGAGCACGGCGAGCGCATGCAGCGCGCCATGCAGCCCCGCAGCACCACCCCCTGCCTCGCCCGGATGCGGCGCGCGGCCCATGGCGAGCAGCGGCAGCAGCACCAGAAGGGGAATGACGGAGAGATCCTGAAACAGCAGCACGCCGAAGGCGGCGGTGCCCACCGGCCCGCGCCGCATGCCCTTCTCGTCGAGGGTTTGCAGCACGATCGCGGTGGAGGACATGGCGAGGATGAGCCCCGCCGCCAGCGCCTGCGGCCAAGGCAGGCCGAGCAGCAGGGCAGCAAGGCCGAGCACCGCGCCGAGGCCCACCACCTGCGCGAGGCCGAGGCCGAAGATCGCCGCCCGCATCGTCCAGAGCAGGGCCGGCCGCACTTCGAGGCCGATGAGGAAGAGGAGGATGACGACGCCGAATTCGGCGAAGCCCATCACATCCTTCTGGTCCCCCACCAGATGCAGCGCATAGGGTCCGATGACCGCGCCGGCGATGAGATAGCCGAGCACCGAGCCGAGGCCGGCGCGCTTGGCGATGGGCACGGCGATCACGCTCGCCGCCAGATAGACGAGCGCCTGGAACAGCACCGTATCGGTTTTCATGGCGCAAGCTCCGTGATGGTTTCGGCGAGCCGGGCGGCGTACGCTTCGGCTGCGCGGGCGCGCGCCTCCGCATCGAGGGCGCTCGCGCCATAGAGGATGAAGGGCGGCAGCCAGCGCATGCCGCAGAGCTGCGCGGTCGCCTCCAGCGGGCGGAGGAAATCGGGCAGCGTATAGCGATGCGGGCCCTCGGCGCCGTAATCCTCCTCCGGGCTGCCGGCGGTGATCGCCAGCATCAGCGCCTTGCCCCGCAGATGCGAGCCCTGGTCGCCATAGGCGAAGCCGTGCAGCAGAACGGTGTCGATCCATTCCTTGAGCAGAGGCGGGGTCGAATACCACTGCACCGGAAACTGCAGCACGATGAGGGGATGGGCGAGCAGGCGCGCCTGTTCGGCCTGCACGTCGATCAGGAAATCCGGATAGGCGCGGTAGAGATCCTGCACCGTCACATCCGGGCGGGCCCGTGCGGCGGCGAGCAGGGCGGCATTGGCGCGGGAGCGGTCGGCCGTCGGATGGGCGAAGAGGATGAGCGCGGCCCGGCTCTCCACCACCGGGGTGAGGGCGGAGACGAGTTCGAGCTTGAGTTCCGCCGCGCGCGCCCGCCGGCGCGCCCTTGTCTTGAAGTAGCCGAAGATCACGCCCTGCCGTCCTTTCGTCTCGCCCGCCGCCTCACGCCCTGCCTTGCCGCGTCACGCCCGCTCCCGCTTCGGGTGGCGATGGCGATGGTGAAGATCGGGGTAATGCGCGTGGCTATGGGTCATCGGCTCGTGCCGGTGCGGGTGGCTATGCGGCTCCCCCGGCGGATCCTCCGGCCCATGCGCATGCTGGTGATGCGCATCATGCACATGTGCGTGCTCATGCTCCATCGCGCCGTGCTCATGTTCATGCGCATGGCGCTCGGCAAGGTGCAGGTAGAGGCCGATGGCCATCAGCAACCCGGCGACGAGCAGCGCCGCCGTCGGCCGTTCGCCCAGCACCAGCACGGCGAGCAGCGCGCCGATGAAGGGGGCGAGCGAGAAATAGGCGCCGGTGCGCGCGGCGCCGAGGGCGCGCAGGCTCAGCATGAAGAGCACAAGGCTCACCCCGTAGCCCGCGAAGCCGATGAGCCCGGCGCCGGCGAGGAGCCCCCCACCCGGCAGCCGCTCGCCTGCCGTCAGCGCCAGCGCGAGATTGGCCGCGCCGGCGACGAGGCCCTTGATCATCGCGATCCGCACCGGGTCCACCGCGGCGAGGCGGCGGGAGAGGGTATTGTCCACCCCCCAGGCGAGGCAGGCGCCGAGGATGAGGAGCGCGCCGAGCCCGCCGAAGCCGCCCGATCCGGCGCCGGGATGCCAGGAGAGGATGAGGGCGCCGGTGAGGATGGCGAGCGCCCCGGTGACGATCCGCCGGTCCGCATTCTCGTGAAAGACGAACCAGGCGATCAGCATGGTGGCGAGCCCCTCGGCATTGAGCAGCAGCGCCGCCGAGGCTGCCGGCACGCGGGCGAGGCCCTGCATGAGAAGGGCGGGGCCGAGCGCGCCGCCCATCACCACGACGGCGGCAAGCCAGGGCAGATCGGCGCGGCGGAGCGGCGCTTCCCCCGCCGGCCGCCTGCTGACGCCACGGATGAGCGTGATGAGCCCGAGGCCGAGACCGGAGCCGAGATAGAGCAGCCCCGCCAGCATCCACGGGCCGATGCCGCCGAGCAGCTGCTTGGCGCCCGGCGTGCTGGCGCCGAACAGCAGGGCGGCGCCGAGCGCCGGGGCCGCCGCGCGGAGCGAGGCCGGGTGTCGCATCCCGGTTCTCTAGATATAGAGGAGGAAGAAGAAGCCGCCGATGATGCCGATCGCGAAGAGGCTCGTGACCAGCATCAGCCGCCGCTCGACGAAGTCCCGCGCGGCCTCGCCGAACAGCCGGATGAGGGTGGCGACGAGCAGGAACCGCCCTCCGCGGGTGACGAGGCTGGCCGCCATGAAGAGCCAGAAATCGAACCGCGCGGCGCCGGCCGCGATCGTCACAATCTTGTAGGGGATCGGCGTCAACCCCTTGATCAGGATAACATAAAGGCCGTAGCGCGCGAACTTCTCCTGGAAGGTCCTGAGGGCGTGTTCGAGGTGGTAGAAATGGATGATCGGCTGCGCCAGCTGATCGAAGATGGCGTAGCCGATGTAGTAGCCGAAGGCGCCGCCGAGCAGGCTGCCCAAGGTCGCGATCAGCGCATAGCGCCAGACGTGGCGCGGGCTGGCGATGCCCATGGCGAGGAGCAGCGCATCGGGTGGGATGGGAAAGACGCTCGCCTCGGCGAAGGCGACCGCGAACAGCGCCCAGCCGGCATGCCGATGCCCGGCCAGGGCGATCACGCGATCATAGAGGCGCTTGAGCATCGGCGCGCATTTCCTTGCCTGTTGCGCGGAGGGACTTGCCACGGCGCCGCCGTCGCTTCAATGGAGCGGCTGGGCGAGAGTGGATGCGCGCTCCGGGCGAAACACCCGGGGCGCGATCAGGGTGATCGCAAAACCAACCAGCTGGAGCGGCTGCCGCGGGCCTTCGCGCGCGGGGACGGCGCCAGGATAGAGACCAGACGAGGCCAAGAGACAGACATGCTCCGCAAGAAACCGCGTGCCCGGATGGCGGCCCTGCTCGCCGCCGGCCTTCTCGCCTCCCTCTTCCCGGCAATCCCGGGCCGGGCGCAGGGTGCGCCGCCGCATGCCTGGTTGTTCGGCACCTGGGCCGGCGGCATCCTGCCGGCGCCTGCCCATATGACGCTCGCCGAATGCACGGCGCATGCGACCTTTGCCGTCTCTCAGGATGTCGTGATGCATTCGACGCTGATGCATCCGGCGCCGATCCAGAACCTGATCGTCAGCGTGCGCGGCACGCCGGACGGGACGATCTTCCTGCTCGCGCCGCCGAACGAGAAGCCGGCGGTGATCGGCGGGGTGCCGGAAGATCTCGGCTTCGGCTGCCCGCAGCCCAACGTCTTGCGGGTGGTGCGGACAGGGCCAAATGAGATCCGCTTCCCGGATTGCACCGGCTTCCCGAGCCCCCTGGTCCGCTGCGGCGGGCCGGGCTGAGCCCGAGGAGGGCGAGGACAGCCGCGGGGGAGGTAAAGAGCGGGCGCCGGATCGCGCCCGGAGCGGATCCTGGCCGGACGAGACGATCCGGCCCGGTGGAGATGCTCGCACGAACGATAAGTTGAAACGGGTTCTGGCGCGCCCTGGCGGCCAGGGGCCGCTCCAGCCTGGAGCGAGGGGCAGGGCATCGGCGCATGCGCGGGGCGCGGCCGGCAAGAGAGGGTGAGGCGGCATTGAAGCGCGAGCGAAGCCGGTCTCATCCGGGTGTCGTCGTCATCACCGGCGGCTCCTCCGGCATCGGCCGCTGCACCGCCGGCATTTTCGCGGCTGCGGGCTGGCGCGTCGGCCTCATCGCGCGCGGTGAAGCGGGGCTGCGGGCGAGTGCCGCGGAAGTGGCGGCCGGCGGCGGGGAAGCGGCGATCGCGATTGCGGATGTGACGGAGCCGGCGGCGCTGGAAGCGGCGGCTGCCGCGATCGAAGCGGCGCTCGGGCCGATCGAGGTCTGGATCAACGCCGCCGGCAACGGCGTCTATGGCCGCTTCACGGATGTGCCGGAAGAGGAGTTCCGCCAGGTGACGGAGGTCACCTATCTCGGCACCGTCAACGGTACGCGGGTCGCGCTGTCGCGCATGCGGGCGCGGGGCCGCGGCACCATCGTCAATGTCTGCTCGGGCGTGGTCTTTCACGGCCTGCCGCTGATGACCTCCTATTCCGGTGCCAAGGCCGCCGTGCGCGCCTTCGGCCAGGCGCTGCGGATCGAACTCGCCTTCGAAGGCAGCCGCGTGCGGATCAGCACGGTCTTTCCCCCCGCCGTCAACACGCCCTTCTTCGCCCATGCCATCACCCATATGGGCTGGCCGGCGCGGCCGGTGCCGCCGGTCTATCAGCCTGAGGTGATCGCGCGCGCCATCCTGCTTGCCGCCCGCACCGGGCGCGCGGAAATGACGATCACCGGCACCGTCGCCTGCTTCGCGCTGCTCAGCCGCATCGCCCCGGTCGGGACCGGCGCGGTCGTCCGCCGCATCGGGGTGGAGGCGCAGCGGGCCCGCGGCGCGGCGGCAGCGGCGGGCGCGGAGGCGGCGCCCACGGTCTTCGCGCCCTCCGGCGAGGCATCCGGCGCCTATGGCGCCTTCGGCCGCCACGCGCGGCGGTGGAGCTTGCAGATGGCGCTCCGCCGGCTCTTCACCCGCCTGCCGGGGGTGGGGGATTGATGGCTGCCGGCGGCGGCGGCGCTCGGCCGATCCCCCGGCGGTTCAGCCTGGCGCGGCGCTATCGCTCGCGGCGAGCAGCCGCATCACGGCTGCCTCCACCCGCGCGACGAGAGCGGCATCCTGGACGCGGGGATTGGGCTTCGCCTCTCCCCCCGGCTTGAGATAGAGGCCGGTGCGGCCGGCGAGTTCGGGGGCGAGGCAGGCGTGCAGCGGCGCCTTCGCCCCATCCTCCGGGCTCAGGCTGAAAAGCCCGATGAGCTTCCAGGCAATTCCCTCCACCCCGCCATGGCGCAGGATATCGGTGCGCACGAGGCCGGGATGGACGAGGTTGAGGGTTATGCCCTGCGCCATCAGGCGCGGCGCCCAGGTCCGGCTCATGATGAGGAGCGCGAGCTTGGAGCGCGCATAGGCGCGCAGCTTGCCCCAGCCCTGGGTGAGTTCCAGATTGTCCGGGTCGATCCCGGCGAGATCGGCGCTCGATGAGCCCGTCATCACCACCCGCGCCGGCGCGCCGGCGGCAAGGGCGGGCAGCAGAGTCTCGGTCAGCGCGAGCGGGCTCAGCAGATTGGTGGCGAGCGTCACCTCATGGCCCTCCGCCGTCTGCCGGCGCTGCGGCACCAGAAGCCCGGCATTGTTGACGAGAAGGGCGATCGCCGGATGGCGGGCGCGGATCGCCTCACCGGCCGCGCGGGTCTCGGCGAGCAGGGAGAGATCGGCCCGCAGGATCTCGACCGTGACGCCCGGTCGGATGCCGGCCAGCCAATCCCGCGTTGCCGCCGCCTTGGCCGCGTCCCGCGCGATGAGGGTGAGGTCGTAGCCCGCCAGCACCAGCCCGCGGGCGATGAAGCGGCCGAGGCCGTTGGTCGCCCCGGTGATCACCGCATGCGGGGCGGGCGCGCTCATCTCACGCCCCGTCCAGCGCGCCGAAGATCCAGGCGAGGATGCCCTTCTGGGCGTGCAGCCGGTTCTCGGCCTCGTCAAAGACCACCGATTGCGGCCCGTCGATCACCGCCGCCGCCACCTCCTCGCCGCGATGGGCGGGCAGGCAATGCATGAAGAGCGCGTCCGGTGCCGCCTCGGCCATCAGCCGCTCCGTCACCTGATAGGGGGCGAGGAGGTTGTGCCGGTTCTCGCCATCCGGGTCGGACATGCTGACCCAGGTATCGGTGATGACGCAGCGGGCACCCGCCACCGCCGCGCGCGGATCGCTGAAGAGCGCCACATCCGCGCCCTCCGCCCGCGCCCAGGCGAGCAGCTCGGACGGCGGTTCCAGCCCCTCGGGGCAAGCGAGGCGAAGCCGTGCGCCGAGCCGCGCCGCCGCCTCGATCCAGCTGCGGGCGACGTTGTTGCCATCGCCCACCCAGGCGATGCTCTGCCCCGCGATCGGCCCACGATGCTCCTCGAAGGTCAGGATATCGGCCATGATCTGGCAGGGGTGGGAGGCTTCGGTAAGGCCGTTGATCACCGGCACCGTGGCATAGGCGGCAAGCTCGTTGAGCTTCGCCGAACGGTCGGTGCGGAGCATGATGGCATCCACATAGCGAGAGAGCACGCGCGCGGTATCGGCGATGGTCTCGCCCCGGCCGAGCTGCATATCCTGGCCGAGCAGCACCACCACCTCGCCGCCGAGTTCGCGCATGGCGACCTCGAAGCTCACCCGCGTGCGGGTGCTCGGCTTGCTGAAGATGAGGGCGATGGTGCGGCCGGCAAGCGGCCGCTCCTGGCCCGCGGCCGACCGCCGGCCGGCCTTGAAGCGCGCCGCGGCGTCGAGCATGGCGCGCAGCGTCGGCCCGTCGAAATCGCGGATATCGAGGAAGTGGCGCGGCCGGGCGGCGGGGGCTGCAGCGTCGTTTGGCGCCGAGCCTGAGGGGGAGGTTTGCCCCGCCTGCTCGGTGATCGGGTCGGCGATGTCTCTCACTGTGCCGCCTCCGCCGGAACCGCGGTCTCGGCGAGCCGCGCGAGCGCGCGGCCGAGCAGATCGAGGGCGGCATCGCAATCCGCCTCGGTGATGATGAGCGGCGGCGCCATGCGGAGCACGTTATCCCCGGCCGCGACCGTCATCAGCCCTTCCTGCAGGCAGGCCGCCTGCAGGCTGGTATTGGGCAGGGCAAGCTTGAGGCCGATGAGCAGCCCCTGGCCGCGCACCTCCTGCACGATCGCCGGGAATTCGGCGCGGAGGCGGGCGAGGCCGGCGCGGAAATAGGCCGCGCGCGCCTGCACCTGATCGAGGAAGCCGGGGGCGAGCACGATATCGAGCACGGCATTGCCGGCGGCACAGGCAAGCGGGTTGCCGCCGAAGGTGGTGCCGTGGGTGCCGGGGCGGATCGGGGCGGCGACCGCCTCGCTCGCCACCACCGCGCCGATCGGAAAGCCGCCGCCGAGGCCCTTGGCGAGCGACATCACGTCCGGCCGGATGCCGGCCCATTGATGCGCGAAAAGGCGGCCGGTGCGGCCCATGCCGGTTTGGATCTCATCGACGCCGAGGAGCAGGCCGAACTCGTCCGCCGCCGCGCGCAGCCCTTCGAGGAAGCCGGGGGCGGCCGACCGGATGCCGCCCTCGCCCTGGATGGGCTCGACCAGGATGCCCGCCGTCTCGGCCGTGATGGCGGCGCGGAGCGCGTTGAGGTTGTTGAAGGGCACATGGTCGAACCCGTCCACGGCCGGGCCGAAGCCCTTGATGTAGTTGGGGTTGCCGGTGGCCGAGATCATCGCCAGGGTGCGGCCGTGGAAGGCGCCCTCGAAGCAGACCACCCGCCAGCGTTCCGGCTGGCCGCGCTCCGCATGGTATTTGCGGATCATCTTGACCATGCCCTCATTCGCTTCCGCGCCGGAATTGCAGAAGAAAACGCTGTCGCCGAAGCTCGCCTCCACCAGCCGCGCGGCGAGCTTCTCCGCCTGCGGAATGCGATAGAGGTTGGAAACGTGCATGACGCGGGCGGCCTGCTCGGCGATGGCCGAGACCAGGTGCGGATGCCCGTGGCCCAGGGAGGAGGTGGCGATGCCGCCCGCGAAATCGAGGAATCGTCGGCCATCCGTCGAATACAGCCAAGCGCCTTCGCCCCGCTCGAAAGCGAGGTCGGCACGGTTGTAATTCGGCATCAGGGCGGAAATCATCACTCGCCTTCCAGTCAAGGAAAGCAGTGATGTATGAGTGCGCGCGCATCGGCCGTCAATCAATCAGGATAAAGCATCACACAGATGACGCAGGCAAAAACCGCACGTCTCGATGAAGCGGCCCTGCGGGAGGCAGCCCTTGCCTATGTCGCGCGCTATGGCGGCACGGAAGCCTCCCTCGCGCGCGTGCTGGCGCGGCGGATCAACGCATGGTCACGCGCGCGCATGGACGAAGGCGGGGACGCGGGGGAGATCGCTTCTGCCGCCGCGAAGGCGCGCGCGGCGGCAGCGCGGGTGGTCTCCGATCTCGTCCGCCTCGGCGCGGTGAATGACGCGGCCTTCGCCGAGGCCCGCGCTCGGCGGCTCCGCCGTTCGGGCCGCTCCCGCCGCGCCGTGCTCGCCCATCTCGCAGCCCGCGGCATCGCGGGTGAGCGGGCAGGGGCGGCGGTGCCCGAGGATGCACGCGCCGAACTCGCAGCCGCTCTCGCCTTCGCGCGGCGCCGGCGCGCCGGCCCCTTCGCGGCGGCCGGGGCGGAGGGCGGTAGCCAAGACAATGATCGGGAGGAGGCAGCGGCGGCCGAGGCGCGGCGCCGCATCCTCATGGCCTTCGCGCGGGCCGGCTTCTCGGCTGAGACGACACGCCGGGCGCTCGCCTATGAGCGGGCGGAGGCGGAGGCGCTGCTGCGCGACGGCGCCTAGCGCCGTGTGGCGATGAAGCGGATCGCAGGGCGGGCGATCCGGCCCGCAACGCCTGTGAGGCCATGGCCGGACAGCATGCGGCGCGGCGGCGGGTGTATCCTCATCCTCGGCCCGCGGCGGCGGCATCCTCCCGGCTGAAGCGGATGGAGACGCGGGTGCCGGTCTCCGCGCTGCTCGCCACCTCCACCGTTGCCCGCGCATTCTCCTTGAGGGATTGCACGATGGCGTGGCTGAGCTTGCCGCGCTGAGGCCATTGCGTGCCCTCTGGCATGCCGTTGCCATCATCGGCGACGAGGACGAGGCAGCCCTCGCCATCGGTGACGCTATGCAGCGTGATGGTGCCGATCTCCCGCCCGGCGAAGGCGTGTTTCAGCGCATTGGTCAGGAGTTCGTTGACGACGAGGCCGGTCGGCATCGCGATATTGACCGGCACCGGATAGACATCCACCCGGCAATCGAGCCGGATGCCCTCGGCGGCCTGGGATTTGAGCACCGCCGAGGCGACGCGGGTGAGGTAGATGCCGAGATCGACCTCCTGCGCGTCCTCCTGGTCCGACAGCAATTCGTACAGCAACTGGATCGCCTCGATCCGCCCGGCGAGGCGCGCGAAAGCCTCGGGCTCCGGCGCGCGGGCGGCGTTGCGCGCCTCGATGCGGATGAGGGCGGTGATCATCTGGAGGTTGTTCTTGACGCGGTGCTGCACCTCGCGCAGCAGCGTGTCCTTCTCCTTCAGCGCCTGGGCGAGATCATCCTCGGCAGGCGCGTGATGCGCGGTGACATCGGCAAGCGCGGCGAGGCGGAAGGCCGGGCGGCCATCCTCATCCTCGATGACATTGGCATAGACATCGACGGTCGTTGCCTCCGCCTCCGGCGGGGTGATGCGGAAGGTGCCGCGCGCTTCGCAGCCGCTGGTGATCGCGCGGTCGAGCGTTTCGCACGCGCCCTCGGCATCATCCGTGGTTTCGGCCTCGCGCCCCGCGGCAGCGGTCTCCGCCTTCGGCAAGGCATGGCCGATCCCGGCCAGCACCGACCAGGAGCGTTCGACCATCGCTTCCGCCGGCTGCCCGGTCAGCCGGGCGAATTCCGGATTGGCGTAGATAATCCGCTCCTCCTCCGGGCTATGGATCGCGGCGAGGATGAGTGCCACCGGCACCTGGTCCAGGAAGCGGCGGAAATGCTCGTTGTTCAGGGCCTCGGCCAGGGAAGGTGTGGCAAGCAGCGCCTCCACCTGCTGGGAAGCCGGTTCCCCGGCCGGATCAGCCTGCATCGGCGGCGCGTCTCAAGAACGCCGGCTGGATAGCGCGATGCCGAGCACGAAGCCGATCCCGGCGGCGAGCAGCAGGCTTTCGCGCGGGCGGGCGCGCGTCTCCTCCACCACGCGGGCGGCGGCGGCCTGCACCGCCTCGGCGAGATCGGCCGCGGCAGGGCCGCCATGGGCATCGAGGAAATGGCGCAGCGCATCGCCGGTCAACCCGCGCTCACGAAGCCAGGGGCAGGATGTCATGGCTGAACTCGCCTTCAGGGTTCAAGGTGAAAGAGAAGCCTTGCCTGTCCGCGCGTCGGGCCGCGAAAACGAAGCAGGCCAGTCTAGCCGGGATGAAAAGCAGAACCAAGAGCCCCGCGGGCCCCAGGCCGCCGGTGGGCGCCGTCGGCCGGCATATGGGATTCAACGCGGTTCTCCTGGCGTGTTCGCGCATAGTCCGCCTATATAGGCTAAGGACGTGGTGCGAGACGGCGATATTCTGCCACCGCACCCATGGGGCGACCCATTTGAGGTCATTGTGGGGTTCCGGCAGGCCCCATCACCGCGTCCGTTCCCTCAGCCATGCCAGCAGCTGCGCCGGATCGCCCCCGATCGCTTTGTCGCGCTTGAGATAGGCGAGCAGCGCTTCGAGGCGCATGCGGTGGAATGTCGTGACATAGTTCTCGTCTCCCTGGCCGGTGCGCTTCACGACAGCCGTGATGACAGCGTCATTCGTGCGACCGATCAGGCGCACAATGCAGATGCTGGCTTTCTGCTGGTTCGGAAATTCGCGTCCCGCCGGCCGCTGGCAATACCAAACGTCTGAAATGGGGCCGCGATGTCTGCGCCGCCGCCGCGCCAACGCAACACGCCCGCGCAACAAGATCCTGTGAGCCGCGGCCAGGATATTCGGCAGTTCCCGTCCCATGAGGAGAGGTTTCACCAAAACGCGCATGGAAATGGTTGCGCTATCTTGGATCGGGATGGTAATGCTTCTTGCGTCGCTCCGGTGGTCGGCCGGCGACCAAAACCAATTAATAATGAGAAACGTCATGAAATCAGCTGGGCTTCTGGGCTTCGCCATCGCCGCTCTCGCCTTCAGCCCTTGCGTGGCGCTCGCGCAAGGGGCCGTCGCGCCCAATCCGCCGCTGCCGCCCTTGCAGGAGCCGGCAAAGATGCTGCCCGTGCCTTATGCCGATATCAGCCCGCAGATGCAGGCGATTATCGCGCGCCCGCTCAACCCCGATTGGAACGACCAGTGGAAGACGGCGGCCGAGGCGCGGGCCTATGCCAACAAGCAGGCGGCGGGCGTGGTGCCTGGCATCCCCGCCATGCTGGCGCGGCTGCATGTCTCGATGCAATCGACGACCATGGGCGGCGTGCATGTCTATGTGCTGACGCCGGATCACATTCCGCCCGAGAATCAGGGCAAGGTTCTGATCCATGTGCATGGCGGCTGCTATGTGCTGTTCCCCGGCGAATCGGGCACGACGGAAGGGATCATGATGGCCGGGTTCGGCCATTACAAAGTGATCTCGGTCGATTATCGCATGCCGCCCGATGCCTATTTTCCGGCAGCACTCGATGATGCCGTCTCGGTCTATAAGGCCGTGCTGAAAAACACCCCGCCCAAGGATGTCGCTTTCTTCGGCACCTCCGCAGGTGGCGCGCTCACCCTCGAAATGGTGCTGCGCGCGCGGCAGGATGGCCTGCCGATGCCGGGTGCCATCGCGCCCGGCACGCCGATGTCGGACGTCACCAAAACCGGAGACAGTTTCTACACCAACGAGAAGGTTGATAACGTCCTCGTCTCGCGCGATGGCTTTTGCCAAGCCGCCACCGTCATCTATGCGCATGGGCATGATCTCAGCGATCCGCTGCTCTCGCCCGTCTATGGCGATATGCACGGCTTTCCGCCCGCTATCCTGACGACGGGAACGCGCGATCTGCTGCTCAGCAATACGGTGCGCGTGCATCGCAAGCTGCTGCGCTCGGGCGTGCCGGCGGTGCTTGAGGTCTTCGAAGGCGAATCCCACGCGCAATACCAGTTCGACGATACCGTGCCGGAAACCCGCGAGGCATTCACCGAGATCGCCGCCTTCTTCGGCCAGTATCTCGGCCATTGAGGCAGGGCACGGCCGGGCACTATCATCCTCCTCTCGCATGAGGGGAGGATCGCCTTGGCCGCTGTCTTTGGTTTCGCGGGGTGGAGCGGCGCGGGCAAGACCACGCTGATCCGCGCCGTCATCGCGCATCTGGTGGCCGAGGGGCTGCGCGTCTCCACCATCAAGCATGCGCATCATGATTTCGATATCGACCAGCCGGGCAAGGATTCCTGGGAGCATCGGCAGGCCGGGGCGACGGAGGTGCTCATCGCCTCCGGCCGCCGCTTCGCCCTGATGCACGAGCTGCGCGGCGCGCCGGAGCCCGATCTAGAGGCCTTGCTCGGCCGCCTCGGCCCCGCCGATCTGGTGCTGGTGGAGGGTTTCAAGCGCGAGGCTTTCCCGAAGATCGAGGTCTATCGCGCGGCCGCCGGGAAGCCGCCGTTGCATCCGGACGATCCGGCGATCCTGGCGCTCGCGACCGACACGGCCTTCCCGGCGAGCGGCCGGCCGCATTTCGCGCTCACCGATATCGCGGGCATCGCCCGCTTCGCGCGCGATCATGCGGCCCGGCTCTGAGGGGCGAGCGCCGGTGCCGGAGCTTGCTTGCCCCGTCATTCCGGCGGTGATCCCGGCCGTCATCCTCGCGGGCGGCGCTGGCCGGCGGATGGGGGGCGCGGATAAGGCGGCACTCCTGCTCGCCGGCCAGCCGCTGCTCGCCCATGTGCTGCGGCGGATCGGCGGGCAGGGGGTCGGGCCGGTCGCGGTGTCGGGTCTGACCCTGCCCGCCGGCCTCGATGCCGGCCCAGCGCTTCCGCTGCTGGCCGATGAGCATGCGGATCGGCGCGGTCCGCTCGCCGGCATCCTCGCCGGGCTGCGCTGGGCGGCGGCCCTTTCCCCGCCGTCAGCCTTCCTTCTCAGCCTGCCCTGCGACTGTCCTTTCCTGCCGCGCGACCTCGTGCTCCGGCTGCGCCAGGCGGCGGAAGCCACTGATCCGCCCGGCGCCCGTCCGCGCATCCTCCTCGCCCGCTCCGCCGGCGCCGTGCACCCGACCGTCGGGCTCTGGGATACCGCGCTCGCCGATGATCTGGCGGCCGTGGTGGTGGCGGCGGAGGATCTCTCGATCCGCCGCTTCTGCCGCCGCTACCCCCATGCCGAATGCGAGATCCCTTCAGCCGGCGGGATCGACCCCTTCTTCAACGTCAATACCCCGGCCGATCTCGCCCGCGCCGAGAATGCGCTCCGCATGGGTGAAGATCTCGAACCCATCCTCCCGCGCGATGGCGACGAGGGTGAGGCCGCAGGCTTCCGCCTCGCGTAGCGCGAGCAGGCTCGGCGCCGAGACGGCGGCGAGGATCTGCACCCCCATCACCGCCGCCTTCTGGATGAGTTCGATCGAAACCCGGCTGGTCATCACCACCACGCCGGCCGAGGCCGGCTGCCCGGCGCCCGCCAGCGCGCCGGCAAGCTTGTCGAGCGCGTTATGGCGTCCGACATCCTCGCGCAGCGCGAGGAGCCCGCCTGCCGCCGTCCAGAACCCGGCGGCATGCACCGCGCGGGTCTCCCGGCCGAGTGCCTGGGCAGGCCAGAGGGCGGCGATGGCGGCGGCAATGCTCTGCGGCGCGAGGCGGAGGCCGCGCGGCACGGCGGGCAGCGGCCGCATGGCTTCCTCCAGACTGTCGAGCCCGCAGAGGCCGCAGCCCATGGCGCCGGTGAGGTTGCGCCGCCGATGGTCGAGCGCTTCCATCCGCGCAGGGGTGATCCAGAGCCTCAACTCCACCCCGCCGCGGGGCGCCGGCACGACCTCGATCTCCTCGATCTCCTCGGGCCGCTCGACGATGCGTTCATTGAGGGTGAAGCCGCGCGCGAAATCCACGAAATCGGCGGGCGTCGTCATCATCACCGCATGCGTCACGCGGTTATAGGTCAGCGCGACGGGGGTTTCCTCGGCCAGCCGCCGCTCCTTCGCGCGGAAGGCGCCCGCGCTCCAGAAGAGCGGGTGGCTCGGCGCCGCGGCTGGGATGATTTCCTGCGCAAGCGGGCTTTCGGCGCTGGTTCGGGCGGACGGAATGCGATAATCGGCTGTCATGCGCCTTCTATACCATCTCCCGCACTCACCCTTCTGCCGCAAAGTCCGCCTCGTGCTGGCTGAAAAGCGCCTGCCCTTCGAGCTGCGGCTGGAAAAGACCTGGGAGCGACGGCCCGACTTCCTCGACCTCAACCCCGCCGGCACGGTGCCGGTGCTGATGGACGAGAACGGCCTCATCATCCCCGAATCCTCGGCCATCTGCGAATATCTGGACGAGGCCTATCCCGATATCCCGCTCATCGGCCGCACGCTTGCGGAGCGGGCGGAGGTGCGGCGCCTCGTCGCCTGGTTCGATCTGCGGTTCAACCATGACGTGACGCGCCACCTGCTCGGCGAGAAGATCATGAAGCGGGTGGCCGGGCGCGGCCAGCCCGATACCGGGGCGCTGCGCGTGGGGTATGCCAATCTGCGCGGCCATCTCGACTATCTCGGCTATCTCGCGGAAAGCCGCAAATGGCTGGCGGGGGCCAATCTCTCGCTCGCCGATTTCGCAGCCGCCGCCCATCTCTCGGCGCTCGATTTCGCGGGTGAGGTCGATTGGTCGGTCTCCGCCCCGGCCAAGGAATGGTATGCGCGTATCAAATCCCGCCCCTGCTTCCGCCCCATCCTGGCGGATCGCATGGCCGGGGTTAATCCGCCGGCGCATTACGCCGATCTGGATTTCTGAGGCGGGGATGGCAACGGCGGGGCATCTGCTCGTCATCGGCCTCGGCTATTGCGGCCGGGCGATCGCCGAAGCCGCGCGGGATGCGGGCTTTCAGGTGAGCGGCACCAGCCGCCAGGCGGCGCTGCAGCCGCCGCGCGGGGTGGTGCTCATCCCCTTTGCCGAGGCAGGCGGTGCGATCGCGAGCGCGACGCATCTGGTGGCGACCGCCGCGCCAGGTGCCGAGGGGGATCCCGCACTCGCCCACTACCGCCAGGCGCTCGCGGCGGCGCCCGGCCTTCGCTGGATCGGCTTCCTCTCCTCGACCGGGGTTTACGGCGATCGCGGCGGCGCCTGGGTGGACGAAGCGGCCGAGCCGCGGCCAAGCTCGGCGCGCGCCCGGGCGCGGCGGGCGGCGGAAGAGGCTTGGGCCGCCTTCGCGGCGGAGCGCGCCCTGCCGCTCGATCTCATTCGCCTCGCCGGCATCTACGGCCCCGGCCGCTCGGCTTTCGACGATCTGCGGGCCGGGCGCGCGCGGCGCATCGCCAAGCCGGGCCATGCCTTCGGCCGCATCCACCGCACCGATATCGCCGAAGGCACGCTCGCCGCGCTTTTGCATCCGGGGCCGGCGGGGGAGGCACGGGTGCTCAATTTCAACGACGATCTGCCGACCGAGCCGGCCGAGGTGGTGGCCGAGGCCGCCCGCATGCTCGGCCTGCCGCCGCCACCGCTGACGCCTTTCGAGGAGGCGGCGGCCGGCATGTCGGAAATGGGCCGCAGCTTCTGGGCGGAAAGCCGGCGCGTATCGAGCATCCGCACCCAGGCGGCGCTCCGCCGGCCGTGGCGCTTCCCGACCTATCGGGAAGGGCTCGCCGATATCCTCGCCCGCGAAAGCGCTGGCCATAGCGAGTGACAAGCCCGGCCGCCCCGCCTAAGTTTCGCCGGGGCGCGGATGCCCCGCTGCATGATGCGAAAGGTGGACGGATGCTTGCTCATCGCGCTGGCTCATCGCGGGCCTGGTTTCTCGGGTGGCTGGCGCTCGGCGCTGCCCTGCTCCTCGCCCCGGCGGCGGCCTTAGCACAGGGCACCGCCGCCAACCCGGCCGCGACGGTCGACGGCCAGGTGCCGAGCGCCGAGGGCAATGTGTGGAACGGGCTCGACCATCAGCCGACGGCGAGCGACGTGCCGCCGATTGCCGATACCAAGCAGAACCAGCAGATCAACAACACGCTCGACCAGCTCAACCGGCAATTGCAACAGTATCAGCTGCCGAAAGTGCCGCCCGGCGCGCCGCAGCCCTCCGGCAATCCCTGATCGTGTAACGCAATAAAACGTCGCGCGCCGTGTCTCGGATGCAGGCGGCGCAGTATTTCGGTTTGTTTTGACGCACAAATAAAAGTGATGCCGCGCGCCGCGCCAATTCGGCGCTTTCGCGGCGTCTTTCGCATCTGCCGCCCTGCTTCCACGCGATTGTGAGTGCGGCCACGCTGGGCCGCTTCACCCCGGAGGAACAAGACATGAAGCAGACCCTTCTCGCCGCACTCGTCGCGGCTGGCGCCCTCGCCTCGGGCATGGCCCTGTTGCCCGCCCAGGCGGCGAACATGGGCATGGGCACGGTGATGGTTGGCGGCGCGCCGATGTATCCCACCAAAACGATCGTCCAGAACGCGGTCAATTCGCAGGACCACACCACGCTCGTCGCGGCGGTGAAGGCGGCCGGGCTCGTCGGTGCACTCAGCGGGCCGGGCCCGTTCACGGTCTTCGCGCCGACCAACGAGGCTTTTGCCGATCTGCCGGCCGGCACCGTCGGTACGCTGGTCAAGCCAGAGAACAAGCCGACGCTGGTGAAGATCCTCACCTATCACGTCGTGCCGGGTGACTACACCACCACCAAGCTGCGCGCGATGATCCTGGCCGGTGGCGGCATGGCTCAGCTCAAGACCCTCGAAGGCGGCATGCTGACCTTCAAGATGAACGGCTCGAGCAATATCACGGTGACGGATGAGAAGGGCGATGTCGCCGATATCACGGTCGCCGATGTGGCTCAGTCGAACGGCGTCATCCAGGTGATCGACAAGGTGCTGATGCCGTAAGCCAGCGGGCAGGGCTCGGGCGGGGCCTGGCGCTTCCGGTGTTTCCGGCAAGGCCCCGCGCCGGTCTTGTGCTGATCAGCGAGCGTGAGCGGTGGCCCGGGCGGGTGGCACGCCTCCCAGGCCAGCGTTCACGCTCGGCGCGTCGATGATCCGAGCGTGCTGGGCCACAATTGCCGCACCGGCGTGGATGGGGAGGAGGTGGTGGGCGCACAAGGACTCGAACCTTGGACCCGCTGATTAAGAGTAAGGGTGTTATCGTGTTTCACCCGATATCTGGATGCCGCAAGACGCAGCACAAAATGCCAGAAAAGCGTTGAAAAAACTGCACTTCCTGCCTTAAAGATAAATCACCGTGCTTCACCCCACGTCACCCTATCCGGGTTGAGGTGAAGCACGGGCGAGGCACGGAGTGAGGCACAGTGACCGTTCATCTCACCGCAAGCGCGATCGATGCCGCTACCCGCAAGGCGCGGGAAACCCGGGCGCTGGTGGAACTGGTGGATAGCGCGACCGCCGGCTTACGGCTGCGCTGCTCCGCCCGTGGCCGGCGAGCGTGGGTTCTGGCCACGCGTGACACCTTCGGCAGGCTGCGCCGGTTTCCCGTGGGGGAATATCCCGCCATGGGCATCGCCGAAGCACGCGGCAGAGCCTCGGTGGTGCGGAGCGAGATCAAGGGCGGGGCTGATCCCGTGGCGGAAGCCCGCCGCCGCCGCCAGTCCGCCCGCGAAGGGGTGGAGGGTATCGCAACCCTTGCCGATCTGCTCGCCGTCTATGAGACAGCGGAAGGCAGCCGCAAGAAGTCCTGGCCTGAGCAGAAGGCCCGTATTGAAAGCGTGTTCGGCAAGCTGCTCCGCAAGCCGCTCGCCACCGTGGCGCTGGTGGATTTCCAGCTTGTGGCCGATCGCTGGCCAGCCATTAGCTCGGCCTCGGCTGCCTGCCGATACCTCGGCCCGATCCTGAAATGGGCGAGCGCGCCGGGGCGGGGTTACGTCTCTGCTACCATGACCGGGCTGCGGCCTCCTGCCGCACCGGGCCGGCGGGATCGTATTCTATCCCGCGATGAACTGTCGCGCCTGTTGCCTGTCTTGAAAGCCTCGGCCCGGCCCTACGCCGCCTGCCTGCGCCTCATCCTGCTGACGCTGGTCCGGCGGGAGGAAGCTGCCGGCGCCCGCTGGCGCGATATCGACCTAGAGGCGGGCATCTGGACGATTGCCGAGACCAAAAACGGCCAGCCCCATGCGGTGCCGCTCTCCTGCCAGGCCCGCGCTCTGCTGGCCTCGCTCAAGCCGGACGGAGCCGACCCGCTGGCGCTGGTGTTCGCCACCCGCACGGGGGAACGCTTAGGCAATTTCGATAAGGAAACGCGCGTTCTACAGGCAGCGAGTGGAACCGAGGGCTGGACGCGCCATGACCTGCGCCGCACGGGCGCGACCATGCTGGGGGAAATGGGCGAACTGCCCGATATCGTGGAAGCGGCTTTGAACCATGTCGCCATCCGCTCCCGGCTGGCCGCGACCTACAACCGCAGCCGCTACCGCCCGCAGGTGGCTGCCGCCCTGCAACGCCTCGCCGATGCGCTGGACGGGATCGAGGCCGGCGCGGCGGAAGTGGTGCCGCTTGAGGCCCGCCGATGAGCGATATCGACACCGTGACACAGTGGACAGAGCGGACACAAAGAAGGGGTGAAGGGCCGACCGGGCCGCGCGGAATGCGGTGAAGGGGTGCGGGAGCGGGATGGAGGCCCGCCCCGGCGTGATCCTGAGACACAGAGGCATCAATGAACCGGATCAAGACGGAAGATAATACGGCAGCGACCAAGGATACCAACAGCGAGGCTAGGGGGCGGGTCACGGTTACGATAATCAATGACGAGAAGATCGCTTTGGAGTTTTACAGTGTTCGCGAGAAATTGCTCCAAGCAATTGAGAAATTGAAAGCCCATAGGTTGGCTCAGCGTGAGTCCCTGAAAGATGAAGAAGACACTATGGCGAGGCATATAATTGCCAGCTTACCGGTAAGGGACGTGAAGTTAGTTCGACGGGCACAAAGACCGCGAGAGATGGTAGGGGAAGCAACAAGCAGGCGGGAAATTGAAGCCGTTAGGAAGGCTGCACAGAACCTCGCTGATGCTCTCCATGCCTTACATGCCCCGGCTAGGGCTGCGCTCGGCTTTCGAGCAGGTGGAGCTTTCCAAGAAAGTTCAGGAATTCATTTACACTTGTTAAGTTTGATCGCGCACGCTGAAAACTATCAGCTCGAGCCCATTCCTCCGAATGCAGGATTAGGCAGGAAGTCTGTACCGAGTGATGCGCGTTTCGCCCTCGAGTTAGCGAAAGTGTATGAGTTTTACACCGGCAGGAAAGCAACGGTTTCTTGGAATCCGACGACCGAGAAGCGCTATGGTCCATTCCTCGATTTCGTCACTGACATCTTTGGTGCCTGTGAACTTACTGGCTCCCCAATATCCCGCGCTGTTGAAGCGGCAAAGACTATGCAGAAAATACGCCCCCCAAAAGGCCAATAAATTGCATTATCTGTAGGGCAGGTTATCGGCCAATCACTGCGCATCCCGCCGCGTCACTGCGGCACATGCACAAGGATGCGCCAACAATGCCCAAACTCTCCGCCCCCGTTAAACCGATCGACTTGAGCCAGCCCCCGGCCCTGGCAACCATTGCTGAGACATGCGCCACGCTGCGCATCTCCCGCGCCACCTGCTGCCGCTGGATCGAGGCTGGCCGCCTGGAATCCGTGAAGCTCGGCCATGCCGTGCGGATCAAGGTTCCGAGCATCGCCGCGATTGCCGCCTGAGCAAGAAAAATCCCGCCGCGCGGCAACGCGGACGGGGCGGAAATCTCTCGGCTGCACAACGCCTGATTTAGAGAGTTTCTGTTTCCAGTCAAGCGACTTCCGCCCGGCCATCCCGAAAGGGGAACCCATGGCCTCAGACTTCAAAGCCTTCGCCGATGCCTTCCGTGTCGCCATTGCGGAGGCTACTCCATGAACGAAACAATCACGCTTCTCCAGTGCGCCCGGAGCCTGGTGCTCGCCAAGCGCATCACACACGCAGCCATCACGCCGTATGATCAGGCAAAGCGGTTCGATGGCTTCACGCGGGAGCTGTCCGGTCTCGCCGATCTGCGTGATCTGCTGGGCCATCTGATCAACGCGCCGCGCTTCTGCGTGGTGCGGGGTGCGCTCGCCGCTGGTGAGACGGCAACGGCAATCCGTCGTCTGGTCTATGACGATCCCGCAACTGGCGATGTAGCCACGCTGCGAGACGTGCCGCGCCGCTGGCTTGCGCTGGACATGGAAGGCATCGCCCGGCCTGCCGATCTTCCCGCCGCCGATCTGCCGGGTTGCGCCGCGCTCGCCATCGCCACCTTGCCCGAAGCCTTCCACGGCGCGGGCTTCATTGCCCAAGCAACGGCCGGGCACGGCATCAAGCCCGGCATCCGGCTGCGCCTCTGGTATTGGCTTTCCCGCTCCACCAGCGGGGCGGAGCTTCGGCGCTGGCTGGCTGGCTGCCCGGCTGATCCCTCCATCTTCGGGGCAGCGCAACCGATCTATACCGCCGCCCCGATCTTCTCCGCCGGTGCTGCCGATCCGATCCCGCAGCGTCTCCATAGCTGCCCTGGCGGGCTTGTGGAGGTGCCGCCGCCCGAAGCCCTGTCTCCGCCACCCGCGCCACCAGCAAAGCCCCTGCCGGCGCCTGGGGATAGCCGCGCGGAACGCTATGCACTGGCTGCTCTCCGTCATGCCGCCGCCGCTGTGGCGTCCGCCCCGGTGGATAGTCGGCATGTCACCTGCCGCAGCCGGGCGCGCGGACTGGCTCGGCTGGTGGAGGCCCGGCTTCTGGCACCAGCGGATGTAATCGCCGTCATGGACGCGGCTTTGCAGCAGGCGGGCAAGCTGCCGGGCGAGGGGGCGAAGGTTGCCGCCTGGGCTATCGCGCATCCGTCCACTGCCAAGCTGCCGGAGGGCATTGCCTGATGGGCGCCATGATTACCGACCCCGCCGCCTTCGTGCGGGAAGCCGTGGCGGCATCCCAGCCGGATCCATGGGGCGAGCCGGACATGAGCTTATTGCGCAATGGCCGCCGCGAGGCGCCGGCCTTCCCGCTGGACCTGCTGGGTGACGAATGGGCGGAGTGGGTGACTACCGCCGCCGAAGCCGCAGCGGCGCCACCGGATTACGTGGCCTTGCCGCTTCTCGCCAGCGCCTCGGCCCTCATCGGCAATGCGCGCTGGGTTCGGGCCGCGCCTGGCTGGGTGGAGCCGCCGCATCTCTGGTGCGGCGTAGTCGGTGACTCCGGTTCCTCCAAGAGCCCCGGCGCGGATTGCCTGCTGCGCGATGTTCTGCCCCGCATTGAAGCGGCGATGCGCGCGGACTTTCCCGACCGTGCGGCGGAATGGCGCGCCGCTGCCGAGCTGTACAAGGCGAAGCATGAGCAATGGGAAAAGGACGTGCGGGCCGCCGCCAAGGCAGGCAACGCGCCGCCCCTGCCGCCACGCGAACAAGCACCCATAGAGCCGCAGGAGCCCCGGCTTCGGCAGAGTGACGTGACGATCGAGAAGATGGCGAGCCTGCTCGCCAGCGCCGCGCCGAAGGGCTTGCTGGTGGTGCGGGATGAGTTGGCCGGCTGGCTGCTTGGCATGACGAACTACAACGATGCGGGCCGCGCCTTCTGGCTGGAAGCCTATGGGGGCCGCCCCTATCGGGTGGAGCGGCAGAAGAGCCCGTTGCCGATCGAGGTGCCGCGCCTGGCCGTCTCCGTCATGGGCGGAACGCAGCCGGACAAGCTGGCTGAGATGTTCGCCGATGCCGATGACGGGTTGCTGGCGCGCTTCCTCTGGGCATGGCCGGAGCCAAAGCCCTTCCGCCTTGGCCGCACCGCGCCGAATGCCGGCTTTGCGGTGGAGGCGCTGGACCGGCTCCGCCTGCTGGACCTGTCACCCGCCACGGGTGAAGCGCCAGCCGCCCAGGTGCTGGTACCGATCGCGGATGAGGCCCTGCCGATGCTGGAAATTTTCGGGCGGGAGATGCAGGAGATCCAAGCCAATGCCGGCGGCCTGCTCCGCTCGGCCTATGGCAAGGCGCGGGGCTTGGCCGCGCGGCTCGCCCTGGTGCTGGAATTTCTGCGCTGGGCTGGCACCAGCGGGCAGGCCGCTCCGCCGCGCGTGGTGAGTGAGGCTGCCTTCGCCGATGCCTGCGATCTGGTGGCGAACTACTTCATGCCCATGGCGATGCGCGTCTATGGCGATGCCGCCACGCCGCCGGGTGAACGCAACGCCACAACCCTTGCCCGGTGGATCATGCGGCAGCGGCCGGCGGAGGTGCATATCCGCAACCTTCAAAGGGAGGTGCGGCTGCCCGGCTTGCGCACGGCGGAGGATATCCGCGCCGCCTGCGCTGCGCTGGTGGAAGCCGATTGGCTGCGCCCGCCTACCCCTGGCAGCCAGCAAGGGCGGGGGAAAGTCGCTTATCCGGTCAATCCGGCGATCATGGGGGCGGCGGGGTGAGGTGGTCCCAAACCTACAAGGCGCGATATCCAGCCGATGACACTGCTGACACAGCAGACACAAAGGGGCTGGCCGCCGCAGGGCAGGGGGCAAGTGTCGCAACTGTCCGCTGTGTCACGCCTGCGGAAAGCGATATCGAAGCCGCCTTCCTCGCCACCGAGCGCGCGGCGCTCATGGCCGAGGGCGAGGGCCTGGACGCCCGCGCGGCGGTTCCGCATCGCCTGCCGCCATCCTGGGCCGAGGTGACGATAGAGCCGACACCCGGTGCGCACTGCGTCATGAGCGGAGATCATCGCCGCTGGTGGACGGAGCGCGTCGCACCAAAGGGCTGGCGCTGCTGGGCCTGCCATCCGCCTTTGCATCTGCCGGGCGATGCGGTGCGGGAGGTGCGGACATGACAGCAGGAAAGGAGTCCTCTCGCCATTGAGGCGAGGCGCCGGTTTTCGGCATCAAGGCGCCCGGCCCGGCGCGCGCGAACAGTATCCACAATCGCCGCGCGCGCGTCTGTTCGGTTGAGCCGCGCGAAACTGTTTGTCATTGACGCCTCTGAGCGCGGCTTCCCCCTCGGCATGCCCGCAAGCGGTCGGTGCAGTGTTTGGACGCGCGCGCGGCGGCTTCACAACCGCCCGGTCTGAGCACCAGCGCCGCAGGGGCGCGTGGCGGGGGAGGAGAGAGGCTAAACCGGGGGCGCTGGGCCTTTTTCGGCCGGGGCGCCCTTGCCCATGCTCAGCACGGCGGGCAAGGATGGCAGCCGCCAACAAACAGCCAAGTGTGCCCATGTCTGCTCTCGCCCAACTGCTTGATTCTTTTAGAAACGCAGCCGTCACCGAACGCGAGAAGGGCACCTATTTCGAAGAGTTGACGGTCTGCTACCTGCTAAACGAGCCGCAGTATCGAGACCTTTACGAGGAGGTTTTGCCCTATCGCGCCTGGGCCGAGACGCAGGGGCTAAGCGGCAAGGATACCGGCATTGATCTTGTGGCGCGGACGCGCGCCACCGGCGAATTCCACGCCATCCAATGCAAGCTCTATGGCGCGGATCATGTCATCCCGAAAAGTGGGATCGATAGCTTCCTGGCCGCCTCCGGCAACAGGCGGTTTACCCAGCGTATCATTATCGCGAGCACCGCCCATTGGAATGACAACGCCATGGCGATGCTGGAAAGCCAGCATGTGCCGGTGACGGTGATCGATCTGCCGCAGCTTGAAAGCAGCGTGGTCGATTGGGCGCGCTATCAGCCCAAAGCGAAGGACACCGCTCTCCGCCCCAAAAAGCAGCCGCGCGACCATCAGCAGATGGCCATCCGCGAAGTCACCGCCGGCTTCCAAGAGGCCGATCGTGGCCGCATGATCATGGCTTGCGGCACCGGCAAAACCTTCACCAGCCTCAAGATTGCGGAACAGGTGGCGGGCGCGGGCAAGCAGGTGCTCTTCCTGGTACCAAGCCTTTCGCTGCTCTCTCAGACCCTGACAGAATGGACGCAGGAAAGCGCCATCCCGCTGCACAGCTTCGCCGTCTGCTCGGATAGTGATGTAGGCAAGCGGGCCAATGAGGATGACGAGATTCGCGTCAAGCTGCATGAACTCGGCTATCCCGCCACGACCGACGCCGCGCGCCTCGCCTTCCAGATCGGCAAGACACATGATGCCGCGCACATGACGGTGGTTTTCTCCACCTACCATTCAATTGAGGTGATCAGTCAGGCCCAGAAGGCCCATGGCCTTCCTGCCTTCGATCTTGTCATCTGCGATGAGGCGCATCGCACGACAGGCATCAGCCTGGAAGGGGAGGAGGCGGATAGCGCCTTTGTTCGTGTCCATAACGCGGATTACCTGCACGGCGCCCGCCGCCTTTACATGACGGCAACACCCCGCATCTACGCCCCTGCCGCCAAGGCACAGGCTGAAAAGGAACAGGTGCGGACCTTTTCGATGAACGACCCGGCAACCTACGGCCCGGTATTCTACCTGCTCACCTTCTCGGAAGCCGTGCGGCGCAATCTGCTGGTGGATTACAAGGTGATCGTGCTGGCGGTGGAGGAAGCGGCCATTAACCGGCGCCTCCAAACCCTTCTGGCTGATCCTGATAACAGCCTGAAGGTGGACGATGCGGCCCGCATCGTCGGCTGCTGGAAGGGCCTGGCGAAGCAGGGGCTGAAAGAGGATTGGGAGCGCGATCAGGAGCCGATGAAGCGCGCCGTGGCCTTCTGCCAGGTGATCGCGCCGGAATATCGCGGCAAGAAGCACAAGGTGAGTTCCGTCAAGATCGCGGACATGTTCAAAGCCGTGGTGGATGCCTACCAGGAGGCCGAGAATGTCGATAAGGCAAGCCGCCTGATCTGCGAGGCCGAGCATGTTGATGGCGCGATGAGCGCCACCGAGAAGGAAGGCAAGCTCAACTGGCTGAAGGCTGAAACCCCGCCCGATACCTGCCGCGTGCTCTCCAATGTCCGCTGCCTCTCGGAAGGGGTGGATGTTCCGGCGCTGGATGCCGTGCTCTTTCTCACGCCGCGCAATTCGCAGGTGGACGTGGTGCAGTCCGTGGGCCGGGTGATGCGCAAGGCACCGGGCAAGCAGCGCGGCTATGTCATCCTGCCGGTGGTCATCCCGGCCGGGGTGGAGCCGGAAAAGGCGCTGGACGATAACCAGACCTATCGCATCGTCTGGCAGGTGCTCCAGGCGCTTCGCTCTCACGATGATCGCTTTGATGCGAGCATAAACAGAATCGATTTATTGGGGCCGGACCTTGCCAAGCTGGAGGTTGTGGCGATCACCGATAAAATCCAGCGTCGCGCGCAACCGCTGGCCCGTAGCGCGGCCAAGGGCGCATACAAGCTTGGCGCTGCCATGCCCAAGCAGACCGCGGTGGCGGAGGAGCAGGCGCAGCTTGAATTCGAGATCGGGGAGATTGAGCGCGCGCTCTATGCCAAGATCGTCAAGAAGGTTGGCAATCGGCATCATTGGGAGGAATGGGCCGAGGATATCGGCAAGATCGCCAGAACCCATATCGACCGGATCAATGCCATCCTGGAAAACCCCGCCAATACGGCGGAACGCGCATCCTTTGATGCCTTTGCGGCCGAACTCCGCTCCGATCTGAATGACAGCGTGACGGATGGTGACGTGGTGGAGATGCTGGCTCAGCATCTCATCACCAAGCCGGTCTTTGATTCGCTCTTCGCGGGTTATAGCTTCGCCGCGCAAAACCCGATTTCCCTCGCCATGCAATCGGTGCTGGACCTTCTGCAAGAGCATCACCTGGAGAAGGAGGCCGATCGGCTGGAATCCTTTTACGCCAGCGTGCGGGAACGCGCTTCGGGCATCGAAACGGCGGCCGGGCGGCAACGCATCATTGTCGAGCTGTACGAGAAATTCTTCCAGAATGCCTTTCCCCGCACGCGGGATCGGCTGGGCATTGTCTATACCCCGGTGGAGGTGGTGGATTTCATCATCCGCAGCGTGAATGATGCGCTACAAGCGGAATTCGGGGAAACGCTCGGCAGCCCCGGCGTGCATATTCTGGACCCGTTCACCGGCACCGGCACTTTCATTACCCGCTTGCTGCAAAGCGGGTTGATCAAGCCGGAGGAGTTGGGGCGCAAATACCGGCATGAGATCCATGCCAATGAAATTGTGCTGCTCGCCTATTACATCGCGGCGATGAATATCGAGGCCGCCTATCATGATCTGGCAGGCGGTGCCTATGAGCCTTTCCAGGGCATTTGCCTGACGGATACCTTCCGTCTCACCGAAAATCACGATCTGATGGGCCAGATGCTGGCGGCCAACAACGCCCGCCTGCAAAAACTTCAGAAGCTCGATATCCGCGTCATCATCGGCAATCCACCCTATTCCGTGGGCCAGGAAAGCGGGAATGACAATAACCAGAATATCGCCTATCCGGCGCTGGATCGGCTGATCGAGCAAAGCTATGCAAAGCGTTCCGCTGCCACCAACAAGCGCGCGCTCTACGATAGCTATATTCGGGCAATCCGCTGGGCCAGCACGCGGCTGGGAGATCGTGGCGTCATCGGCTTTGTCACCAATGCCGGATACCTGGATGCCAATACGGCGGATGGCCTGCGCCAATGTCTGGCCGAAGAATTTTCCTCCATCTATGTCTTTCACCTGAGAGGCAACGCGCGAACGGCTGGCGAAACGCGCCGCCGCGAGGGGCATAATGTTTTCGATCAGGGAAGCAGAGCGCCGGTCGCCATCTCCATCCTGGTGAAGAACCCGGAAGCCGCCCAGCGCGGGCAGATTTTCTTCCACGATATCGGGGATTACCTCACCCGTGAGGAGAAGCTGGCACGCATCACGGAGTTTGGCAGCATCAGCGGGATGGCCGAAGCCGATGCCTGGCAACGCATCACGCCTGATCAGCATGGGGACTGGCTCCGCCAGCGCGATGATGCTTTCGCGGCGTTCATGCCGATGGGCGCAAAAAGGAATAATGATGCAGTTTTTGCGCAATATTCCCGTGGTCTAGAGACCGCCAGAGATGCGTGGTGTTTCAACGCATCGAACAAAAGACTTGCATGTAACATCAGCAATCTCATCAAGACCTACATGGAGGATCTAAGAAATTTTCATGAGGGTAAGGGCGATCTGAACACGCAAGATTTCGACAAGAGGCTAGACGCAGTTCTGACGGCCGATCCAACAAGGATCAGTTGGTCTCGATCGCTGAGAACGGAGCTTTCCAAGGGAAAGACCATCAACTTTTCTGCATCAAAGATAGTGCGGTCGGTCTATCGACCTTTCACCCCTAGTTATGTTTATTTCGATCGACAGCTAAACAACTATGTTAATCAGATGCCCCGGCTGTTCCCTGGCGGGTGCGGCGAGAATCGAGTGATCGTGACATCCGGAACCGGCGGTCGGTCAGCCTTTACAGCCTGCATGGTGGATGCGATTCCCAGCCTCCATATGGCTGATATGGACGGAACCCAGTGCTTCCCACTTTTCCTCTATGATGATCCATCAGAAGACGCGCCGTCCCAGGGTGATCTACTGACTGCCGCTGCATCCTCCGCAGCCCCCAAACGGCGGGATGCCATCACCGATGCGGCGCTGGCGCATTTCCGCAGTGCTTATCCCGGCGAGGCGATCAGCAAGGAAGATATCTTCTATTACATCTATGGCCTGCTGCATTCGCCGGAATACCGGGAGCGTTATGGGGACACGCTGCGGAAAGAGTTGCCGCGCATCCCGCGCATGAAGCGGGCGGAGGATTTCCGCGCCTTCGTGGCAGCCGGGCGGGCGTTGGGCGATCTGCATACCGGCTTCGAAGAAGCGCCGCTCTATGCCGGCGTGAAGGTCTCCATCGCCGCCAAACTAGAGGAGAAGGCGCTCTATCGCGTCACGCAAATGCGCTATGGCGGCAAGGGGCGGGAGAAAGACCGCTCGGTGCTGCTCTATAATGAGCATATCACCGTCACCGGAATCCCTCTGGAAGCCTATGAGTATGTGGTCAACGGCAAGCCGGCTCTGGATTGGGTGGTGGAGCGGCAATGCGTCAAGACCGATAAGGATAGCGGTATCGTCAATGACGCCAATGATTGGGCGGTGGAGACGATGGGCAATCCGCGCTACCCGCTGGACCTCTTCTTGCGCGTCATCACCGTGAGCCTCGAAACCATGAAGATCGTCCGCGCCCTGCCGCCGCTCGATATCTTGGAAGAGGCGGGCTGAGATGGCCGGGGAAGCGGAGAGCATCCCGGATTATCAAAGCCTGATGCTGCCTGTTCTCAGCCTCGCCCAAGAGGGCGAGCAGCGCATCAGCGCCGTGGTGCAGGCTTTGGCGGATCAATTGAGCCTGAGCGAAGCCGCGCGGGCGGTGCTGCTGCCTTCAGGCCGGCAGACCGTGCTGGCCAATCGGGTGCATTGGGCGAAAACCTATCTGGCCAAGGCAGGGCTGGTGGAAGCCACCCGGCGGGGCTTCTTCCGCCTTACCCCACGCGGGGCCGAGGTGCTGGCGAGCCGCCCGGAGCGGATTGATAATCAGCTTCTCGCCCGCTTCGAGGAGTTTCGCCAGTTTACGAATCGCGCCGATGCGGCGGCGCGTGAAGAGGAGGCGACCGCTCCGCAGGCCGTGGCGGCAGCGGAGGCCGCGCAACAAACCCCGGATGAGATCATGCGGGCAGCGCATCGGCGGATCGAGGCGAGCCTGGCCGAGGAGTTGCTGGAACGGGTGCGGAGCGCCCCGCCAAGCTTCTTTGAACGGCTGATCGTCAATCTTCTTCTCGCCATGGGCTATGGCGGTTCCGCTGCCGAGGCCGGCCGGGCGCTGGGCCGCGCGGGAGATGACGGGGTGGATGGCGTGATCGACCAGGACGCTCTGGGCCTCGATCGGGTTTATATCCAGGCCAAGCGCTATGCGGCGGGCAATGCCGTGGGCTCCGGTGCCATCCGGGATTTCTTCGGCAGTCTGGACCGGCACAAGGCGGCCAAGGGGCTCTTCGTCACCACCTCCACCTTCACCGCCAGCGCACGCGAGACGGCGGAATACCTGAGCAAGCGAATCGTGCTGATCGACGGGGAGAATCTGGCGCGGCTGATGATCCGCCATAGCGTCGGCTGCCGGATCGAGGAGACGCTGCACCTCAAGCGGCTGGATGAAGATTTCTTCGAATAGGGAGGCCCGGCGGCTGCCCGCTGAACCCGGCGCGCGCGTGTAGCACCGCTGAGCCTCCCGCGCGCGAGACTGCTCTGCAACATGACATTTGCCAGCAAAACCGACCCTGCTTGCTGGGAGTCTCATGGGCTGTCACCCGCCATAACGGCGGTTCCTCAATCGCCCTGCGGGATGTTAGCAATTGTTAGCATTTGGAAGGCGATGACATGCCTCGGCCAGCGTTCCGCGTCGCATCCATAACTGTCCGCAGTGTCCGCAGTGTCACTGTGCCGATCGGCAAAAGCCGGGGCTGATCCGCTCATGCCTCATCCGCCGGCAGAAGGGGAGATTCCCTCTAATGGCAATAAAGAACAAACCACGAACCATCTGACTATTAGGTAGGGCCTTCCTTTCACCTTCCCGGCAATCTGCGAGCGCGCGGATGGATCGGAACGCATCACCCTGCATCACCCTATCCGCCCTTCCGTGAAGCACCGGCGAGGCACAGTTTTTTGTGAGGGAGGGAGGAGCAGGCCAGAACGGCCTGTAAGTCTTTGAAAAGACTGGTGGGCGCACAAGGACTCGAACCTTGGACCCGCTGATTAAGAGTCAGCTGCTCTACCAACTGAGCTATGCGCCCTCCGTGGGAGGGGCGTATACCGGTCCTGAACCGGTCTGTGAACCCCTCGGTCGCGAAAAATCTCGCCGCGCTCCACCCTGGCTCGGGAGGTCTGCCCTGCAGCCTCCGCGCAGGCGAAACGCCTGCATGCTTCGGGGTCATGTCTCTAGGCATTGCGCGTGCCGAACCCAACGATCGTGGAGATCGCGGCCGGAGGTATGGCAGGCAGCGCAGGCAAAGGGCGGGGAACCGGGGCTGAGGCCCCGGTGGCAGGCGATGGCAAGCATGCCGCCGGCAATCGTCGGCCGGCAGCAGACACGGGCCGCTCAGGCCCGCGGCACGCCCGTCGTACGGTCAGCTCGCAGCGCGGCGGCCGGAGGAGGCCGGAGCGGCATCGGCGACCACCGAGAGCTTGCCGGCGGAGGCTTCCGTCATGATCGAGCGGAGTTCCCGCAGGAAGGCGGCACCCTTCAGCGTGCGCTGCACGAGAACGCTGCGGCGGTCCGCCGGATCGACCTTGCGGCGCACCAGTTCGAACTCGGACAGACGATCGAGCGCGCGGGTGATGGCGGGCTTCGAGACATCGAGATCGGCTGCCAGGCCGCGCACGGTATGCGCCTTGTCCGTCAGGTAGCAGGTGAGGAACACGCCGAGCTGGCGGGCGGAAAGATCCGGCCCGTCGCGGCGGACGAGGGCCACGATGGTATCCCGGAGAACCCCGACCAGCTGGTCGGAAGCGGCTGACGTCGCCATAGTACCGATCCTTTCAATGTTAGAGCGCGGGAGGCGGAGAATCCGGAGAGGAGAGGGAACCTTGCCGGAAAGGAAGGTTGTCTTCTCAAAGGCATCGAAAAGCAATCGATCCAGTTTCTCTATCCGCACGATCTGTTTTGCAATCAATTAAAGATTTCGCGACTCACATTCGCGTGAATAAACGTAACAAAGTATAGCAGAAGTTTCGCCTGCCAATCTATTCGATATCATAGCGGAGGCGCAACGCTTCAAGCAGGGCGCGCGCCGCTTGCACCTCTCCACCCTCGGGGGCCGCGGGTTTCGACTTGTCGTTCCAGGCGTAAATATCGAGATGGATCCAGGCTTGCCCGGGCGAAACGAACCGCTGCAAGAACAATGCGGCGGTGATGGAGCCGGCCAATCCGCTGGATGAAACATTGTTCATGTCGGCAATCGGGCTGTCGAGCCAGCTGTCATACCCCTGCCAGAGCGGCAGCGGCCAGAGCGGATCGCCGACCCGGCGCCCGGCCGCGAGGAGATCCGCCGACCATTCCTCGCGATTGCAGAAGAGCGCCGGCAGATCGGGGCCGAGCGCCACGCGGGCAGCCCCCGTCAAAGTTGCCGCATCCACCAGCAGATCGGGCGCCTCGGCGCAGGCCTCATGCAGCAGATCGCAGAGCACGAGCCGGCCTTCGGCATCGGTGTTGCCGATTTCGACCGTCTTGCCGCTCTTGGTGCGCAGAATGTCGAGCGGCCGCATGGCATGGCCGGAGACGCTGTTTTCCACGCAGCCGATCCGCAGCGTCAGCCGGATGGGCAGATCGGCCGCCATGATCATGGCGGCGAGCGCCATCATCGCCGCCGCCCCGCCCATATCCTTCTTCATGCGCAGCATGCCGGCGGAGGGCTTCAGATCATAGCCGCCCGAATCGAAACAAACCCCCTTGCCGCAGAGCGCGATATGCGGCGCGCCTTCCCCCGCACGGGGCGAGGCCCAGCGCAGGATGCCGACCGCGGGCGGCCGGTCTGATCCCTCGCCCACCGCCGCGACCGTCGGGTAGCGCTCGGCCAGCGCCGCGCCGCTCACGATTTCGGCGGTGGCGGCCGGATGCTCGGCGGCGAGGGCGGCCAGCGCCTCGGCCAACTGGCGCGGGCCGAGATGGTTCGCCGGGCGGTTGATGAGATCGCGGCCGAGCCAGATGGCGGCCGCCGCGGCTTCGGCCGCCGCGGTCTCCGCCGCGTCGCCCGCCAGGCGCAGCAGCTGCGCGGCCGGCTTCGCCTCCTTGAATTCGGCGAAGCGATAGGCGCCGAGGCAGAAGCCGAGCGTCGCCTGCGCCGCATCCACCATCGGCGTCACCAGCCGCCAGAGGGTGGCCGGCGGCAAGCCGTGGGCGAGGGCGCCGAAGGGCGCGTGGCCCTGATCGGCGCCGAGGCCGAGCACGGCCTCCATCGGCCCCTCCGCCAGCGGCGGTAGCAGCGCGATCTGGCCGCTCTTGGCGGCGAAGCCCGCGAAGCGCAGCGCCGCCGCCTGGCTCTGCGGCAGGCTGTCGAGGAAGCCCGCAAGATCCGCGGCCGAGACCGCGTGCAGGTGATGGATCGGGCGATCGCCCGCTTCCGCCGCGTCGATCAGGCAATCGAGCGGGCGCATCAGCCCTGCCGCCCGGCGGCCGCGGTGATCGCGCCCACGACCCGGCGGATGAAGGCCGCAGGCTCGGCCGGCGCCTCACCTTCCTGCACGCGGGCGAGATCCAGCAGCAACTGCGCTTCCTCCTCGATCGAATGGCCGTCGGCGGCGCGCGCCGCGAGCGCGATGATCCAAGGGTGGCGCGGATTGATCTCAAGCTTCGGCTTGCCGCCCCAGGCCGGCCGGCCGGCCCGGCGCAACAGCTTCTGCATGTGCAGATCCGCGCCTTCCGTGCTCGACACCAGCATGACCGGGCTTTCGGTGAGGTGGGTCGCCGGTTGCACTTCGGCAATATCGTGCAGGAGGGCGGCTTTCAGCCCTTCGATCAGCGGCTTGAGCGCCTCCGGCGCCTCTTCCACGGCACCGAGATCGGCCAGAGCCTGGCGGGCGTTGCGCACCGGCTTGCCCTCGAACTCGGTCATGCGCTCGGGCCAGAAGGCGTCGATCGCATCGGTCAGCAGCAGTACTTCCCAGCCGCGCGCCTTGTAGCCTTCGAGCACCGGGGCGGCACGCAGCTGCTCGATACTGTCTCCCGCCAGCAGATAGATCGCCGGCTGGCCCTCCTTCATGCGCGCAACATAGTCGGCGAGCGAGGTCCAGCCCTCTTCGCTGGTCGAGCGGAAGCGGAGCAGGGGGGCGATATCGGCGCGCGCCGCCGCATCCTCCCACAGCCCTTCCTTGAGGATGCCGCCGAAGCTCTCCCAGAAGCGGAGATAGCCGTTCTGCCCGGCTTCCACCGCCGCATCCTCGTCTTCTGCCGCAACCGGGCCCGCTTCCGCCGCCGCCGCTTCTTTGGCGCGGGCCTTCAGCTCGGTCAGCACGCGGTTCTGCACCGCGCGGCGGATGCGCGCCATCACCGGCGTCGCCTGCAGCATCTCGCGGCTGACATTGAGCGGCAGGTCCTCGGTATCGACGACGCCTTGCACGAAGCGCAGCCAGGGCGGCAGGAGATCGGCCTCGTCGGTAATGAACATCCGCCGCACATGCAGCCGCAGCCGGGAGCGGCGCTCGCCCTCCACCGGCTCGAAGGGCGGGCGCTCGGGGATGAAGAGCAGGGCCGCGTAATCCATCGCGCCCTCGGCCCGCCAATGCATCGTCGCCCAGGGCTTGTCGAAATAATGGCCGAGATGGCGGTAGAAATCCTCGTATTCGGCCTCCGTCACCTCGGCCTTCGGCTTGCGCCAGAGGGCGGTGCCCTCGTTCGCGGCTTCGGGCTTGCCATCCCGCACCAGGCGGATCGGCACGGCGATATGGTCCGCCCATTTGCGGATGATCGTCTGCAGCCGGGCGGGTTCGAGGAATTCCTCGGCATCGGCCTTCAGGTGGAGGATGATGTCGGTCCCCGCCGCGGCCCGCTCGGCCGGCGCGACCTCGAAGGCGCCCCGCCCCTCGGAGCGCCAGAGATGGGCAAGCTCGGAGCCGGCGGCGCGGGAGATGACCTCGACCCGCTCGGCCACCATGAAGGCGGAATAGAAGCCGACGCCGAATTGCCCGATGAGGCTCGGCCGCTCCTCGGGCTTGGCATCGCGGATCGATTCGCCGAAGACCCGCGTGCCGGAGCGCGCGATGGTGCCGAGATTGGCGATCATCTCCTCCCGGCTCATGCCGGCGCCGTCATCGCTGATGGTGATCTGCCGTGCCGCCTTGTCCGGCGTGATGGTGACACCCGCTTCCGCCGGCAGGGCGAGTGCTGCTTCGGTGAGGGAGGCGAAGCGCCGCCGGTCGATCGCGTCGGCCGCATTGGCGACGAGTTCGCGGAGGAAGATCTCGCGCTCGGAATAGAGGGCATTGACCACGAGGTCGAGCAGCCGCCCGACCTCGGCACTGAATTCGAGGGTTTCCACGCCGGCCGCGCCGGTAGCCGTGTCTTGCTCCATCGGTCCAATCCTTCAGGCAATTCGCTGCCGCGCCGCCCGTGGCGCGGCCGGGCAAGCTATGTGTCGCAATGATAATGGATTGCAACAGTTCTGCGGGCCAGCGGTGCAACATTTGTGTCTTCGCGCCTGCAAAAAGACCCCTTGCCAAGCGGGGGCGGGGCGCCGAAGCTTCCGCTATGACGGGATTCGCCCCGCGCGTGAAAGCGGTCCTCGGGCCGACCAATACGGGCAAGACGCATCTGGCCCTTGAGCGGATGCTGGCCCATGCCTCGGGCATCATCGGCTTTCCGCTCCGCCTGCTGGCGCGCGAGAACTACGATCGCATGGTCGCCGCCAAAGGCGCGCGCTTCGTCGGCCTCATCACCGGGGAGGAGAAGATCCTGCCGCCCGAGGCGCGCTGGTTCGCCTGCACGGTCGAAGCCATGCCGCTCGACCGGCATGTCGAATTCGTAGGCGTGGACGAGATCCAGCTCTGCGCGGACCCCGATCGCGGCCATATCTTCACCGACCGGTTGCTGCGCGCCCGCGGCATGGTCGAGACGATGTTCATGGGGGCCGAGACCATTCGGCCGCTGATCCAGCGACTGGTGCCTGAAGCGGTGATCGAGACCCGGCCGCGCTTATCCGAACTGCACCATGCGGGGCCGGCCAAGCTTACCCGGCTGCCGCCGCGCTCGGCCGTCGTCGCCTTCTCGGCCGCCGAGGTCTATGCCATCGCCGAGATGATCCGCAGGCGCCGGGGCGGCTGCGCCGTGGTGATGGGCCGCCTCAGCCCGCGCACGCGCAACGCCCAGGTGGCGCTCTACCAGGACAAGGAGGTCGATTTCCTGGTGGCGACCGATGCCATCGGCATGGGCCTCAATATGGACGTGGATCACGTCGCCTTCGCCGGCCTCTCGAAGTTCGACGGCCATAAACTTCGCATGCTGACGGCGCCGGAGGCCGCGCAGATCGCCGGCCGCGCCGGGCGGGGCATGCGCAACGGCACCTTCGGCAGCACGGGCGACTGCCCGCCCCTGCCGGAGGAGATGGTGCGCGCGATCGAAAACCATGATTTCGACGCGATCGAGCAGATCTGCTGGCGCAATAGCGAGCTGGATTTCGCCTCCGTCGATGCGCTGCTGGCGAGCTTGCAGGCGCCCCCGCCGCGGCGGGGGCTCGTGCGCGGCAACGAGGCCTCGGACCTTGAAACCCTCATCGCCCTCTCCCGCGATGCCGAGATCCGGGCGCGCGTTACCTCCCGCCGGCGTGTGCGCCTGCTGTGGGATGCCTGCCAGATCCCCGATTTCCGCAAGATCGCGGATGATAGCCACGCCGCTCTCTGTGGCCGGGTGTTCCGCCATGTGGCCGAGCAGGGGCATCTGCCGGCGGATTGGATCGGCGGCCAGATCGACCGGCTGGCCCGCGTCGAAGGGGATATCGACACCCTCATGCAGCGCCTCTCGGGCGTGCGCATCTGGTCCTATATCGTGGCGCGGGATGATTGGGTGCGCGATGCCGCGCATTGGCAGGGGCGGGCGCGGGCGGTCGAGGACATGATCTCGGACAGTCTGCACGAGAAGCTCATGCAGCGTTTCGTCGATCGCCGCGCCGCCTTGCTCATGCGCCGGCTGGAGGAGCGGGAGGGGCAGGATCTGCTCTCCGCCGTCACCGCGCGGGGCGAGGTGGTGGTGGAGGGGCATCCGGTCGGGCATATCGCGGCCTTCACCTTCCTGCCCGACCCTTCGGCGGTGGGGGAGGAACGGCGGATGGTGATGCGGGCCGCTCGCCGGGCCCTGGCCGAGGAGATGCCCCGCCGCGTCGCCCGGTTCGAGGCCGCGCCCGATGCCGATATCACGCGGGATGGCCAGCACCGGCTGCTCTGGGAAGGCCAGGAGGTGGCGCGGCTGCGCCCGGGCCATTCCCTGCTGCATCCCCGTGCCGAGGTGCGGGCGAGCGATTTCCTCGACGGCGCCTTGCGCGAGCGGGTGCGCCGGCGCTGCCAGGCCTTCATCGATGCCGAGATCGCGCGGGTGTTCCAGCCGCTCCTCGCCGCCCTCGAAGCCGGCCGCGCCCGGCCGGAAGCGCGCGGCCTGCTGCATCGGCTGGGCGAGGGGCTCGGCCTCGCCCGCGCCGAGGCGGAGGACCGGCCGCCGCGCGGCGGCGGTGCTGCCGCCGTGCTCGGCGGGGGCAATGCCTGGTTCTTGCCGGCGCTGCTCAAGCCCCAGCCGATGGCGCTGCGCGCGGCCCTGCTCGCACTCGCGCGCGGTATCGCGCTCCCGGCCTTGCCGGAGCCGAGCCGCACCAGCATCGCGGCAGATCCGCCGGGCTGGCCGCCGGGCTATGCCGAGGCGCTGGGCTGGGTGCCGGCGGGGCCCGTGCTGCTCCGCCTCGATGTCGCCGAAAAGCTCGCCCAGGAGTTGCGGGCCGGCGCCCGCGGCGAGGGCGGCCGGGTGCCGCTGCCGCGCGGCCTCGCCTCGCGCCTCTCGCTGCGGGCGGAGGCGCTGCCCGTCGCGCTGCGCGCGCTCGGCTTCCGCCTCATCCCGGCGCCGGCCATGGCCGCGGGCGAATATGGGCCGCCGATGCCGCCGATGATCGCCCATCTCAGCCCCGGCCGCGCCCGCGGCCGCAGCGAGGCCGAGCGGCGGGTGGAGCCGGCGCGCCCCGATAGCCCCTTCGCGCGCCTCGCCCTGCTGCGCCCGGCGGCCGCGCCGCCGCGCATGCGCGCCAAGGGCCGCCCAAGGTGAGCGCGGGCGGCGAGGCCGCCGGCTGGCAGCGGCTCGATCTCTGGCTCTGGTGCGCGCGGCTGGCCAAGACGCGCGGCGATTGCGCGCGCCTGGTGGAAGCGGGCGGCCTGCGCCTCAACCGCCAGCCGACGCTCAAAGCCCATGCCAAGCTGCGCCCGGGCGATGTGCTGACGATCGCGCTGCGCGGCGAGGTGCGCGTCTGGCGGGTGCTGGCGCTCGCCACCCGGCGCGGCCCCGCGGCCGAAGCGCAGCTGCTCTATGAAGAGCTGCCCGAAACCACCGCGCCAGCCCCCGCCGCCGAGCCCTTGCACGAATGAGGGGCGGGCGGCATACGGGGGTGCATCCGCGACGAGACGAGACTGCCACCAGGAGCTTTGCATGACCTACGTGGTCACCGAAAACTGCATTCGCTGCAAATATATGGATTGCGTGGAGGTTTGTCCGGTGGACTGCTTCTACGTCGGCGAGAACATGCTGGTCATCAACCCCGACGAATGCATCGATTGCGGCGTGTGCGAGCCGGAATGCCCGGCGGAGGCGATCTTCCCGGATAGCGACGACCGCGCCACCGCCTGGGCCGAGCGCAATCGCGATTTCTCGCAGAGCTGGCCGAACATCACCCGCAAGGGCACGCCGCCTGCGGATGCGGATGCGTGGAAGGACAAGCCCGGCAAGGAAGCCTTCTTCTCGCCCAATCCGGGAAGCACGTCATGAGCGGCACGATCGCGGATCGCCTGGCGGCCCTCGGCATTACCCTGCCCGAGCCGGCGGCGCCGGTTGCTAACTACGTGCCCTTCACCATCCATCAAGGCATCGTGACGATTTCCGGCCAGCTGCCGCTTGCCGAAGGCAAGCTCTTCGCGGTCGGCCGGCTCGGCTCGGAAGTCGATGTCGAGACCGGGCGGGCGGCGGCGCGCTTCTGCTTCATCAACCTGCTCGCCCAGCTGCGCGCCGCCTGCGGCGGCGATCTCGGCCGCGTCGTGCGCGTGCTGCGGCTTGGCGGCTTCATCGCCTCGGCGCCCGATTTCACTGAGCACGCCCAGGTGATGAACGGCGCCTCGGATCTCGCGGTCGAGGTGTTCGGCGAGATCGGCCGCCATGCGCGGTCCACCGTCGGCGTCGCGGGCCTGCCGCTCGGCGCGGCGGTCGAGGTCGAGGGAAGCTTCGCCATCGGCTGAGGCGCGGCCGGGCTTCCCGCCGCGCATCCCGCTGGCATCGCCATTTTCGCCGCACTGCACTATCCTGCCGCCATGCCGGATGGTGACAGCCTCACTCTCTCCCTCCATGCCTCGATCCATGAGATCGACCCGCGCGACTGGGATGCCTGCGCGGGCAGCGCCAATCCCTTCGTGAGCCATGCCTTCCTCAGCGCGGTGGAGGATAGCGGCTCGGCCGGGCCGCGCACCGGCTGGCTGCCGCAGCATGCCGTGCTGCGCGATGGCGCGCGGGTGGTGCAGGGCATCGTGCCGCTCTACGCCAAATCGCATTCCTACGGCGAATATGTGTTCGACCATGGCTGGGCGCATGCTTTCGAGCGGGCGGGCGGCGCCTATTACCCGAAGCTCCAGGCGGCGGTGCCCTTCAGCCCGGTGCCGGGGCCGCGCCTGTTGCGCCGGCCGGGCGGCAGCCTGCCCTATGCGGCCTTCGGCCAGGCGCTGGCCCAGGCCTGCGAGGGGCTCGACTTCTCCTCCGTCCATGTCACCTTCTGCGAGCAGGCGGAATGGGAGGGGCTGGCGGCTGCCGGCTTTCTGCAGCGCATCGGCACCCAGTTCCATTGGACGAATGAGGGCTATGGCAGTTTCGAGGATTTCCTCGGCCGCATGGCCTCCCGCAAGCGCAAGAGCATTCGCCGCGAAAGGCGGGATGCGCAGGGGGCGGGGCTGGTCTTTCGCACGCTCCGCGGCCCGGAGATCACGCCCGCGCTGTGGGATGCTTTCTTTCGCTTCTATCAATCGACGGTGGATCGCAAATGGGGCAGCGCCTATCTCACCCGTCGCTTCTTCTCGCTGCTTGGTGAGCGGCTGGGCGAGCGGGTGGTGCTGATGATGGCCTTTGAGGGCAAGCGCCCGGTCGCCGGCGCGCTCAACCTCATGGGGGCGGACGCGCTCTATGGCCGCAACTGGGGCGCGGCGGGGGATTGGCCCTTCCTGCATTTCGAACTCTGCTACTACCAGGCGATCGATTTCGCGATCGCGCAGGGTCTCGCCCGGGTCGAGGCCGGCGCCCAGGGCGAACATAAGATCCAGCGCGGCTACCTGCCGCAGCCGACCTTTTCGGCGCATTGGCTCCGCCATCCCGGCCTCGCCCGCGCGGTTGGCAATTTTCTGGAGGAGGAGCGCCCGGCGGTGCTTGCCCAAATGGAGGAACTCGGCAGCCTCTCGCCCTTCAAGGAAGAAGCATGAGCAGCGGCCCCGCGAAGAAGGAAGGATCGGGGCGCGAGCCCGGACCCGGGCGGGCAGGCGCGGAGGCTGAGGCGCCTTCTGCCGCCCCCGCTCTCCTCATCCAGCCGCTCAGCGCGGCCGATCGCAAGGATTGGGCGCCGCTCTGGCAGGGCTACCAGGCGTTCTACCGGACGCGGATGAGCGATGAGGTGGTGGAAACCACCTGGGCCCGGCTGCTCGATCCGGCCGAGCCCGTGCACGGCGCGCTCGCCCGCGCAGGCACCGGAGGGGGCGGCGCGGGTGCCGCGCTCGGCCTCGTCCACTGGGTGTTTCACCGCTCCACCTGGACAAGCGGGGATTACTGCTACCTGCAGGATCTCTTCGTGGCCGATGCGGCGCGCGGCCAGGGGCTTGGCCGGGCCTTGATCGCCCATGTCTCGGCCGCCGCCACGCGGGCCGGCTGCGCGCGCCTCTATTGGCTGACGCATGAGACGAATACCGCCGCGATGGCGCTCTACGACCGTGTGGCCGAGCGTTCCGGCTTCCTGCAATATCGCCAGCAGCTGGCATAGAGCGCCCGGGTCTCGCCGGCCGCGTCTCGCCGGCCGGGGCGATCACCGGGCCGGTCACGCGGCCGGATCGTCCTCCCGGCGCGTCTCGGCTGCGGTTTCGGCTTCTGTCTCCGTATTCGCGTAGATTTCCCAGAGGTAGTCGTCCGGGTCGGCGAAGTAGCAGCAGCGGGCGCCCCAGGGGTAATCGGCCGGTGGCCGGCGGAAGGGAATGCCGCGTTCGCCGAGCAGGCGATACATCGCATCGACCGCCTGCGGGCTCGGCAAGCGCACCGAGAGGCAGGCGGGATGCTCGCCCGAGGCCGGCGGGGCGGGCAGCGCCTGGCGGCGCGGCACATCCGGCACATGGCTCGTTTCCCAAACCACGAGGCAGACCCCGGCGGAGTTGAAGGCGGCGAAGCCTTCCACCCGGCGCGTCACGGTGAAGCCGAGCTTCTCGGTATAGAAGATGACCGAGCGCTCCAGGTCCCGCACCAGGAGGCAGATATCGCTGATGCTGCGAAGCGCGCTGAAGTCCATGCCAGCCTCCTTGCCCGAAGAGAGCGGAGGTTGCGGAAATATTGCCGCCTGATCAAGCGGCGCCAGCGCGCGGGCGGGCGCGGCGGGCGCGGCGGCCGCGGCGCGCGGCGGCCGGGCTTGTGCCAAGCCGCGCCCGCAGCCGTTCGACCTCCGGCCCCGTGACGCGGAGCGGCGCATAGCCCAGCGCCTCCATGATGAGCGAAACGTCCCGCGCCTGGCCGCCCCAGGCCGGATGCAGGGCGATCGCGCCCGCGGCATTGGCGAAGGAGGCGCGATCCCCGGTATCGAGATAGCTCTCCGTCGGCAGCCCTTCGGCGAAGATCACCTCGTGCCGGGCAAGCTCGACATGGAAATAGGTGATCCGCGCTACCGCCTGCTGGCGGATGCTGGTGCCGTTGACGAGATGCTTCACCGGCACCAGCACCCCCTCGGCATAGATTGCATGATCGGGCGAAAGGATGAGATCGCGCGCCGGCAGGCCGGGGCCGAAAGCGCCGGCCGCGATCCGCACCGGTAGCACGGCCTCGGGCTCGGGATGGCGCAGGCAATCGACGCTGCGCTGGCCGATCCAGCGGATTTCCTCGCAAGGGCCGCCGAGGGTGCGCACCCGCTCGCCGACCCGCAGCGCCTCGACCGGGCGCGCCCCGGCCTCCGTCTCGAGCGCCGTGCCCTCGGCGAAGCAGGCGATGATGATGGTATTGGCGGCGATCGTGTTGGAGCCATTCGTGACGGTCAGCACCAAAGGCGTGCTCGCGGCCGTTACCGGCGAGAGCGTGCCGTTGCTGTTCACGGCGTCCTGCATCGTGATGGTATAGGTGCCGTTGCCGAGGGTGAGGCCATTGGCGATCCAATCGCCATCGGCATCCGCCACGGCCTGCATGGTGCCGGAGTGGCCGGCGCTGCCGGTGATGGTGATCAGGGCCGTGTCACCCGGATTGGTCTTGTTGGTGAAGCCATTCACCCAGCCGGCAATCGAGCCGTTGCTGGCGATCGTGCCTTGCACCGGCGCTGCCCCCGTCCACCCATAGCCGGTGATGGTCGAGTTGCCGTCAGTCCCCACATTGGAGACGACGCCGGAATTCGGATTATAGCCGGTCCAGGCGAGGCTGAGGCCGGAGGAGTCCGCGGTGGTGATGGTGTTGCTCGCCTGCGCCGTCTGTCCGGCCAGCGCCGAGAAGGTACCGCCGTTGAGCAGGCCCACCACCGGCGCATCGGGGGTGACGGCGAAGCCACTCCCATAGTTCGAGATCGACCCCGTGACTTCGACGGCGAGCCGCGGATCGAAGGAGACGGTCGTGCCGGTCGCGAAATTGACTTTGATGTTGCTGACGTATTGCGTGGTCAGCCCGGTGGCCGAGACCGAGGCCAGGCCGTCCACCTGCACTGCGCCGCTCTGCCCGGCATAGGCGGTATTCTCGATCTGCCCGCCACTGTTGGTGGTGACATAAAGGTTGAAGGTCTTGGCGTCCGCCCCGCCCGAGCCGGAGACGCCGAGCTGGTACCAGGAAACCCCGCTTGCAGGCGTCGGCAGGCCGAAAATGACCATGTAGCCGGGATTGCCGGTGGCGCCGGAAGCTGCGGCCGTATAGCCGCCATGGCCGTCTGGCGAAAGCGTCCAGTTTTGAAACAGCCCGCCCGCCGTCGCGCCGTCGAAGGTGACGGTGGTGAAGGTCGGCGTGCTGCCATTGTAGCCGGTGAGGATGCTGAGCGTGACGGTCGCATTCGCGGCGAGGCTGATGCCCTGGTTGTTGGCCACCGCCGAATAGAAGTTCAGCGCCAGGTTGTTGCCGGAATAGAGTGTGGTCGCCGCCGTGTAGCTGCCGCCCGGGGGCGCGATATAATCGGCGAGTGTCGGCGTCGTGTAGCCGGTCGGCGTCTCGCCCGGCGCGAAGACCGTGAGGTTGATGGTGGAGACATCCGCCGGCGTGCCGGTCTGCTGCACGTTGAGCAGCGGGCCGCCGGTGCTGTACTGACTCATCAAGGCATCGGAATAGGGCGAGCCGTAGGAGTTCGAGTTCTTGAAGAAGATCTGCGAATAGGGGTCCGAGGTCTGGGTTCCCGCCGGCAGGCCGAGCGTGGAGGTGACATTGCCGCCGGTGCCGCCGAAGGCGTAGGTCGGCGCCCAGTTGTTATTGTGGTTGAGGTCGATCGTGCCGGTGGCTTGCGCATTGGGGGATGTGCCGACGGAGCCGTAATAGCCGGCTGTGAGCCCGGTGAAGAACTGGGCGAGCACCGCGCCCCACTGGTTGTTGGCGCCGACCGCAACCGTCGCGAGCGGCGTCGCATCGGTCTCGTTGGCGTAGATGCTGACCGAGCCGGTCTGCGAATAGGCGTTCTGCGCGATGTCGTTGGGCGTGAGCTTGATATAGCCCTGGATCTGGCTGTCCGCCGTGGGGGCCAGCCAGAAGACGCCGTTCGTGCCATCCCATTGCAGCTGATAGGCGTAGTAGCCGCCATTGTGCCAGATGCCCGCCGCATCCGCCGCGCCGTTGAACTGGCCCGAAATCAGCACGTCGGAGGCGACGGTCGTGTTCTCCAGCGCATCGACATAGGGCAGCCAGGCGGTCTGCGGAAAGGCGCCGCCCGTCGTCAGCGTACCGCCATTGGCGGGGTTCGCTTCCGTCGGCGAGGTGGACATGCGGAAGGAGCCGGCGAGCGGCCCCTGGCTGTAGCTGTAGGTGCCGCTGCTGCTGACGTTGCCGATATCGGAGACGATCGTGCTGCCGGGAACGGCGTAGCCGACAGTCTCGCTCGTGCCGTTGTTGTAGGTGACAGAGGCTTCCATCGGCAGCGCGAAGCCATTGACGGCGGTGATATTGCCGGCATCCGAGCCGCTGTTTTTCAGCGTCACCTCGAAACTGTCATAGCTGAAGTCGTAGGCCGATGCGCTGCCGGTATTGAGGAAGGATTGATTGGCGAAATCACCGGTGCTGATCGTGCCGGTCGAGCCTGTCGATAGGCTTTGAACGACGATATAGAGCTTGCCGCCGTTCAGGGTCGGCTGCGTCGATGTCGTCAGCGGGATGCTGTAGCTGCCGCCGCTTTCAAGGATACCAGCGTTCACCAGAGTCGTCTCGCTGATGAAGCCGGTGCTGTCATAGAGCACGGCATAGGCATTGATGCTGCCCCCTGTCGTGTTCTCCAGGATCGTCTGCTCCTGAGAAGACAGGCTGAGGTCGAGCGTAGTGGTATTCGACATGCGGCCGTTCCTGTGATCGGGTGGGCCCCACCGTTGAGCGGGCCCGCTCTTATGGCATGAGCCGCAGCGGGCCACCCCGAGGGCGCCCGTGCGGCGGCGTTACAGCAAGCGGACCGATGAAAGCCCCGAACGGCGCAGCCGCGGAAGCGGCGGCCCGAGGTTCGGGGCGATGCTTCGAGGCGCTGTTCAGATTATGTCTCTACCGCTGGCCGACTATGGCGCGAACGGCCTGCGGCGAAAAGATCACGCGCCGTCATTCATCACGATGATGCGTATAATTCACGTGCTGCAACTAAAAAGGTTGCAGAAGCCTTTCGATGTAGTCGAGCGCTGGCTTGGAGAGCGAGCGATCGCCTGCGCGCGCGCGCAACTCCTGCAGGATGGCGCGCAGCCGCGCCTGCTCCGCGCTGCCGGTCGGCAAAGCCATGTCGGCGCCGATGCTCGATCCCTGGCCGTTGTCGAGCGGGCGGCCGAGCGGATCGGTCGAAGGATCGGCCGCGAAAAAGCCGAAGCCCGGCATGGCGCCAGGCTGCCCGCCCATGCCGGCGCCGCCGATCATGAAGCCACCCGCCCCGCCGGCGCCGCGCGCCAGGCGCTGGCCGATGGCATCGGCCGCTTGTTGCAGGGCGAAGAGCGCCTGCTTCTGCGCGCCGGCCGCTGCGCCGTCGGCGCCGAGGCTGAGTTGGAGTGCTGCCTGCCCCATGGCATTGCCGGCGGTGTTCCCGGCAGGGCCGAGGCGCCCGGCCATGCCGCCGAGCTTCTGCCGCAGCGCCGCCTGCGCCGCCGCATCCTGGGCGGCGGCCGGGTTGCCGCCGGCGGGCGGCGGCGCGCCCTCGGCATGGGCGGCGGCCGCGGCGGAAGCGCGGGCGGTCGCCCGGTCGAGCAGCGCAGCCTGCTGCTGCATGAGCGATTGCAGGCTGCCGAGATCCCGCGCCGCCTGGGCGCGCGCGGCCATCTGCGCCGGATTGGGGCGGACGACGCGCGCCTGCTCCAGCGCCGTGAGGCTCCGCTGGAGCGCCGCCATGGCCGCCCGCATGGCGCCGAGATCACCGGTTTTGGCGGCGGCGCGCATCGCCCGCATCTCTGCCGCCATCTGGCGGAGATCGAGCGGCTGGCCGCCGGCGCTGCCGGGGGCAACCTGCCCGCCCTCCGCCTCGGCCATCTGCATCAGGGTCGAGAGATGCTGCAGCATCGCCGCCTGCATCTGGCGCACCAGCGCCGAAAGCGCCTGCGGGCTCGCTTGCCCGCCCGCCAGTGCCTGGGAGAGGGCGGCGGCGGCGCCTGCCAGGGATTGCGCGGTATCGGCGGCATCCCCCTGCTCGAAATGCAGCGCGACCTGCCAGAGCGTCTGCTCGACGGTGGGGAGCACGCCCGGCGTGCCGTCCGCCGCCAGTTGCCAGCCCGCCGCCATCAGCGGCAGCACCGTCTTGGGCGGCTTGCCCGCGGCCAGCGCCGCCGCCGCCACTTCGAACATGGCATGTGCGCCGGCCGCCCGCAGATCGGGCGTCAGCGGGCTCGGCATCACCACCAGCTCGCGGCGGATGGCGATGGTCTCCTGCGCGAAGGGATCGTGGAAGTGCCGCTCGGGCAGCGTCACGGTCTCGATCGCGGAACGCCCGGTCTGGCCCGCCCCGTCCTCCGCCCGCAGCTGCATGCGCACCGGCAGCCCCGCCCAGGGGTTGGCGCTGAGATCGGCGATTGTGGTGGTGTCGATCGTCGCGGCCGGCCCGTCCGGCAAGGCGAGCTTGAGGACGAGCGGCGGCGCCTCGGGATGCGCGACGAGGCGGGCCCGCATCTCCGCCGCCGTCACCGCATAGTCATCCGTCGCATGCCAGGGAAGGCGCAGGCTGTGCCCGTCGGCCGCCGTGCCGGGCGGCTCGGCGAAGCCGATCTCGGGCGGCGAATCGGGCTGCACCATCAGCTTCCAGCGGGCGAGCGCGCGGCCGCCGCCGCGCAGGATATAGAGCCCGCTCTGGCCGAGCCGCGCTTCGAGGGTGAAGCTTCGCGCATCGACCGGCTTGAAGGCCGCCGCGATGCCGCTCAGCCGCGGCGGCGCGCGCAGCCCCGAGACGGTGACATCGAGGCGCGAGCCGACCGGCAGATCGAGCGTCCGCTGCCCGGCCGGCAACAGCACCGGCGGGCGGCCGGTATAGCCGGGCGGGGTGATCCAGGCAGTCACCGAAGGCGGCGGGGCGGGCGGCCCGAGCAGGGCGCCGGGGCTGATGGCGGCAGCCGCCACCAGCCGCGGCCAGATAGCGGGCCCGGCGATCCAGAGGCAGGCGAGGAGGGCCGCCAGCACGCCGCCCGAGAGCGCGAGGTTGCGCCGCCTTGCCCGCCACGGCCAGGGCAGGCCGAGGCGCGGGCGCCGCGTGGCGGCGAGGCTGCGCGCCTGATGCGCCTGCCAGAGCGCCCGCGCATCCGGCCCTGCTGCCGCCGGATCATCCTCCAGCGCGCCGAGCGGATCGTGCCGCCAGCCGGAAGCCCGGGTCAGGCGCCGTCGCGCCGCCCGCTCATCCGGCCAGGCGCGGCGATAGAGGCCCCAGGCGAAGAGCCCCGCGGCCAGCAGCAGCACAAGGAGGAAGAGGATCGCGAGGCCCTGGGCGCCGAGGCGCGGCGGCAGGCCGAGCAGCGCCGCGCAGGCATAGAGGGCGAGCAGGGCGAGCGGCGGGCCGAGGGCGGCGGCGATGCCTTCGAGGATGATGAGGCGGCGCGCGGCGCCGATCGCGCGGCGCAGCCGGCCGGGCAGGGCTCGCCCGGCTGCGGCCGAACCCGCGCCCGAAGCGGGGCGGGGCGCGGGCGTCAGCCCCCGCTTGCGCCCGAAAGCCATGCCGGCACCCGCTCGCGCGACCACAGATCGGCCACCGTCTGGCGCGGCGTGATCATCTCCCATGCCGCCCCGTCAACCAGGGCGGCGGCGGCCATCGGCCGGGCGTTGTAGGTGGAACTCATCACCGCACCATAGGCGCCGGCATCGAGGATCGCCACCAGCGCGCCGGGGCCGAGCGCGGGCAGCAGGCGGCCTCGCGCGAAGGTGTCTCCGGTTTCGCAGACCGGCCCGACGACATCGACCGGCGCGGCCGGGCCCGCGAAATCCGCCGCCGCCACCGGCAGGATGCCGTGCCAGGCCTCATACATCGCCGGGCGCACGAGGTCGTTCATCGCCGCATCCAGCACCAGGAAGCGGCTGTCGCCGGTTTTCTTCGCCAACAGCACGGAGGCGAGCAGCAGCCCGGCCGGCCCGACCAGCCAGCGCCCCGGCTCGATCATCAGATCGAGCCCGAGATGGCCGAGATGCCGCGCGATGGCGGCGGCATAATCCGCCGGCGCTAGGCCCGGCCTATCCTCGTAGCCGATGCCAAGGCCGCCGCCGCAATCCACCCGGGTGATCGCATGCCCCGCCGCCCGCAGCGCCCCCACCATGGCGGCGAGCTTGGCGAAGGCCGCCTCGAAGGGCGCGATGCGGCCGATCTGGCTGCCGATATGGGCCGCGATGCCGAGCGGGTTGAGCCCGGGCAGGCTCGCGGCATAGGCGAAGGTCTCGACCACCTCGCCCCAGGCGATGCCGAACTTGTTCTCGGCGCGGCCGGTGGTGATCTTGGCATGCGTCCCGGCATCGACATCGGGGTTCACGCGCAGCACGAGGTCGGCGCGCCGCCCTTGCCCTTCCGCGACCGCCGAGAGCATGGCGAGTTCCTCCCGGCTCTCGGCATTGATCTGGTGGATGCCGGCGGCGAGGGCTGCCGCCAGATCGGCCGGGGACTTGCCGACGCCGGAATAGACGATGTGCCCGGGGGCGATGCCGGCGGCCTGCGCCCGCGCCAGTTCCCCGCCGCTCACCACATCGGCGCCGACGCCAAGCCCCGCCATCAGCCGCAGGATCGCCAGATGATCGTTGGCCTTCACCGCGTAATGGATGCCGAGCCGGCTGAGCCCCGCCGCGTCGAGCGCCGCGCGCAGCGCCGAAACGCGCCCGCGGATGGTGCCCGCGCCATAGACCCAGCTCGGCGTGCCCAGCGCACCAGCGATCTCGGCGAGCGGCACGCCTTCCAGCATGAGGCCCGCCTCCGGCGTGAGCGCCAGGTGCGGCCGGGCGGCGAGAAGCGCGCGGCCATCCGGCTCCTGTCCGGGCGCGGGGCCCGCGAAATCGGCCATGTCTCTATTCCGCCGGATAGGGAAGTTTCGGGTAGATGATGGCCGAAGTCGGCCCCGGCGGCGTGTTCGGCCCCACCTTGCCGCAGGCGGCGAGCGCGACCGCAAGCCCCGCCAGCAGCAGCAGCGGGCGGATCATGCCGCTGCCTCGCCATCCAGCAGAGCCTGCCAGCGCGCCGCTTCGCGCGCCACGTTGGCCGGCGCCGTGCCGCCATGGCTGGTGCGCGAGGCGACCGAGGCCGAGACCGAGAGGACGTTGAAGACATCCTCGGTAATCCCGGGCTCGACAGACTGCATGGTCGCGAGATCGAGATCGGCGAGATCGACCTCGCGCGCCTCGGCCAGCGCCACCAGCCGCCCGGTGACGTGATGCGCCTGGCGGAACGGCAGCTTGAGGCTGCGCACCAGCCAGTCTGCCAGGTCGGTCGCGGTCGCGAAGCCCTGGCCGGCGGCGGCGGCCATGCGGGAGAGTTCGGGGGTGAGATCACGCACCATCCCCTCGGTCGCGGCGAGCGAGAGGGCGAGCGCGTCTGCCGCCTCGAAAACCGGCGGCTTATCCTCCTGCATGTCCTTGGCATAGGCGAGGGGAAGGCCCTTCATCACCGTCAGCAGGGCGATGAGCGAGCCCGCGATGCGCCCGGTCTTGGCGCGTACCAGTTCCGCCGCATCCGGGTTGCGCTTCTGCGGCATGATCGAACTGCCGGTGGTGAAGGCGTCAGAGAGGCGGATGAAGCGGAAGGGCGCGCTGCACCAGATGATGATCTCCTCCGCGAAGCGGGAGAGGTGGGTCGCGCAGATCGCCCCGGCGGCGAGGAATTCCAGCGCGAAATCGCGATCCGATACTGAATCGAGGGAATTGGCGGTCGGCCGGTCGAAGCCGAGGGCCGCGGCCGTCATCTGCCGGTCTATGGGGAAGGAGGTGCCGGCCAGCGCCGCCGCCCCGAGCGGGCTTTCGTTCAGGCGCCGCCTGCAATCGGCGAGCCGGCCGCGATCCCGCGCCAGCATCTCGACATAGGCGAGCAGATGATGGCCGAGCGTCACCGGCTGGGCGGTTTGCAGATGGGTGAAGCCGGGCAGCGGGTCCGCCGCATGTTCGGCCGCGCGCTCCACCAGGGCGCGCATGAGGGTGGTGATCTGGGCGGAGAGCCCGTCGATCGCATCGCGCACCCAAAGCTTGAAATCGGTCGCCACCTGGTCGTTGCGGCTGCGCGCGGTATGCAGGCGGCGGCCGGCATCGCCGATCCGCTCGGTCAGCCGCGCCTCGATGTTCATATGGATGTCTTCGAGCGCGGTATCGAAGGGAAAGGCGCCGGCCTCGATCTCCGCCGCGATGGCGCCGAGACCGTCCTCGATCGCGGCGCGCTCCGCCTCCGTCAGCACCCCGATGCGGGCGAGCATCGCCGCATGCGCGCGCGATCCCGCGATGTCCTGGCGCCACAGCCTCTGATCGAAGGTGATCGAGGCGTTGATATCGCTCATGATCCGGGCAGGGCCGGCGGCGAAGCGGCCACCCCATTGCGCGTTGGCGCCGGGCGCGGGAGTTTCGTCCGATCGCGGCTGAAGCCTGGGCTGCGGCTGGCTGATATCTGTCAAGGAGCCTATCCTAATGAGCAAGTCGGTCACACGCCGGGGGCTGATGCGAGCGAGCGGCAAACTAGCCGCCGCGGGAGTTCTGGGCAATCTCGCCTTCGGTGCCGCCCAAGCGGCGGCGCAAAGCCTCGGGCCGATCGGGGCGCTCGCGGCGCTGCCGCCCGGCACCAGCCTGCCGCCCATCCGCTTCGTCACTGGCGATGGCGCGCTCCGCAGCCTCGGCGATTATCGTGGCCAGGGCCTCGTCCTCAACCTCTGGGCGACCTGGTGCGGCCCTTGCGTCGCCGAACTTCCGACGCTCGATCGGCTGGCACCCATGGTCGCGCCCGATGGCATCCTGGTGCTGCCGATCTCCTCCGATGCCGGGGGGGCGGCTACCGTCCGCGCCTTCTACGACGGGCACGGCATCGACCATCTGCCGGTGCTGACGGACCCGGACGGCGCGATCCTCAGCGCCTGGAACATCCCCGGCATCCCGACGACGGTGATCTTCGATCGCGGCGGCACGCCGCGCGCCCGGCTGATCGGCGCGGCCGATTGGGGCACGGCGCAAGCGGTGCGGCTGGTGCGGCGCTATGCCGGCGGCGGGGATGCGCCGCATGCCGGCACGGTGCGGCTATGAGCGGGCGGGAGGCACGCGGATGAGGATGATCGGGCTGATCGGCGGTATGAGCTGGGAGAGTTCGGCCGAATAATACCGTATCCTCAACCAGATGGTGCGCGAACGGCTCGGCCCCACGGCCTCCGCCCGCTGCCTCCTGTGGTCCTTCAACTTCGCCGAGATCGAGGCCCTCCGGCATGCGGGAGACTGGCCGGGGCTGACGTTGCGCATGACGGACGCCGCCGCCCGGCTGGAGGCGGCGGGGGCGGAGATGTTGCTCATCTGCACCAATACCATGCACCGCATGGCGGTCGCGGCCGCCATGGCGCTCGCACCCTACGCCACATAGATCATCTTCCGCGTCATGCCGCCATCGGCGATGAACTCGGCGCCCGTGATGAAGCCGCTCTCCGGGCCAAGCAGGAAGGCGGCGAGGCTCGCGATATCGGCCGGCCGGCCGACGCGGCCGGCCGGGTGCTGGGCGTGGTCCTCCTCGGACAGTGCCGATCGCCGCGTGTCGATCCAGCCCGGGCTGAGGCAGTTCACGCGGATCGCCGGGCCGAGGCTGATGGCGAGCGCATGGGTCAGTGCCAGCAGCCCGCCCTTGGAGGCGGCATAGCTCTCGGTATTGGGTTCGGACTGATGCGCGCGCGTGGACGCAATGGTGAGGATCGCGCCACCCAGGGGCGCGGCGCGCAGCAGCGGGGCTGCCGCCCGGGCGAGCAGGAAGGTGCTGGTCAGATTGGTCCCTATCACCGCGTTCCATTCGTCGAGGCTGAGGAATTCCAGCGGTTTGCGGATCATGAAGCCGGCATTGCAGACAAGCGCGTCCAGCCGTCCTTCGCCGCCCGCGATCCCCGCCATCAGCGCCTGCACGTCGGCTTCCTGGCCGACATCGGTGGCCACCGTGCGGATCGCCGGATGCGCGGTCTCGCGCGGCTCGCGGTCCGCCACCACCAGGCGCCAGCCATCGACGGCCAGACGTTCGGCGATCGCGCGGCCGATGCCGCGGCTGCCGCCGGTGACAAGCGCCACCTTGGGCGCATGCGCCTGCCTTGTCGCTTCGCTCATCCGTGAACCCCCTCTCTTTGCCAGTGACCCCGCAGTGATATGGGGCGCAGCCGCGCGCCGCGAGGGGGTAGGCGCGGTCAGTCCGCCGCGCTCTTGCCGGCGGATTTCGCCGTGCCGGCGGCAGAGAGGCGGGCGCGGGTTTCCTGCAATTCGCCTTGCAGGCGCGTCAACTCGGCCCGCAGCGCGGCGAGTTCTTCATCCCGCTCCGCCGGGTGGGCGGCGGCCTGGTCCCCGCCCGCGCCGTCCTCGCCGCGATAGAAGGGGGTGAAGATGCTCATGGCGCGTTCCAGCATCGCCATGTTCTGGCGGCTCATCTGCTCCATGTCGAAGGGGAAGAAATTGCCCACCGTCTGCTGCATGGCCTGGCGCATCTGCTGCTGCTGACGGGTGAAGGTGAGCATCGTCTGTTCGAGGTAGCGCGGCACCACGCCCTGCATGCTGTCGCCATAGAAGCCGATGAGCTGGCGCAGGAAGGCGGTGGGGAGCAGGGCGCTGCCCTTGCTTTCCTCTTCGACGATGATCTGCGTCAGCACGCCGCGGGTGATATCCTCGCCGCTCTTCGCGTCATAGACCACGAAATCGCGCCCCTCGCGCACCATCGTGGCGAGATTGTCGAGCGTGATGTAGCTGGAACTTTCCGTATTGTAGAGCCGCCGGTTGGCGTATTTCTTCACCACCACGGGCGGTTTGCCGGATTGATCGGTGCCGCTTGCGGGCATTTCGGCCTGGGACATTTTCCACCTCAGATGGGCTTTCGCCGCAGGCTAGCATGAAGTCTTCGCGCCTGCGATAGATGGCGCGTGGGTGGCGGGTCGCGGCAGCAGCCCGCCTGCCGGTGCGGAACGAACGATGCGGGGCTGGGCTATGACAGCGGCATGATGAGCAGCGACGGCAAGGAGGAGGCGCGTGGCGGCGGCGGCGGCGATGCGGCGGAGCCGGAGAGTGCCGCCACGCCCTCGGCCGAGGAGTTCCGCGCGCTCGCCGAAGATTGGATCGCCATATGGCAAAGCGAAATCACCGCCTATCTCACCGATCCGGAAACCCAGGCCAATTGGTCGGCGATGGTCGCCCTCTGGGCGGAGGCGGCGGAGGCGATGATGCGCGCCATGCCGGCGATGGGTGCGGGCTTGGGCGCGGGCTGGGCCGCGCCGGCGGCGTCGCGGCCGCGCCGGCATGAGCCCGCAGCGGAGGGGCGGCCGGGCGCGCCGGCCGCGGCCGGAGACGGAGGAACCCCCGCCCGGGCTGGCTGCAGCAGCGAGCCCGCCGCCCCGGCGCGGCCCGGCGCCGGGGCCGATGCTGCGCCGGGGCCCGCGCCCGCTGCTGCTGCATCTGAGCCTCGCGATGATGAAGTCCGCCGCCTCGAACGGCGGGTGGCCGAGTTGGAGCGCCGCCTCGCTGGCCGCGATGGGCCTGCCGCCGAGGCCGAGCGCAGGCGCGCCCCGCCGGGCGGCGATCGCCGCCCGCGTCGCGGCGGGCGGAGCTGAGGCCGAGGCCCGCTTCGCCCAGGCCATTCTGGCCGAGGCCTGGGCGCAGGATCGCCGCTTCCTCGCCGGCATCGCGGCCTATCGCCGCCACGCTTACCGGCGCGAGATGCCCGAGCCGCCCGTCCTCTGGCAGGAGGGTGGCGCCCGCCTCCTCGATTACGCGCCGGGCGGCAGCGGCCCCGCACTCCTGATGGTGCCGAGCCTCGTCAACCGCGCCTATGTGCTCGATCTGAAGCCCGGCAGTTCGCTCCTGCGCGCGCTCGCCGCCGGCGGGTTGCGGCCGCTGCTGCTCGATTGGGGGGAGCCTGGGGAGATCGAGGCCGGCTTCACGCTGACCGATTACATCGCCGGCCGGCTGGAACGCGCGATGGCGGCGGTGGGCGGCCCGCTCATCCTCGGCGGCTATTGCATGGGCGGGCTGCTGGCGCTGGCCGCGGCGCTGCGCCAGCCGGGCCAGGTGCGGGGCCTCGCTCTGCTCGCGACGCCGTGGGATTTCCACGCCCCGGATGCTGCGCGGGCGCGCGCCCTCGGCGCCATGCTGCCGGCGCTGGAGCCGGTGCTGCACCGCACCGGCCTGCTGCCGACCGATCTCCTGCAGATGCTCTTCACCTGCCTCTCCCCCTTCGAGACCCAGGCCAAATACCGCCATTTCGCCGGCATGGCGGGGGAGGGGCCGGCCGCCGAACTCTTCGTCGCCCTCGAAGACTGGCTGAACGACGGCGTGCCGCTCGCCGCCCCCGTGGCGCGCGAGGCGCTCGGCGGCTGGTACGGCCACAACCTGCCGGCGCGCGGCGAATGGCGGGTGGCGGGGCTGCCGGTGCGCCCCGCTGCGCTCGGCCGGCCGAGCTTCCTCGCGATCCCGGGGCGAGACCGCATCGTGCCGCCCGAATCGGCCCTCGCCCTTGCCGCCATCATGCCGGGCGCGGCGGTGCATCGCCCGGCCTCGGGGCATATCGGCATGGCCGCCGGCCGGCGGGCCGAGAGCGAGCTGTGGCAGCCCTTGCGGGATTGGTGCCTCGGCCTCTAGGCACGGCTGATATTGGTTTCGCCCCTGGCGGAAAGCGCGGCGGAGCGCCTAGATTACCTACCGCTGGCCGCCTGGTCCGGCCGCGTCATCACGAGAGACAGAGCGGGGCCGGCACAAGGCCCCCGGGAGCATCGCCATGGACGACATCGTCATCGTCTCCGCCGCCCGCACTCCGGTGGGTAGCTTCAACGGCGCCTTCGCCACCATGCCCGCCCATCAGCTCGGCGAGGTCGCCATCCGCGCCGCGCTCGAACGCGCCAAGCTCAGCCCGGAGGAAATCGACGAGGTCATCCTCGGCCAGGTGCTGACGGCAGGGCAGGGCCAGAACCCCGCGCGCCAGGCCGCCATCCTCGCCGGCATCCCCGAGGGCCGCACCGCCTTCGGCATCAACCAGGTCTGCGGTTCCGGCCTGCGCGCGGTGGCGCTCGCCGCCCAGCAGGTGATGACCGGGCAGAGCGCCATCGTGCTCGCCGGCGGGCAGGAGAGCATGACCCTCTCGACGCATTGCGCTTACCTGCGCGCCGGCACCAAGATGGGCGATCTCGGCCTCGTCGATACGATGATCAAGGACGGGCTGTGGGATGCCTTCAACGGCTACCATATGGGCGTGACGGCGGAGAATGTCGCCCGCGAATTCCAGATCACCCGCGCCCAGCAGGACGAGTTCGCCGCTTCCTCCCAGCAGAAAGCGAGTGCCGCGCAGAAATCCGGCCGCTTTCGGGACGAGATCGCGCCCGTCACCGTCAAGGGCCGCAAGGGCGAGGTGGTCGTCGCCGACGACGAATACATCCGCCACGATTCCTCGGCCGAGACCATGGCCAAGCTCCGCCCCGCCTTCAGCAAGGACGGCACGGTGACGGCGGGCAATGCCTCCGGCCTGAACGACGGCGCGGCCGCGCTCATCGTCATGTCGGCCGCGGAAGCGGCCAAGCGCGGCCTCACCCCGCTTGCCCGCATCGCCTCCTTCGCGACCGCCGGGGTCGATCCCAAGGTGATGGGCACGGGCCCGATCCCCGCCTCGCAGAAGGCGCTGGCGCGCGCCGGCTGGAAGGCGGCCGATCTCGACCTGGTCGAGGCGAACGAGGCTTTCGCCGCCCAGGCCTGCGCCGTGAACAAGGAGATGGGCTGGGATACGGCGCGGGTGAACGTCAATGGCGGGGCGATCGCCATCGGCCACCCGATCGGCGCCTCGGGCGCGCGGGTGCTGACGACGCTGCTCTTCGAGATGGGCAAGCGCGATGCGAAGAGAGGCCTCGCCACGCTCTGCATCGGCGGCGGCATGGGCGTTGCCATGTGCCTGGAGCGTTAAGCAGGCGGCACAAGGGAGCATGGCGCAGCCGGCGTTTGCAGGCGGCGCCGCGCCAGCTTACGGTTCGCCGCCATTTTCAAGGGTGTATCGAACCGTGAGCCTGACTGCCGAACGACTGGACCGTGTGAGCCCGAGCCAGACGATTGCCATTTCCTCCAAGGCCCGCGCCTTGAAGGCGGCAGGCCGGGACATCATCAGCCTCTCCGCCGGCGAGCCTGATTTCGACACCCCTGAGAACGTCAAGGCTGCCGCCATCCGCGCGATCGAGGCGGGCGACACGAAATACACCGACGTTGCCGGCACCCTCGCGCTGCGCCAGGCGGTCGTCGCCAAATTCAAGCGGGACAGCAACCTCGATTACGCGGTCAACGAGGTCATGGTCTCGACCGGCGGCAAGCAGGTCATCTTCAACGCCATGGTGGCGACGCTGAATGCGGGGGATGAGGTCGTCATCCCCGCCCCCTGCTGGGTGAGCTACCCGGATATCGTTTCGCTCGCCGATGGCAAGCCGGTGATCGTGCCCTGCGGCGCGAATAGCGGCTTCAAGCTGCGGGCGGCCGATCTTGAAGCGGCGATCACGCCGCGGACGAAATGGCTCATCCTCAATAGCCCGAGCAACCCGACGGGTGCGGCCTATTCCGCGGACGAGCTTCGCGCGCTTGCCGATGTCCTGCTCCGCCACCCGCATGTCTGGGTCTTGACCGACGATATCTACGAAAAGCTCGTCTATGACGGGTTCGAATTCGCGACCATCGCCCAGGTCGAGCCGCGCCTGCGCGAGCGCACGCTGACGATGAACGGCTGCTCCAAGGCCTATGCGATGACGGGCTGGCGCATCGGCTTCTGCGGCGGGCCCGCCGCTCTGATCAAAGCAATGGACAAGTTGCAGAGCCAATCGACCTCCAATACCTCCTCCATCTCCCAGGCCGCCGCCGTCGAGGCGCTGAATGGCCCGCAGGATTTCCTCGAGGACTGGCGGCGGACCTACAAGGCGCGGCGGGATCTCGTGGTCTCCATGCTGAACGAGGCGCCGGGCCTGCACTGCCTCACGCCGGAAGGCGCCTTCTACGTCTTCCCGAGTGTCGCCGGCTGCATCGGCAAAACCAGCCGCTCGGGCGCCGTCATCCACGATGACGAAGCCTTCGTGACCGCGCTGCTGGAGGAAGAGGGCGTCGCCGCCGTGCATGGCGCCGCCTTCATGTTCCCCGGCCATTTCCGCATCTCCTACGCAACCGATACAGAAAGCCTGCGCGAGGCTTGCACCCGCATCCGCCGCTTCTGCGAAGGTCTGGTGCCGGCGGCATGACGGGCAGCGCCCTCCGCCGCCCCGCGGCCCGCGGCACGCATCTCATCTACCTCGCGGCGGGGCTCGTCTCCTGGCCGATCGCGGCGGTCGCCATCTATTGGGGCTTGCGCTTCGCGAACAGTCTGGCGAGCGTCGCGCCAGGCTCGCCCGCGGGTGGCAGCCCGCCCCCGGGCGGCATCGGCTTCGGCGCCGCGCTCCTCTATGCCCTGCCGGTCGCCGCCCTCATCCTGTTCTCCGGCTGGCTACAGAGGAGCCGCGTCTAGCATGCCGAGCCCTGGCCTTGCGGAGCGGCTCGGCCGTGCCGAGACCGCCGCCGCCGTGCAGATCTCCACCCGCGCCCGGCAGATGCGGGCGGCGGGGCATCCGATCATTTCGCTCGCCATCGGCGAGCCCGATTTCCCGACGCCCGAGATCGCGATCGAGGCGGCCGCCCGCGCCGCCCGCGAGGGGCTGACGAAATACCCGCCCGTCGATGGCCTGCCGCTGCTGAAGGAAGCCGTGCGGCGGAAATTCGCGCGCGATCAGAAGATCGATGTGCCGCTGGCACAGATCATGGTCTCGAACGGCGGCAAGCAGGCGATCTTCAACGCCTTCGCGGCGACGCTCGATGAGGGTGATGAGGTCGTCATCCCCGCGCCCTACTGGTCCTCCTACGCGCTGACCGCGCAATTCCTCGGCGGCGTCGCGGTTCCCGTCTCCTGCCCGGCGAATAACGGCTTCCGCCTGCGGCCGGAGGATCTCGATGCCGCCATCACCCCGCGCAGCAAATGGGTGGTGCTGAACGCGCCGAACAACCCGACGGGGGCGGCCTATTCGGCTGAGGAGCTGCAGGCTTTGGCCGAGGTGCTGCGCCGCCATCCGCATGTCTGGATCTTTTCGGACGAGATCTACGAGCATCTGCGTTATGACGGCGCGGGATCGGTGAGCCTCGCGGCCGTGGCACCTGATCTCGCCGACCGCACGCTCGTCATGTCCGGCGTCTCCAAAACCTATGCGATGACCGGCTGGCGCATCGGCTTCTCGGCCGGGCCCGAGCCGCTCATCCGCGCGATGACGGTGGTGCAGAGCCATGCGACGGCCGGGATCTCGACCGTCGGCCAGGCCGCTGCCGCCGCCGTGCTCGATGCCGAGCAGGGGATGGTCGCCGGGATGGTCGCGGCCTATCACCGTCGGCGGGATCTGGTGGTCGCCGCCCTTCGCCGCGCGCCGGGGCTTACCTGCGCCGTGCCGGAAGGCGCCTTCTACGTCTTCCCCTCCGTCGCCGGCGCGCTCGGCAAGACGAGCCCCGCTGGGCGGGCGATCGAGACCGATCGGGATTTCGCGATGGCGCTGCTCGAAGAAGCGCATGTCGCGACGGTGCATGGCGCGGCCTTCGGCATGAGCCCGCATCTGCGGCTATCCTACGCGACGGACGATGCCTCGCTCGTCGAGGCGTGCGAGCGCATCGTCACCTTCTGCGGCAGCCTCGCCTGAGGCGAGGGCGGCGCTAGGCCGTCGCTGCGGCCTGCGGCGCCGCGCTGCCGCCGCTCCCGGGGGGCGTCACGCCGCGCCGCATCTCGGGCAGGAACAGCACCATCACCAGCATGGCCAAGGCCCCCGGCAGCGCCAGGAAGAGGAAGGCCGCGTGCAGGCCGAAAAAATCCGCGATCCAGCCGGCGAGCGTGGTGCTGATGGTGGCGCCGAGGCTCGCCGCCAGGCCGAAGGAGCCGATGGCGAGGTTGAGATAGCCGTTCTGCCGCGTGAGATCGGCCGCCATCAGCGGGATCATCACCCCCATGACGGAAGCCGCCGCGCCGTCCAGCAGCTCGATCGCGACCAGCGTATAGGGGCCAGGGTCGAGCGTGAGCAGCAGCGCGCGGGCGGGCAGGCAGGCGAAGCCGAAGAGCAGCACCGGCCGCCGGCCGATCCGCTCGGCAAGCGCGCCGATCGACGGCGCGACCGCGAAGACCACCGCCTGCAGCGCGATGATCGATCCGGTGGCGGCGATATCGCCGGCCCGCGCGCTGCGATGCGCCAGCGCATTGAGGGCGAGGGGCAGCATCGCCGCATTGGCCAGGGTGAAGAGGGTGACGCAGATGGCGAAGACATGCATGTGCGAGGAAAAGAACACATGCCAGAAGCGCGCATCCCGCTGCTCGGCCGGCAGCAGGGCGGGGTGCGGCGCTTGCGCGGGCGGCGGGCAGGCAGGCACCCGCACCAGGGTGAGGCAGAGGAGCGCCGGCAGCAGCAGGGCGGCCGAGAAGAGGAAAGCCGCCATCACCGAGAAATGGTAGGCGATGAGGCCGAGCAGCGCCGCCGTGCCGGCATTGCCGACCGAGGCATAGCGCTGGTTCCGCCCGACATGCTCGCCGAAGGCGGCATGGCCGCCGATGCAGAAGGTGAGCGCGGCGATGGCGGGCGCCAGCATGGCGCCGGCAAAGCCTTGCAGGATCAGCACGAAGAACACTGGCAGATGCCCGGGCCAGGAGGCCAGCAGCACGAGCCCGGCGGCAAGCGCGCCGAGCGCCACGGCGCAGGCCAGACGGCGCTGCGTGATATGATCGACGAGGAGCCCCGCCGGCACCTGGCTCACCACCCCGGCGATCGAGCCGAGGCTGAGCGCGAAGCCGACATCCCCCTGCGTCCACCCGGCGCGGGCGAGATAGACCGGCAGCAGCGGCCCATAGCCGGTTTGCAGGCTGGCCGAGAAGAAGTTGAAAACCCTGAGGCCGAGCAGGGAGGCGGGCGGCGCCGCGGGTGCGGCCCCCGCGGGTTCCGCTCCGGCGGGCGTGGCGAAATCCTCGGGCGAGGCGACGGCGGGCGTTTCCACGGCGTGTTCTGGGGCCTTCTGGCGCGTTTGCGCATCAGATGATCTTGTCTTGCGGCGAAGGGCAAGGGCAGCATGCGGGGTGGCACGCCTCGGCGCCGCGCAACCCGCCCCGCGCTTTGCGGGCGAAGCGATGGCGGGCAGGAAGGCCGGCGCCGGGCGATAGGGGGAGCTTGACCGAATGGCGGATCTGGCGGGCGGCTTCCCGCCCCGGCTGCTCACGGCGCGGGAAGCCGGCGCGGCGGGCGACGGCGCGCGGCTCGATACCGCGGCGATCAATGGCGCGATCGCCCGCCTCGCCGCGGCGGGCGGCGGCACGCTGGTCTTTCCCGCGGGCCGCTATCTCTGCCATTCCCTGCATCTGGCGAGCGGCATCCATCTGCATCTCGCCGCCGGCGCGGTGCTGCTGGCCGCCGATCCGCCGCCCTCACCCGCCGCCGGCCCCGGCTACGATCCTGCCGAGGAGCGGCCGCCGATCTGCACCGCCTATCAGGATTTCGGCCATAGCCATTGGCGCAACAGCCTCATTTCGGGCATCGGGCTGGAGCGGATCGCCATCAGCGGGCCGGGGCTCATCTGGGGGCGCGGGCTGGTCAATGGTGATGAGGAGCCCGGGCGCCTGCCGGCGATGCAGGCCGGGGTGGGGAACAAGGCGATCGCGCTTCTAGGCTGCCGCGACGTCGCCCTCTCGGGCTTTTCGGTCCTCGCAGCGGGGCATATCGCGGTGCTCGCCACCGGCTGCGCCGATGTTGCGATCAGCGGCCTCGTCATCGATACCAACCGCGACGGCATCAACCTCGATGGCAGCCGCCGGGTAACCGTGCAGGGCTGCCGCATCAATTCGCCGAGCGATGATGCGATCTGCCTCAAGAGCAGCCTCGCCCTCGGCGTGCCGGCGGCTTGCGAGGATATCACGATCAGCGGCTGCACCGTCTCGGGCAGTTGGCAGATCGGCACGCTGATCGACGGCCGCCGCCTGCGCGCCCATGGCGGCCTCAGGGAAAGTTTCGCCAATGTCACGCATCACACCGGGCGCATCAAATTCGGCACCGAATCGAACGGCGCCTTCCGCCGCGTGCGCATCAGCGATTGCCGCTTCGATTTCTGCCGCGGCCTCGCTTTCGAGACGGTGGACGGCGCGGGCATCGAGGATATCGCCGTCGAAGGCATCCGCATGCGCGGGCTACGCCATGCGCCGCTCTTCATCCGGCTCGGCGCCCGGCTGCGTGGCCCGCCCGGCCTCGCGCCCGGCTTCTGCCGCGGCATCCGCATCCGCGATCTGGAGGCAGATCAGCCGTGGTCGGCCATGCCGATGATCGTCGCCGGGCTGCGGGGCTACACGGTCGAGGATGTGCGGCTCGAAAATGTCACCCTCCGCGCGCGGGGCGGCGCGCCGCCCCGGCTCGCGCGCTTGTGTCTGCCCGAGGCGGCGGCCGATTATCCTGATCCCGAGATGTTCGGCGTCGATCTGCCGGCCGCCGGCCTCTATGCGCGGCATGTGCGGGGGCTCGAACTCCGGCGTTTCCGCCTCATTTCAAGAAGGCCCGATGCCCGGCCGCTCGCCTGGCTTGCGGATGTGGAGCGGCTGCGGCTCGATCTGCGCCAGGTCTCGGGGCTGCGCCCGGGGCCCATCATCCGGGCGCGCGGAGCGGTGCCGGGGCTCAGGCTCACGGCTGGAGGGAGATAACGGCGATGGCGGACAAGGCAGGGTTCGGGGCGCTCGCTCCCTTCTTCTGGCCCGGCTGGCATCGCGGCCAGCTGCTCGCCCTTTCGGGGCTTGATGGCCAGACCGATTACGAGGGCGGCCTCGTGCTCCGCACGGAAACCGCGCCGGCGGCGATCCGCGTCGTCTATCCGGCTGAGGCGTGGCTGACGCTCGCCGGCACCGTCACCGAAGCCTGTGTCTCCTGCGATCTCGTGCTCGCGCGGATGGAGGGCGGCGGCCTGCTGCGGGGTGCGATGCTCGATGCGCACCACCTGCTGCTCGAAGGCCCGGTGGCGCTGGCCGCCGCGCCGGGGCTCGATGAGCGGCTCGCCGTGCGGATGGCGGGGGAGCGGCTGCTGATCGGCGCCGCGCCGCATTTCCAGCCCGCGCTGATCGAGGCCGATCTCGATGCGGCCCTCGCGGCGCGCGCCGGCTGGCTGCTCGGCCAACCGCTCGCCCACCGCTTCACGGGCGTCCGCCGGCACGCGGTCTTTCGCGCCCTCTCCATCATGAAGGGGCAGGTTTCCGCCCCCGAAGCCGCCATTCCGCTGCGCTGGACGACGCCCGACCGCTGGCCGCACAAGGATATGTGGCTGTGGGATTCGATGTTTCACGCCATCGGCTGGCGGCATCTCGATCCGCGGCTGGCGCAGGAGATGATCGAGGCGGTCTTCGCCGGGCAGAAGCCCGATGGCTTCGTGCCGCACCAGATGTCCCCCACGCGCCGGCCCTCCGAGATCACCCAGCCGCCGGTCCTCGCCTTCGGGGTCGCCATGGTGGAGGCGGCCAGCCCCGACCCTGCCTGGATCGCGCGCCTCTACCCCAAGCTCGCGGCCTATATCCTCTGGGATCTCACCCATCGCGACGGCGAGGGCGATGGCTTGTGCGAATGGTTCATGGAGGGCGATCCGCATTCCCGCAGCGGGGAGAGCGGCATGGACAATTCCCCCCGCTTCGACTTCCATTACCCGACGCCGCTGGCGGCGACCGATTTCAACGCCTTTCTGGCGCGCGAATGCCAGATCCTCTGCGACTTTGCCGAGCGCCTCGGCATGGCGTCGGACGCGAACCTCTGGCGCGCCCGGGCCGATCGCCTCGCCCGGCTGATCGAGCGGCACCTGTGGTCGGAGGAAGCGGGGCTCTATTGCGATTACGATGTCGAGGCGGGGGAGCGCTCCCCGGTGCTGGCGAGCGCGGGTTTCCTGCCCCTCTTCGCCCGCGTGCCGGGGCTCGATCGGGCACGTCGCATGGCCCGCCTGCTGGACGAGCCGGGCTTCTTCGCCACCGCCGTGCCGGTGCCCTCGATCGCCGTTGCCGATACCGCGCATTATGCCAAGGACATGTGGCGCGGCCCGGCCTGGATCAACGTGAACTGGCTGATCGCGCAGGGGCTCGCCCGCTACGGCGCGGAGGACGCGTCGCTGGCCGAGCGGGCCGCGGCGCTCGATGCGGCGAGCCTCGCCGTGATCGAAGCGGCCTGCGCCCGGCATTCGACCTTCTTCGAATATTATGACGATCGTGGCGAGGCCGAGCCGCCGGCGCTGCTCCGCAAGGGGGAGTGCAACCCGGCCAATCCCTTCCGCCAGGTGATCCACGATTACGGGTGGACGGCGACGCTCTATCTCGATCTCGTCGCCCGCATGGGCGAGGAGGGCTGAGCGCCTCGCCGGCCGCGCCTCGCCGGCCGCGCCTCGCCGGCCGCGCCTCGCCGGCCGCGCCTCGCCCGCGGGCGAGGCTTCTGCTATGGCATGCGCCATGAGCCTGTTCGTCGCCCTCGTCATCATCGCGGCCGCCGGTCTGCTGGCCGCCGGCACCAGCCTTTGCGTCCATCGTTACGTGCATGTGGAACTCCGCCGCCGCCATCATGAGATCGGCACCGCGGTCTTCCTCCAGCTTGGGGTGATCTTCGCCGTGCTGCTCGCCTTCGTCTTCAGCGAGGTGTGGAGCGAGTATAACGACGCGGCGAGCGCGGTGGAGATGGAGGCCAAGGATCTCGTCGGCGCCGCCATCCTCGCAAGCGCCCTGCCGCCCGCCGAGGGCGTGCCGATCCTGGTGGCGGAGCAGACCTATATCCGCGGCGTCCTGCATCACGAATGGGCGCGGATGCAGGATCGTCGGGCGGAGGAAGGCAGCGTCTCCTCCCGCCTCGCGCGCCTCATCCAGGCGGTGGTGCGCTTCCATCCGGATAATGCCGCCGATCTCGGCACCCGCAGCCAGCTGCTCACCTTTCTCGAACGCGCCGAGGTCGATCGCTCGACCCGCCTCTTCCAACTGTCGAGCGGGGTGCCCGCGCTGCTCTGGTGCCTGCTCATCGGCTTCGGCCTCGTCCTCGGCGCTTTCGTGACCCTCGCCGGGGTGGAGAGCGGCTTCGCCCTGGTGAGCTTCGCGGTGACTTTCGCGACCGCCATCGCCGCCATCCTCATCCTCATTCATCTGCTCGACTATCCGTTCGAGGGGGCGCTCGCCCTCAACCCGCAGCCCTTCACCCTCGCCCTCGATCGGATCGGCGGGCTGATGGCCAATGGATCGTGAGGGGCGGCCGATGCTGCGCGTGACGGAACTGAAGCTCCCGCTCGACCACCCGCCCGAGGCGCTGCTGCCGGAACTCGCCCGGCGGCTTCGCGTGGCCCCCGATTCGGTCATCGCGCATCGCATCATCCGGCGCGGGCATGACGCGCGAAAACGCTCCGGCATCGAACTGGTCTATACCGTCGATGTCAGCCTCGCCGATGAAGCCGCCGTGCTCGCCCGCGTGGCGGAGGATCGCCACATCGCCTGGGCGCCGGACATGACCTATCATCTGCCGGTGCGGGCGCCCGAGCGCCTGGCGGAGCGGCCCCTGGTGATCGGCGCCGGGCCCTGCGGGCTGCTGGCGGCGCTGACGCTCGCCCGCATGGGCTTCCGCCCCATCCTGCTCGAACGCGGCAAGCTGGTGCGGGAGCGGACCAAGGATACCTGGGCGCTGTGGCGGCGCGGCGTGCTGACGCCGGAATCGAACGTCCAGTTCGGCGAAGGCGGCGCCGGCACCTTTTCCGACGGCAAGCTCTATTCCGGCATCAAGGATCCGCAGCATCTCGGCCGCCATCTGCTTGAGGTTTTCGTCGCCGCCGGCGCGCCGGAGGAAATCCTCACCGTCAGCAAGCCGCATATCGGCACCTTCCGCCTGGTGACGGTGGTGGAGAATCTGCGCGCCGAGATCGAGCGGCTGGGCGGGGAATATCGTTTCCAAAGCCGCGTCGTCGCTTTCGATATCGCCGAGGCGGCGGATGGCGCGCGCGCCATGCGGGGCGTGGTTCTGGAAAGCGGGGAGCGGATCGCCGCCCGCCACGTCGTTCTCGCCGTCGGGCATAGCGCGCGGGATAGTTTCGCCGCGCTGGCGGAGGCCGGCGTCGCGATGGCGGCGAAGCCGTTTTCGATCGGCTTTCGGATCGAGCATCCGCAAGCCATGATCGACCGCTGCCGCTTCGGCGCGCAGGCGGGCCACCCGCTGCTGGGCGCGGCAGATTACAAGATCGTGCACCACGCCCGGAACGGCCGCTCGGTCTATAGCTTCTGCATGTGCCCTGGCGGGCAGGTGGTGGCCGCCACCTCCGAGCCCGGACATGTGGTGACGAACGGGATGAGCCAGTATTCGCGCGCCGAGCGCAACGCCAATGCCGGCATCGTGGTCGGCATCACCCCGGCCGATTATCCGGGCGGGCCGCTCGCCGGTATCGCGTTTCAGCGCCATTGGGAGCGCGAGGCCTTCCTCGCCGGCGGCGGCGATTATCGGGCGCCGGCGCAGCGGGTCGGGGATTTTCTCGCCGGCCGCGCCTCCACCGGGCTCGGCGCCGTCATCCCCTCCTACAAGCCCGGGGTGACACCGACCGATCTCGCCGGCTGCCTGCCGGATTACGCGATCGCCGCGATCCGCGAGGCCCTGCCGGCCTTCGATCGACAGATCAAGGGCTTCGCGATGGAGGATGCGGTGCTGACGGGGGTGGAAACCCGCACCTCCTCCCCCTTGCGCATCGGGCGCGGGCGGGATTTCCAAAGCCTCAACACGCGCGGTCTCTACCCGGCCGGCGAGGGCGCGGGCTATGCCGGGGGCATTCTCTCGGCGGGGGTGGACGGTATCCGCGTCGCCGAAGCCCTGGCGCTTGCCATGGTGGGGGAGGAAGCGGGCGAAGAGGGGCGGAGCCCCGCCCGCGCCGCCGCTGTCTGAAGCGGCCGATGGGCCTGGGCGCGCCTTGCCAGCTTAATCCGCGCCAGGCGCCGGTGGCAGCCGGCCCGCTACGGCGCCCCGCTCGTGATCAGCCGCCAGAGCCAGACCAGCAGGCGCCACCAGAGCCAGAGGGAAGCCGGATGGGCCTGCATTTGCGTCTGCATCTGCGCTTGCGCCAGCGCGGCATCAGCCCAGGCCAAGCCGCGGCCTTCCCGCCAGGTGGCGAAGCCCTAGCCGCGCAGTCCCTTGCGCACCCGCGCCGGGGCGCTGCCCTGGCTCGCCTGGGCTTGTGCGGCGAGGGCGAGGGAACGGTGCGCGGTCATTTCGAAGAACTGCGCGAAGGTGCGGGCGGCTTCCGGCGTCGGCGCCCGGGGCTCCAGAAAGCCATCATTGTTGAAGTGGCTGCGGGCATCGGAGACCATGCCGGAGCGGATGGCGAGCGCCACGTCCTTGTAGGTGTCCTCGTACCAGCGCGCATCCACATCATAGGCCCGCGGGCGGCGATTCTCGAGGAAGCCGAAGCGCACGAAATGCGTCAGCTCATCCGGCACCGCGCCTTCGGCGATCGCCGCGGCGACATCCGGGTAGGTGCGGCGATACCAGGCGGCATCGAAAGCCTCCCCGCCATAGATCGCGCGCAGCATGGTGTGAAACGCCTCCAGCGGCAGCGTGACGCTATCCTCGGACTGCGTGATCTCTCCCAGCAGGGCGTAGAGAGCGAAGGGCGGAACATACTGCATTAACGGTTCCCTAAAAGATCCAGACTCGCCAAGGTGTTCCTGCCCCATAGAATATTTTTATTAAACGCCGAGTGAATTTAGCGCGTCGTCGAGCCTGACGATTCTGGCGTAGTCACAAATTATGAACGATACGCCGGTTGCTCACGGTCCATCTTCCGCTTGAAGGCCTGCCAGACCAGCCAGCCGTGATGCTCCTCCCGCCGATATTGCGCCTTGGTGCGCCTGAGAACCGCTGCCGGCGGGATCGAGAGGGCAGCTCCCGTCGATTGGGCGGAGACCTGGATGCGGCAAGCCTGTTCGAGATAATACATGAAATAGAAAGCTTCGGCGACGGTGCGGCCCACCGTCAGCAGCCCATGATTGCGCAACAACATGCAGGGCTTGGCGCCAAGATCGCGCACCAGTCGCTCCCGCTCGCTCAAATTATCGTCATCGGCCACCCCCTCGTAATCGTGGATCGCCAATTCGTCGAGAAATTCCATGCTGATCTGGTTGAGCGGCAACAGCCCGCCCGCCTGGGCCGCGATCGTCATGCCGGCAAGGGTATGCGTATGCATCACGCAATGCGCGTCCGCCCGGCTCATATGGATCGCGGAATGGATGACGAAGCCGGCGGGATTGACCGGCCAGGTGGTCTGCTGCGCCGGCTGCCCATCCGCATCGACCTTGACGAGCGTGCTTGCCGTGATCTCCTCGAACATCAGCCCGTAGGGGTTGACCAGGAAGAAATTGCCGGGCCCTGGCACGCGCGCCGAAAGATGGGTGAAGACCGTGTCGGTCATACCGAGATGGGCGATGAGCCGATAGGCGCAGGCGAGATCTTCCCGCACAGAGGCTTCCGTCTCCGTAGCGGGGGCGGGCGGCTGGCCGATTTTCGGGGGCATGGCATCCATCGGGCGTTCCGTTCGAGAGCAGGTGGGCCAGCATTCCGCAAAGCGGCAAGAGGGGCAACCGCTCTCTTTCCTGCCGCGCGGCTCAGCGTTCCGCGAAACGGTCCAGCCCGGCGAGCAGCGCCGAGCGGGTGCCGGGTTCGAGCGCCGAATGCCCCGCATCGGGGATGAGGGTGAGGCGCGCTGCCGGCCAGCGGGCGGCGAGGTCGAAAGCGCTGACGGCGGGGCACACCATGTCGTACCGCCCTTGCACGATCTCGGCCGGGATCTGGGCGATGCGGCTCATCCGGCCGAGCAGCCCCTCGGGCGGCAGGAAGAGGCGGTGGGCGAAGTAATGCGCCTCGATCCGCGCAAGGCCGAGGGCCGCGCGGTCCCGCGCGAAGGAGGAGACGGTCTCGGGCTGCGGCAGCAGCGTGCTGCATGAGCCTTCGTAGACCGACCAGGCGCGCGCCGCCGGCCCATGCACCCGCGGGTCCGGATCGTCGAGCCGGCGGCGATAGGCAGTGAGCAGATCGGCGCGTTCCTCTTCCGGCAGGAAGCCCGCGAACTCGCCATGCGCATCGGGGAAGACGGCGCGCAGGCCGTGCAGGAACCAGTCGATCTCGCTGTCGCGCCCGAGGAAGATGCCGCGCAGCACGCAGGCCGAGACGCGCTCGGGATGCGCCTGGGCATAGGCGAGGGCGAGCGTCGATCCCCAGGAGCCGCCGAAGAGCAGCCATCGCTCGATGCCGAGATGTTCGCGCAAGGCTTCGATATCGGCCACCAGATGCGGCGTCGTATTATGCTCGAGGCTGCCCATCGGGCGGGAGCGGCCGGCGCCGCGCTGGTCGAAGAGGACGGCGCGCCAGATGCGCGGATCGAAGAAGCGGCGGTGGATGGCGCCTGCCCCGGCCCCCGGGCCGCCATGCAGGAAGAGTGCGGGCTGCCCGCGCGGATTGCCCGATTGCTCCCAATAGAGGCTGTGGCCGCCCTCGCGCGGCAGATAGCCCGAGGCATAGGGCGTGATTTCGGGAAAGAGATCGCGCCGCGCCGCGCCCTGATCGCGCGAGAAGGCGGGCGGGGTCATCGGCACGCCGGCCTCCCGCCTCAGCCCGCCGCGGCGGGCGCGAGCGCGCCGGCCACCGCCGCCACCACCCGGTCGATATCCTCCTCGGTCAGATCGGGGTGGATCGGTAGCGCCAGGATGCGCTGCGCGACATCCTCGGAAACCGGCAGGCGCGCGCCGTCATGCGCGGCGCGATAGGCCGGCTGGTGGTGCAGCGGCTTCGGATAGTAGATCGCGGTCGCGACCCCGGCGGCGCGGCACGCCTCCTGCACCTGCTCCCGCTGCGCGCCATCGGCCAGCAGCACGGCATAGACCGCCCAGGCGGCGGTACTCTCCGCCACCCGCGCCGGGACGCTGAGGAGATTGCCGAGCCGCGTATCATAGGCCCGCGCGATCCGCTCGCGGGCGGCGAGTTCTTCGTCGAACACCGAGAGCTTGGCGAGCAGCACGGCGGCCTGCAGCGTATCGAGCCGGCCGTTGATGCCGATACGCTGCACGTCGTAGCGCTGCTGGCCTTCACCATGGCTGCGGAGGCTCCGGTAGAGCGCCGCGCGCTCGGCCGATTCGGTGAAGAGCGCGCCGCCATCGCCATAGCCGCCGAGCGGCTTCGATGGGAAGAAGCTGATCGCCGTCGCGTCCCCCTGGGCGCCGAGCGGCCGGTCGCCGAGGAGGGCGCCGAAGGCCTGGGCGCAATCATCCATCGTGAAGAGGCCGTGGCGCGCGGCGATGGCGGCAAGCGCCGGCCAGTCCGCCGGCTGGCCGAAGAGATCGACACCGATGACGGCGCGCGGGCGCAGCCGCCCGGCCGCGCGCACCGCCGCGATTCGGGCTTCGAGATGGGCGGGATCGATCTGGAAGGTCGCCGGGTCGATATCGACGAAGACCGGCGTCGCGCCGAGCAGCAGCGGCGTCTCCGCCGTCGCCGTATAGGTGAAGGCGGGAAGGAAGACCGCATCCCCCGGCCCGATGCCTTCCGCCATCATGGCGATGAGCAGCGCGTCCGTCCCCGAACTGACGGCGACGCAATGGGCGGCGCCGGCGCGGCGGGCAAGCTCCGCTTCCAGCTCGGCCACTTCCGGCCCCATCACGAACTGGCAATGGGCGAGCACGGCATCGACCCGCCGGCGCATCTCCGGCCCGATCCGCGCCTGCTGGGCTTTCAGATCGAGAAAGGGCACCGGCCTTGCGGCAGGTGCGGCGGCGGCTTCGGGCTTCTGGATCGCGCTCATGCAGGCTTTGTATGGGCTTCGCGGGATTTGGGGAAGATTCCAGCCGCCCCGGGCGTGCCGGAGCGGTCCTGCTCTGCGCCGAGCGCGGTAAGATAGGCCGTGAACATCGCCGCCATGGCGCCGGCGAAGGCTGCCATCTCGGCTTCTGTCCGCCGCTCGGCGGAGAAGTGGCTGCCGATAGCGCGGTCTGATGACCGGCGCGGTCAAGCCAGGCGCCCTCAGGTCATCACGGCGGGGCAAGGTGGCGTCTATGGGGCGCTGAGATCGCTCAGCGCTAAAAATTCCGCCGGGGTCACGATCGGTATCCCTCGCCAGGGCGCCATCGCCAGCAGATCATCATCGCTGCTGATAATGGCGTCTGCGCCGGCCGTGGCCGCCAAGGCCAGATACTTGTCGTCTTTCGGGTCACGGCATGCTCGCACTATAGCGGTGACGAGTACCTGGCGAGCGCAGGACAGAATGAGATCCAGCGTATCGGTACGTCGCTGCACCGATGCGAAGCGGTCGAACTTGGGCCGGAAGAGCACCTCTCGGTACTCATCTTCCACCTCGCGGGAGGTGACGATCAGGTTTGGCGGGGAGATAGCCGCCAAAAGCGCCCGCTCGGGCACGCTGTTCTGCTTGAGAGCTGCCGAAACGAGGCTCGATGCATCAAGCACAACGATCACGTGCGGCGTTCAGCCTTCCAAGCCGCCAGTTCCTGATCGATCTCGGCGTCTGTCAGACCCTTTGCCTGGGCTTCATGTTTCAGCTCGGTTATTGCCGCAGCGACCGCGCCTCGCATCCCACCATGCTTCATAAGGTGGCTGATATACCGCCCGACCGCTTGCCGCTCCTCAGGTCGCTCCAGCGCTTGGGCAACCTCGGCATCGACGGGGATCAGCACGTCAATTCGGTTGTCCATGCTCGCCTCCAACGCTCATCATAGCGGTGTGCCTGCCGGAAGGCTCCAGCTTTCGGCATCCTCAAGACGCGCCCGCATCTCCTCCGGGATCGGCGTCGAGCGGCCGGTCGCGGTCTCCACCAGAACCAACACTTCCCGCGCGGTCGCGACGCAGGTCTCGCCGATGAAGAGGCCCTGGAGGAGGGTGATGGAACTCCGCCCAAGTTTGACCAGCGCGATCCCGATCGCAAGCTCCGCCGGCCAATGCACCTCCGCCCGATAGTCGATCTCGATGCGGGCGAGAACCGGGCGCATCGCCGCCTGCGGCCCGATCGGCAGGCCGGCGGCGCGGATCAGCGTCGTGCGGCCGGTCTCGAAATAGGCAGCGTAGGAGACGTTGTTGACATGCCCATGCGCGTCGGTGTCGGCATAGCGCACCGTCTCGCGGCCCCAGACGCTATAGGTGCCGCGCGCCGTGACATCGGGGCCGGGCGCGGGCTCTGCCTCAGGGTTGCTCTTGCTGCGCATCGCTTCCCACCAATCCGCGGGCGAATTCCTCGGCCACGAAGGGCCGCAGATCGCCGACCTTCTCGCCCACCCCCACCGCATGCACGGGCAGGCCGAACTCCTCGGCGAGGGCGACGACGATGCCGCCGCGGGCCGAACCGTCGAGCTTGGTGACGATCAGCCCGTCGATCGCCACAAGATCGCGGAAGACCTGCACCTGGGAGAGGGCGTTCTGCCCGGTCGTCGCGTCGAGCGTCAGCAGGATCGAGTGCGGGGCGGTCGGGTCCAGCTTGCGGATCACGCGGATGATCTTGGCAAGCTCATCCATCAGCGCCTTCTTGTTGTGCAGCCGCCCGGCGGTATCGATCAGCAGCAGGTCGATCCCCTCGCGCCGGGCGCGTTCCAGCGCGCCGAAGGCGAGGCCGGCGGCATCCGTCTCGGGCTTGCCGGAGACGACGGGCGTGCCCGTCCGCTCCCCCCAGACCTGCAGCTGCTCGACTGCCGCGGCGCGGAAGGTATCCCCCGCGACCAGCATCGGGCGGAGGCCCTGATCGCGGTAGAACTGGGCGAGCTTGCCGATCGTCGTCGTCTTGCCGGTGCCGTTCACACCCACCATGAGCACGACATGCGGGGCATGGGCGGGGTCGATCGCCAGCGGCGCGGCCACGGGGGCGAGGATCTTGGTGATCTCCTCGGCGAGCGCCGCCTTGATCTCCTCATCCGTCACCTCGCGGCCGAAGCGGGTGCGGCGGAAGCTCGCGATGATGCGGGCCGCGACCCGGGGGCCGAGATCGGCTGCGATGAGCAGCTCCTCCAGCTCCTCCAGCGCCTCCTCGTCCAGCTTCCGCTTGGTGAAGACGGCGGTGATGCTGGTGGAGATCTTCTGGGTGGAGCGGGAGAGCCCTTCCTTCAGGCGCGAGAAGAAACCGGACAGGGCCATGGCTCAGGAACCCATATGCATCAATATATGTTTATGTCTGCTCAGGCGGCGCGGAGGCCGTCGGCCTCCTGAGCGACGATCCGCGCGGTGACGATCTCGCCGGGTGTTGCCGGCCGCGCCAGGCGGACGGGGCGGAAATGCTCGCAATGGCCGCGCGTCTCGGTCTCGGCCAGCACGCGCACGGTCTGCCCGACGCGGGTGGCATCGAAACGGGCGGCGGCGGCGGCGCCTGCGGCGCGCAGCCGCGCCGCGCGCTCTCGCCGGATGGCCTTGGGCACGCTCGGCATGCGCGCGGCCGGCGTGCCGGCGCGTTCCGAATAGGGGAAGACGTGCAGCATGGTGAGATCCGCTTCCTCAACGAGGGCGAGCGTCTGGGCGAAATCCTCCTCCGTCTCGGTCGGGAAGCCGGCGATGAGATCGGCGCCGAAGGCGATGCCGGGCCGCGAGCGCCGCGCCCGCTCGGCGACGGCGAGCACGTCCGCCCGCAGATGCCGCCGCTTCATGCGCTTGAGGATGAGGTCCGACCCCGCCTGGATCGAGAGATGCAGATGCGGCAGCAGGCGCGGCTCCTCGGCGATGAGGCGCCAGAGATCCTCATCGATCTCGCAAGGATCGAGCGAGGAAAGCCGCAGCCGCGGCAACTCCGGCAGCAGGGCGAGCAGCCGGCGGACCATCTGGCCGAGCGGCGGCTGGCCCGGCAGATCCTGCCCGTAGCTCGTGATATCCACGCCCGTCAGCACGATCTCCTGATAGCCGGAGGCGATCAGGCTGCGGCATTGGTCGAGAATGGCGCCCAAGGGCACGCTGCGGCTCGGCCCGCGGCCGAAGGGGATGATGCAGAAGGTGCAGCGATGGTCGCAGCCTTGCTGGACCTGCACGAAGGCCCGCGCTCTCCCTGCGAATTCCGTTACCAGATGCGCTGCCGTCTCGCGCGCGGCCATGATGTCGGAGACCGCCGAAGGCGCATCCGCCTGCCAGTGGCGCGCTTCCAGCTTCTCGGCATTGCCGAGCACGCGGGAGACGCCGGGAAGCTGGCCCCAGGCCTCGGGCGCGATCTGCGCGGCGCAGCCGGTGACGACGATCTTCGCCTCCGGCCGCTCCCGTGCGAGCTTGCGGATCGCCTGGCGGGCCTGGCGCTCGGCTTCCGCCGTCACCGCGCAGGTATTGACGATGACGGTATCGCTGAGGCCGGCGGCGCTCGCATGGCCGCGCATGACCTCGCCCTCATAGGTGTTGAGGCGGCAGCCGAAGCTCAGCACGTCGATCGTCATGCCGCGATCTCCAGCGCCGCGGCCGGGGGCAGGGCGATCGTGCCGGTGAAGCTCACCGCGGCCGGCCCGGTCATCAGCACATGGCCGTCGCTCTCCCGCCAGTCGATGACGAGCCGCCCGCCATCGAGGATCATCTCCGCCCGGCGGGCGGCCAGGCCCCGGCGGGCGGCGTTGACGAGGGCAGCGCAGGCGCCGGAGCCGCAGGCGAGCGTGAGGCCCGCCCCGCGTTCCCAGACCCGCAGGCGGATCTGCGCGGGCGAGAGGATCTGCGCGAAGCCGATATTCGCGCGGTCGGGGAAGAGCGCGTCGCGCTCGAAGCGGGGGCCGAGGGTCTCGACCGGAATTGCGGCGAGATCGGTGACGAAGAAGGTCGCATGCGGATTGCCCATCGAGCAGGCGGCGGGGTCTGCGATACCGCCATCGGCGAGCGGCAGGTGCAGGGTATCGGCAGCCTTCGCCAGCGGCACCGCCGCCCAATCGAGGCGCGGCGCCCCGAGATCGACGGTCACGAGCCCATCGCCGCCGAGCGTGAAGGGCAGATCGCCCGAGATGGTGCGGATGACGCCGCGGCGGCGGCCGCTTTCGCCCGCAATGAGGGTGGCGACGCAGCGGGTGGCATTGCCGCAGGCTCCGGCCTCGCTGCCATCGGGATTATGGATTCGCATGAAGAGATCGGCGCCGGATTCCGCCGGTTCGAGCGTGATGAGCTGATCGCAGCCGATGCCGAGCCTGCGATCGGCGATCAGCCTGATCTGGCTTTCGGCCAGCGGCAGCGCCTCGGCGCGGGCGTCGAGGATGATGAAATCATTCCCCGCGCCCTGCATCTTGATGAAAGGGATCAGCATAGTGTGGGTTATAGGTGCCGCGCCCCCGGCCCGGAAGAGCGTTTGCGGGGGCCTCTGGGTTGCCTTGCGGGAGGATTGGATGCGGCGTGCGGCTTTCTGGGCGGGGATGGCCGGTTGTGGCCTGCTGGGCTTGGCGGTGGGCGGCGGGGGGTTGGCGATCGGCACGGCGCGGCCGGCGCGGGCGCAGGCCACCGCCACGGCCGCGGCGGGCAGGTTTTCCTCGCCCGTCGGCTCCTGGCGGACGATCGACGACCGGACTGACAAGCCGGACGGTATCGTGCAGATCTACGAGCAGAACGGCATGCTGTACGGCCGTGTCACCGGGATCGACGATCCGAAATACCGCGCCGCTCTCTGCCAGCATTGCGGCGGCTATGCGCATGACCGGCCGGTGATGGGGCTCGTCGTGCTCGTCAATATGAAGCCGGTGGATGCGGGCTGGGCCGGCGGCACCATCCTCAACCCGCAGGATGGCGGCGTCTATCATTGCCGCATGCACCTCATCGATGGCGGGCGGAAGCTGGTACTGCGCGGCTATATCGGCACGCCGCTGCTCGGCCGCACGCAGACCTGGATCAGGCTGCCGGAAGAGGAGCCGCAGCGGTTCTCGCAGCAAGGCTCCGGCCCCGCGCCCTGAACGCGGGCGGCTCAGCCAGGGCGGCGCAGCAGCGTCAGCCCATCGAGATCATCGACCCCGCCCCAGGGCAGGGCGAGGCTTTCCACCACCGCGAGCCCCGCTTCCGCCGCGAAACCCGCGAAGCGCGCCAGGGTCATGCTGTTGCGGGCATGCGGGTTGAGCCCGTAATGCTGCTCGTTCGGGGCGGCATAGTTCGAATGGTGGAAGAGCGCCATGCCGCGCGGCTTCAGGATGCGCGCCGCATCGCGCAGATAGGCCTGCACCATCGCCGGGCTGAAATGCACCATCGCATCGTAGCAATAGATCGCGGTGACGGAGCCATCGGCCAGGGGCTGGAAGCTCTGCCCATTGCCACGGAGGAAGGCGACATTGCCCCGCCCCGCCAGCCGCTGGCGGCAGGCGGCGAGGTTCTGCTCGAAGATATCGACGAGGGTGAGCCGGCCGGCGAGCGGCGCTGCCTGGGCGGCATGGCGCCCGTGCCCGCAGGCGAGTTCCACCGCCTCGGTGAGGTCGAGCCGGTCGAAGAGGCGGCGGAACGGCGTGTCGGCATTCCAGAAAAGGAAGGTCCACTGTTCGGCATCGGCATAATAGGGTCCGCCCAGGCTTCCGCCACGACCGCGATATCCTGTTGCAACGTCGCTTCGCTCATAGTGGCCCCTGGTCTGCCGGCTTCGGAGGAAGTCAGCATAGAGCAGGGCGGGCGGCCTGTCAGCGCGGGCGGCGGGGCGCGCCATGGCGCCCGGCATGGCAGCCGCTCCGCCTGCCGGCTTGCCGGGCGGGGAGACCTTCTGTATAGCCCCCGCCTCATTCGTCTGTGCGCCGGGCCTGGATATGGGCATGCCCGGCCACGACGCCCGCCGGAAGCCGCGACCCGCGGCCGATCGCGGGGCAGAACCGAAGGAGTAGCAAATGCCCAAGATGAAGACCAAATCGTCGGTCAAGAAGCGGTTCAAGATCACCGCGACCGGCAAGGTGCTGGCGGGCCCCGGCAACAAGCGCCACGGCCTGATCAACCGCTCCCAGAAGATGAAGCGCACCAACCGCGGCTCCCAGACGCTGACCGAGATGGACGGCAAGACGGTGAAGCAGTGGGCGCCCTATGGGCTTGGTCGGTAAGGGAGGGGTCGAAAAATGGCACGTGTGAAGCGCGGCGTAACCAGCCACGCCCGGCATAAGAAGGTTCTTGGCCTGTCCAAGGGCTATGTCGGCCGGTCCTCCACCAACTACCGCATCGCGCTCGAGCGTCTCGAGAAGGCGCTGCGCTATGCCTATCGCGATCGCCGGAACAAGAAGCGCGAATTCCGCGCGCTCTGGATCCAGCGCATCAACGCCGCCGTGCGCGAGCAGGGGCTGACCTACAGCCAGTTCATCTACGGCGTGAAGCAGGCGAATATCGAGATGGACCGCAAGGTCCTCGCCGCCATCGCCTTCGACGACGCCGAGACCTTCGCCGCGATCGTTTCGCAGGTGAAGGCTGTCCTCGACGCCGCCCCCGCTCCCGAAGCGGCGGCCTGACCGAGCTTCGGGCCGCCCCGCGCCTGGCGGGGGGGGCTTGCGTTCGGCCGATGAGAATGAGAGGGCTGCCGCGACCAACGGCAGCCCTTTTCTGTGTTCCGGAGCCTCCTTGATGTCCGATGATCTCCTCGCCCTCCAACGGGAAGCGGAAGCCGCCATTGCCGAAGCCGCCGATCCGCGCGCGCTCGATGCCGTGCGCGTCGCGTTTATGGGCAAGCAGGGGCGGATCACAGGGCTGCTGCGGTCGCTCGGGCAGGTGCCGGCCGAGCAACGGAAAGCCCGCGGTGCGGCCGTCAACGCGCTGCGCGATGCGCTGGAAACGGTGCTCGCCGCCCGCCAGGCGGTGATCGAGGCGGCAGCACTCGACGCGCGGCTGCAAGCCGAGCGGATGGACGTGACCTTGCCGCCCGTGCCCGAGCCGCGCGGCACCATCCACCCGATCAGCCGGACGATGGAGGAGATGGCGGCGATCTTCGGCGCCATGGGCTTCACGCTGGCCGAAGGGCCGGAGGTCGAGGCCGATTGGTACAATTTCGGCGCTCTGAATATCCCGGCGCATCATTCCGCGCGCTCGGACATGGATACCTTCTACCTGCCGGGCGACCATGAGGGCGATCCGCTGGTGCTGCGCACGCATACGAGCTCGGTGCAGATCATCTCGATGCTGTCCGAGCCGCCGCCGCTGCGCCTCATCGTGCCCGGCCGCACCTACCGCGCCGATCATGACGCGACGCATAGCCCGATGTTCCATCAATGCGAGGGGCTGGTGATCGACCGCGGCATCACGCTCGCCCATCTCAAAGGGTGCCTCACCGATTTCCTGCGCGCCTTCTTCGGCATCGCCAATCTGCCGGTGCGCTTCCGCGCCAGCTACTTCCCCTTCACCGAGCCCTCCATGGAGGTCGATATCGGCTGGAACCGCCGTACCGGCGAACTCGGCGGCGGCGGCGACTGGCTGGAAATCCTGGGCAGCGGCATGGTGCATCCGAAGGTGCTGGCCAATTGCGGCATCGATCCGCGCGAGTGGCAGGGCTTTGCCTTCGGCATGGGGATCGAGCGGGTGACGATGCTGAAGCACGGCATCTCGGACCTCCGACTCTTCTACGAGAGCGATATCCGATGGCTGCAGCATTACGGCGCTTCGCCCTTCCAGCCGGCGACGCTGCACGAGGGGGTTTAGGCGATGAGCGGGCCGCCCAGGGTGGGCTGTGGCGCCGCTGTGGTGCGGGATGGCAAGCTGCTTCTCGTCCGGCGGCTGACGGAGCCCGAGGCCGGTCGCTGGGGGCTTCCCGGCGGCAAGGTCGAACCCTTCGAGCCCGTCCGCCTGGCTGTGCGCCGTGAGATCGAGGAGGAGCTGGGCATCCTTATCGAGGATGCGACGCTCCTCTGCCTCGTCGAAATGATCGACCGCGCGGCGGGCGAGCATTGGGTCGCCCCCGTCTATCGCGTGGCCGCGTTTACGGGCGAGCCCGAGAACCGGGAACCCGCGAAGCATGCCGGTTTCGGCTGGTTCACGCTCGATGCGCTGCCCGCCGACCTCACCATTGCCGCCGCCCAGGCCGCGGCCGCCCTTTGACCGGATCACCGCCATGAAATTCACCCTCTCCTGGCTGCGCGAGCACCTCGATACCAAGGCCTCGCTCGACACCATCACCGAGCGGCTGACCGGCATCGGCCTCGAACTCGAAGGCGTCGAGAATCCCGGTGCGGCGCTGGCCGATTTCCGTGTCGGCTACATTGTGGAAGCGGTGCAGCACCCGAATGCGGATCGGCTGCGTGCCTGCACGGTCGATGCCGGCGAGGGGCCGGTCTCCGTCGTCTGCGGCGCGCCCAATGCGCGGACCGGCCTGAAGGTCGTCTTCGCGCCGCCGGGTGCGACCATTCCGGCCTCCGGCATGGTGCTCAAGGCCGGCGAGATCCGGGGCGTGGCCTCGATGGGCATGCTCTGCTCGGCCCGCGAACTGGGGCTCGGCGAGGATCATGACGGGATCATCGAACTGCCCGCAGATGCGCCGGTCGGCGCGCGCTTTGTGGACTACAAGGGGCTGGACGAGCCGGTGATCGACATCGCGGTGACGCCGAACCGGGGGGACGCGCTTTCGGTGCGCGGCATCGCGCGGGATCTCGCGGCCGCCGGCATCGGCACGCTCAAGAGCTGGTCGCCCGAGCCCGTGCCGAGCGCGGGCCCGAGCGCGCTTTCCTGGGCGATCGAGAAGCCCGACGCCTGCCCCTGGGTGCTCGGCCGCACGGTGCGGGGCGTGAAGAACGGACCGAGCCCGCAATGGCTGCAGGATCGGCTGCGCGCCATCGGGCTGCGCCCCATCAGCGCGCTCGTCGATATCACCAACTTCTTCACGATCGACCTCGGGCGCCCGCTGCATGTCTTCGATGTCGCGAAGGTGAAAGGCGACACGCTCACCATGCGCGCCGGCAATGGCGAGACCTTCCTCGCGCTCAACGGCAAGGAGGTTACGGTCACGCCCGAGGATTGCGTCATCGCGGACGAAGCGGGCGTCGTCTCGCTCGCCGGCATCGTGGGTGGCGAGGAGACCGGCTGCACCGAGGAGACGCACGACGTCTTCATCGAATGCGCCTATTTCGACCCCATCGCCATCGCGCTCTCCGGCCGGCGGCACCAGATCGCCTCTGACGCGCGGGCGCGGTTCGAGCGTGGGATCGACCCGGCGCTGATGCCGGCAGCCCTCGAAGCCGCGACTGCCATGGTGATCGACCTCTGCGGTGGCGAAGCCTCCGAGCCCGTCTCAGCCGGCGCCGAGCCCGCCTGGCAGCGGACGGCCAGGCTTCGCTTCGAGCGCCTCAAGAGCTTCGCGGGCGCCGATGTGCCGCGGGACGAGGCGGAGGCGATCCTCCGTCGCCTGGGCTTCGGCCTCGCGGCGAGCGACGAGCAGAGCATCACCGTGCACGTCCCCTCCTGGCGGAACGACATCGCCGGCCGCGGCGGGCTGGAGCCGGCGCGGGCACTTGCACCCGAGGTGCTGGCGAAGGTTTCTGAGGGCGTTGCCGAGATCGAGCCGGAATGCGACCTCATGGAAGAGGTTCTGCGCATCTGGGGGATCGATCGGGTCGCGCCGGTCTCGCTGCCGGTCGTCTCCGCCGTGCCGGCCGCTGCGCTGAATGCGCGCCAAGGCCGCACGCTCGTCGCGCGGCGGGTGCTGGCGGGCAGGGGCTTGGCAGAGGCCGTGACCTTCAGCTTCGCCGATCATCGCATCGCCGAGCGTTTCGGTGAGGCGCCGGAAAGCTTGCGGCTGGTCAACCCCATCGCGTCAGATCTCGACCAGCTGCGCAGCACGCCGCTTGTTACCCTTGCGCTGGCTGCCGCCCGCAATGCGGCGCGGGGCTTCGGCGATCATGGGCTTTTCGAGATCGGGCCGGCTTTCCATGAGGGTGTGCGCGGCGGCCAGCAGGTGGTCGCCGCCGGCCTGCGCCTTGGCGAGACGCCGCGCTCCTGGATCGAGCCGGCGCGGGCGGTCTCGGCCATGGATGCCAAGGGCGATCTCTGGGCGGCGTTGACGGCGCTCGGGCTTCCGCTGGAGGCGCTGAGCGTGACCGCCGATGCGCCGGGCTATTACCATCCAGGCCGCTCCGGCGTGGTGCGCCAGGGGCCGAAGCTCGTGCTCGGCCGCTTCGGCGCGCTGCACCCGAACCTGATCCGCGCGCTTGACCTGCCGGCCGCCGCGGTCGCCTTCGAACTGTTCCTCGACGCGATCCCCGAGCCCAAGCGGAAGAAGAAGGCAGCGCCGATGCTCTCGGCCTTCCAGCCGCTCAAGCGGGATTTCGCTTTCGTGGTGGAAAGCGCGGTCGCCGCAGAGGCGGTGCTGCGCGCCGCCCGGGGCGCGGTGCGCGATCTCGTCAGCGGGGTCTCGCTCTTCGATGTCTATGAGGGCGAGAGGATGGCGCCGGGGCGGAAGTCGCTCGGCATCGAGGTCGTCTTCCAGCCGCGCGAGCGGAGCCTGACCGATGCCGAGATCGAGGAGGCCTGTGCCAAGGTCGTCGCCGCTGTCACCAAGGCGACCGGGGCAAGCCTGCGCTGAGTGAGGCTGCGGCCGCCGGCCTCAGAACGGCCGGTGGCTGGTGCGCGGCCCGGGCAGGCGATCCTGCGGGAGATAGGCCTGCGGCAGAGGGTCCGGCGGTGGGCGGCGGCGGGCTTCGCGCGCCCGCTCATGCCGCGCGCGGCGGACGATCGCGGCATGGATGCCGATCCAGCAGAGAATGCCCAAGATGGCCGGGATGCCGAAGAAGGCCAGCACGCCGTACCAATGTCCTCCAAGCCAGCTCATCTCTTGCGCCTTTTCCGGAACCGGCGCGGGCGCCGGGAGGGGGAGCCACAGCAAGGCAAGCGGTCGTTTTGGTTGCGGTCATTCTGCACCCGGCGCGGGGTCGCGGTAAAGCATCATGCGGCCGCGGATGCCCGGCGGCCGCATGGCCTCAGTTCTGGTCGCTCCATTCCATCATGAAATAGCCGTTGACCGGCTGGTCCGAAGGCCGGCAGCGCATCGCCCGGCCGTTGGGCCCCAGGCTATTGCCCGGATAGGGCGCGCCGATCGAATAGGGCTGGCCGCCGAAATAGCAGAATTGGCGCGGGTCCATCGGCTGCTGTGGCACGATCAGCGGCGGCGCGCCGGGCGGGCCTGCCATATAGAGCGGCAGGCCGGGCGGCGGTGCGGCCATGCCCTGGCCCTGCATCGGCTGACCCTGCATGTTCTGGCCCTGCATATACTGGCCTTGCATCGGCTGGCCCTGCATGCCTTGGCCGGGGACAGCTTGGAATGGCATGCCGGGCGCCGGGGGAGCCGCGGGTGCCGCGGGTGCGCTGGGTGCTGCCGGCGCGGCGGGCGCCGCCGGCGCCGGATCGGCATATTGCGCGCGGGCGGAGGGGCAGAGCAGCAGCGCGCCCGCCAGCATGAGGGCGGCCGAGAGCAGGCCCTGGGCGGAACCCGCCGCGCGGGCTGCCTCGGCCCGGAGGAGGCCTGGCCGCCTGCCATTCGCCCAAGCACGGGCCTTCCGCCCTGGACCCGATCCTTCCCGCCGCATCGCCGCCTCCGCCCCGCTCCGATGTGCCGATGATGGCCCGCCATTCCTTGCCGGCAGGGTAACGCCCCGCTGCTTCGCCCGATCGGCGGAGCCGCCCGCCGCCGGGGGGCGGTTTCCGCGCCCCTTTGCGGCACGCGCGGCGGCGATTATGGTTCGCTCTCCTTATCCCGCCGGGAGACGTGCGTGATGCCGAGCGAGCTTCGCGTCGCGGTCCAGATGGACCCGATGCACAGCGTCAATATCGATGCCGATTCCACCTTCGCCCTGATGCTGGAGGCCGAGAAGCGCGGCCATCGGCTGTGGCACTACGAGGTGCGCCAGATGGCGCTGCGCGGCCGCAGGCTGACCGCGCGTGCCCATCCCGTCTCCGTCCGCCGCGAGCAGGGGCGGCACTTCACCTTCGGCGCACCGGAGGAGATCGATCTGGCGACGATGGACGTGGTGCTGATGCGCCAGGATCCGCCCTTCGACATGGCCTATATCACCGCCACCCACATGCTGGAGCACATCCACCCCAAGACGCTGGTGGTGAACGATCCTGGCGCCGTGCGCAACGCGCCGGAGAAGCTGCTCGTCACCCAGTTCCCCGATCTCATGCCGCCCACCCTCATCACCTGGGATCGTGCCGCGATCGCGGAGTTTCGTGCCGAATACCGCGACATCATCATCAAGCCGCTCTTCGGCAATGGTGGCATCGGCGTCTTCCGGCTGCGGGAGGATGACGAGAATTTCGGCTCGATCCTCGACAGCCACTTCTCGCGCACCACCGAGCCGCTGATGATCCAGCGCTACGAGCCGGCCGTGCGCCAGGGGGACAAGCGCATCATCCTGGTGGATGGCGAGGCGGCCGGTGCCGTCAACCGCGTGCCGGCGCAGGGGGATGCGCGCTCCAACATGCATGTCGGCGGGCGGGCGGAAAAGACCACGATGACGGCGCGGGAGCGCGAGATCTGCGCCCGTATCGGCCCTTATCTGCGCGATCATGGGCTGATTTTCGTGGGCATCGACGTGATCGGCGATTACCTGACCGAAATCAACGTGACATCGCCGACCGGCCTGCAGGAGATCGCCCGCTTCGACGGTATCCGCATCGAGGAGCGGATCTGGGACCGGATCGAAGCCCGGCGCTGAAGGCAGAGAGGCATGGCGCGGAAAGAGCCGAGCCGCCGTGAGCCGGTGCCGCTGGATGGTGCCTGGCCACGCCTGCCGCGGCTGCCGGGGGGCTTGCGCGTGGCCGGGCGGCTGGCCTCCTGCCTGGTCTGGACGCTTTTCTGCGCCGGCTTCCAGGCGGTCTTCCTCGCCCTGCCGGGGCGCGCCAAGGTCGTCATGCCGCAACTCTACTGGGCCGGCCTCTGCCGCTGCCTCGGCCTTTCCGTGCGCCTCACCGGGGCGCCGATGGCGCGCGGCCTGCCGATCGTCTTCATCAGCAACCACTCCTCCTGGATGGATATCCCCGCCCTCGGCGCCCGCCTGCCGGCCTGCTTCATCGCCAAGGGTGAGGTCGGCCGCTGGCCGATCATCTCCATGGTCGCCCGCCTCGGCCGCACGATCTTCGTGACCCGGCGGGCCGCGACGGCGGCGCAGGAGGCAGCCGAGATCAAGCGGCGCCTGGCGGTCGGAGACAATCTCGTGCTCTTCCCCGAGGGCACGACATCGGATGGCGCGCGCGTGCTGCCCTTCCGCTCCAGCCTGCTCGCGGTGGCCGAGGCCGGGCCGCCGCTTCTCCTGCAGCCGGTGACGATCGTCTATGACGGCTACGAATCCCTGCCCGTCCGGCGGGAGGATCGCGCGCTCTTCGCCTGGTTCGGCGATATGAGCCTCGCCGGCCATTTCAACCGCATCGCGCGCTGCCACCGCCTGCGGGTGACGATCATGCTGCATCCGCCGATCGACCCGCGCGGCGCGGGCGGCCGCAAGCGCATCACCCAGCGTGCCTGGGTGGAGATCGCGGGATCGGCGGCCGAGCTTCGCCGCAACCGGGAGGCCGCGCGCGCGGGCGTGTAGCGGCCGGCAGAGGAGGCTTGATGGATCACAGCGCCACCAGTTCATCCATCCCGCAGGCAGAGGACCAGCTCCGCCACGTGCTGAACCAGAGCCTCGGCCTCGCGCCCGCCTGGTTGCCGGGCGGGGTGTGGAGCACGCTCGTGCTGGCGCTCGCCGCCTGCCTCGGCCTCGCCCTGCACTGGCTGACGCTCCGCCTCTTCAATCGCTTCTCGCCGCCGCGGCGGGTGCGCAGCTTCTTCGAACTCTTCGTCGAGAATACCCGCGCGCCGAGCCGGCTCGCCTATGTGCTGTTCTTCATGGGCGCGGTGCTGCCCTCGCTGAGCTTCTCGGCCTCCGTCACCCTCACGATCGCGCATCTCCTCCTCGTCGCCTTCGTGCTGCTGGTGGGGTGGACGGCGATCCGCGCGATCGAGATCCTCGCCTCCCTCTATCTCGGCCGCTTCCGCACCGATACCGAGGACAATCTCCTCGCCCGCAAGCATCTGACGCAGGTGCGCATCCTCAAGCGGGCAGGGGATATCCTCATCGGCGTCATCACCGTCGGCATCGCGCTGATGACCTTCAGCGCGGTGCGGCAATACGGCATCAGCCTCTTCGCCTCCGCCGGCGCCGCCTCGCTCGTGCTCGGGCTTGCCGCGCGCCCGCTGCTCACCAACCTCATCGCCGGCGTGCAGATCGCCATCACCCAGCCGATCCGGCTGGAAGACGCGGTCATCGTCGAAGGCGAGTGGGGGTGGATCGAGGAGATCACCAGCACCTATGTCGTCGTCCGCATCTGGGACTGGCGGCGCATGGTGCTGCCGATCTCCTATTTCCTGGAAAAGCCCTTCCAGAACTGGACGCGCGAATCGGCCGCCCTCATCGGCGCGGTCTATCTCTATCTCGACTGGCGAGCCCCGGTGCAGGCGCTGCGCGACAAGCTCAGCGAGATCGCCGCCGCGAGCCCGCTCTGCGACGGGCGGGTCGTCAACCTCCAGGTGAGCGATGCGAAGGCGCAGGTGATCGAGGTGCGCTGCCTCGTCAGCGCCCGCTCCGCCCCGCAGACCTGGGATCTGCGCTGCGAGGTGCGGGAGAAGATGATCGCCTTCCTGCAGGCCGAGCACCCCTATGCGCTGCCGCATACGCGCATCCTGATGGAAGAGGCCGCCTGGGCGCCGCGGCCGGATGGGGTGGTGGTGGCACCGGCCGCGGCAAGCCCTGAGGCGCGATAGGCATCATGCCGATCGCCGGGGATCGACCGCGCGGCGCATTTGGTCTCTAAAGGCAGCAGAGAATCGCGGCGCAAGGCGCTTTCGGCGGTGCGGCGGCACGCCGGGCGCCCGCGCCCGCTTCCCCGAGGAACCTTGGCACGGGAACATCCAGATGAGCGGATCAGCGCAGCACGTGACGGCAGTGAGACCCGAGGGGGATCGCAGCTTCTTTACCGGCGGCCTGGCCGCCTTGGCCGGCCTCATGTTCGGGCTCGATATCGGGGTGATCTCGGGCGCGCTCGGTTTCATCGGCAAGGAATTCCACGCCAATAACGCCGAGAAGGAGCTGATCGTCAGCTTCATGATGGCGGGCGCGGCGATCGGCGCCGCCTCGGCCGGCGTGCTCTCCTTCCGGCTTGGCCGCAAGGTCTCGCTCATCCTCGGCGCCATCCTCTTCGTCGCCGGTTCGATCTTCTGCGCCTTCGCCTGGTCGATCGGCTCGCTCATCGTCGCCCGCGTCATCCTCGGCCTCGCCATCGGCATCGCCTCCTTCACGGCGCCGCTCTATATTTCGGAGATCTCGCCGCCCGAGAAGCGCGGCTCGATGATCTCGACCTATCAGCTGATGATCACCATCGGCATCCTCGCGGCCTTCATCTCGGATGCGATCCTCGCCCAATGGTCCGCCTGGCGCTGGATGCTCGGCATCGTCGCGGTGCCGGGCGTGCTCTTCCTGCTCGGCGTGCTGACGCTGCCGAACAGCCCGCGCTGGCTGCTGATGCGCGGCCGCGGGCATGAGGCGCGGGCGGTGCTGATGGCGCTGCGCGGCGCCAAGCACCGCGCCGATGCCGAATATCGGGAGATCGAGGAGCAGCTCAAGCGCCCGCAGGTCGGCTGGTCGCTGTTCCGCAACAACCAGAACTTCCGCCGCTCGGTCTTCCTCGGCATCGTGCTGCAGATCATCCAGCAGCTCACCGGCATCAACGTCGTGATGTATTACGCGCCGAGCATCTTCGGCGCCGCCGGCTTCCAGGGCCATGCGCAGCTCTGGGGCACGGCGATCGTCGGCCTCGTCAATGTGCTGGCGACCTTCATCGCCATCGGCTTCGTCGATCGCTGGGGCCGCCGGCCGGTGCTGCTCACGGGCTTCGTCGTCATGTTCGTCGGCATGGGTGTGCTCGGCTTCCTGCTCAGCCTGGGCACGCATACCCTCGGGCTGCAGATCTTCGCGGTCGTCATGCTGCTGATGTTCATCACCGGCTTCGCCATGTCGGCCGGCCCGCTGATCTGGGTGCTGTGCTCGGAAGTGCAGCCGACCAAGGGGCGGGATTTCGGCATCGCCGCTTCGACGCTGACCAACTGGGTGGCGAATTTCGTAGTCGGCGCGACCTTCCTTTCCATGCTGCACGGCCTGGGCTCGGGTCTGACCTTCGGCATCTACGCCGCCTTCAACGCGCTGTTCTTCCTCTTCACGATCTTCTACGTGCCCGAAACGAAGGGCGTGACGCTGGAACATATCGAAGCCAATCTGATGGCGGGCAAGCGGCTGCGCGATCTCGGCGCCTGAAGCCTGCGGCGGCTGCGGGCAGCCTTGCCGCAGCCGCCGGGCGATGACGATTGCGTCAAGTCCGGGGCCGCGCGCGGCTCGTCCCTTGACCGGCCGAGCCCCGCGCCGAAGATGGGAGGCTTAGAAGCCCGGCCAGAACGGACCCGATGAGCCTCCGATCCTCAGCGCCACCTTCGGGTGGCTGGCCTGGCCCGCAGCCGGAAGCGGGCGCCGCGCCGCCCGAGGGCCTGCCGCCCGCAGGCTCGCAAGCCCTTCGCCTCGCGGAACGACTGGTCGCCGATCTGCCCTGCCCGGCGCTGCTGGCGGCGGGGGAGGCATTGTCGGTTTCGCCGAATGCGCGCTTCCTCGCCCTCGCCGGCCTGCCGGTGGCGGGCCGGCCGCTCGCCGAGGTCTTCGGTGAAAGCGCGGAATGGATCGGCGGGCTTGCCGCCCGCGCGCTGCGCGGTGAAGCCTGCCGGCAGGCCGCGCCGCCGCTGGCCGGCCTGTTCAGCAATCTCTTCGCCCGTGTCACGCTCAGCCTTACCCCGGTGCGGGAGGAGGCGGGCAGCGTCTGCGGCCTTATCCTGCAGGTGGAGGCCGACGAGCGGGCGGACGAGGCGGCCGCAGTCCTCGCCGAGACAGCGGCGCATTACCGCACCCTCTTCGAAAGCATGGATGAGGGTTTTTGCGTCATCGAATTCTTCGACGGGCCGCACGGGCCACTCAGTGACTACATCCATATCGAGGCCAATCCGGCCTATGCGGTGAACGCCGGCATCCCGAATGTCGTCGGCCAGACGCTGAGGGAGATGGTTCCGGCGGAAGCCGATCGCTGGATCGCGCGCTACCGCCCGGTGCTCGAAACTGGCGTGCCCGTTCATTTCGAGCAGGAGCTGGTCAAGACCGGCCGGCTGCTCGACGTGTCGGCCTTCCGCATCGAGCCGCCCTGCCGCTGCCAGGTGGCGGTGCTCTTCAAGGATGTGACGGACCGCAGGCGCGCCGAGGCGGAATTGCGCCGGGTGAACGAGACGCTGGAGGCGCGGGTGCAGGCGGCGCTGGCGGAACGCAGCCTGCTCGCCGAGATCGTGGAGAAGGCCAATGCCTTCGTGCATGTGGTGGATCGCAGCCTCTGCTTCCTCGCCCTCAACACCGCCGCCATCCGCGAGTTCGAGGGCATCTTCGGCGTCCGCCCGCAGGTGGGCGCGCGGCTGGACGATCTGCTCGCCGACCGGCCGGAGCTTCTCGCCCGCCTCAGCAAGGCCTGGGGACGGGCGCTGGCGGGCGAGGATTACGTCACCATCGAGGAATTCGCCGCGAGCGGCGGCGGCGCGGCGCGCTTCTACGAGGAGCATTTCAACGCGCTGCGCGACGAGACGGGGGCGGTCATCGCCGCCTATCTCTTCGCCTATGACGTGACCGAGCGGCTGGCCGAGCAGGAGCGGCTGCGCCTCGCCGAGGAAGCGCTGCGCCAGGCCCAGAAGATGGAGGCGGTGGGGCAGCTCACCGGTGGGCTCGCGCATGATTTCAACAATCTGCTGGCGGGGATCTCCGGCACCTTCGAGATGATCGGCATTCGCATCGCCCAGGGCCGCGCCCAGGAGGTCGAGAAATACCTCGCCGCCGGCCAGGGCGCGGCGCGGCGCGCGGCGGCGCTGACCCACCGGCTGCTGGCCTTCGCGCGGCGGCAGACGCTCTCGCCCAGGCCGATCAACGTCAACAAGCTGCTCGGCGATCTCGTGGAGCTGGTGCAGCGCACGGTGGGCCCGGCGATTACGGTGGAAACCGTCGCCGCCGGCGGGCTCTGGACCACGCTGGTCGATGCGAACCAGCTGGAGAACGCCATCATCAATCTCTGCATCAATGCGCGCGACGCCATGCCGCATGGCGGGCGCATCATCATCGAGACGGAGAACCGCTGGCTCGACGAGCGCATGGCGCGGGAGCGCAACATGCTGCGCGGCCAGTATGTGACGATCAGCGTGACGGATACCGGGGCCGGGATCGAAAAGACGATCCTCGACCGGGTGTTCGATCCTTTCTTCACCACCAAGCCGATGGGCGAGGGGACCGGCCTCGGCCTCTCCATGGTCTATGGCTTCGCCCGCCAATCCCACGGCCATGTGCACCTCTTCTCCGAAGTGGGGCAGGGGACGACGGTGAGCATCTACCTGCCCCGCCACCTGGGCGAGGCGGAGGAGCGCGATCCCCTGGAGGCGAGCCCGACGGCGCGGCAAAGCCAGGGCGGCGAAGCCGTGCTGCTGGTGGATGACGAGCCGACGGTGCGGCTACTGGTGGCCGATGCGCTGGGCGATCTCGGCTATGCCTGTATCGAGGCGGAGGACGCGCCGGCCGCGCTGCGCATCTTCGAAAGCGGCGCGCGGATCGACCTGCTCATCACCGATGTCGGCTTGCCGGGCGGGCTGAACGGCCGCCAGCTGGCCGATGCGGCGCGGGTTTCCCGCCCCGCTCTCCCGATCCTCTTCATTACCGGCTATGCCGAGAATGCGGTGCTGAGCCATGGCCATATCGAGCCGGGGATGGAGGTGCTGACCAAGCCCTTCGGGGTGGACGATCTCGTCCGCCGGGTGGAGCGGATGCTGCAGGAGAGCAAGGCGGGCCGCGCCGAGGGCTGATTGCGCAGGCCGGCCTGCGCCGCGCCCGGCGCGAAACGGCTTTCCTTGCCGGGTATTTGTCTATACTTATTCCGCGGCGGCGCATGGCGTGCCGCCCCTTTTTTCGGGTTCCCGGAGGCGGCGGCGATGGCCGAGCGGCAGGTCTGGATCAATGGCCGGGTGGTAGCGGGCGGCGCCGGCACCGAGCCCGAGGCCGCGGATATCCTGGTGCAGGGCGGCCGCATCCTGGCGTTGGGCCAGGGCCTTGCCGGAACCGGGGACCGGGTGATCGACTGCGCGGGCCGGCTCGTTACCCCCGCCTTCCTCGATTGCCACACCCATCTCGTCCATGGCGGGGATCGTTCGGCCGAGTTCGAGCGGCGGCTGGAGGGCGTGAGCTATGCCGAGATCGCCCGCGCCGGCGGCGGCATCGCTGCTTCGATGCGGGCGACGCGGGGGCTCGATGTCGAGGGGCTGGTGGCCGCCAGCCTGCCCCGGCTCGACGCGCTGCTGGCTGAAGGCGTCTCGACCGTCGAGATCAAATCCGGCTACGGCCTCGATATCGAGAGCGAGATCCGCATGCTGCGCGCCGCCCGCCGGCTCGGCGCCTTGCGCCGGGTGCGGATCGTGACCACCTGGCTCGCCGCCCACGCCCTGCCGCCCGATTATGCCGGCCGGGCGGCGGAGTACATCCAGGACGTCGCGATCCAGGGGCTCATCCGCGCCCATGGCGAAGGGCTCGTCGATGCGGTCGATGGGTTTTGCGAAGGCATCGCCTTTTCGCCTGCGGAGCTCGCGCCGCTTTTCGACTGCGCTCGCCGCCTCGGCCTGCCGGTGAAGCTGCATGCTGAACAGCTGACGCGCGCCGGCGGCTCCCTGCTCGCCGCGCGTTTCGGCGCGCTCTCGGTCGATCACCTCGAATATGCGAATGACGAGGATGTGGCGGCGCTCGCCGCCTCCGGCACGGTCGCGACGCTGCTGCCCGGCGCTTTCTACATGCTGCGGGAAAGCCAGCTGCCGCCGCTCGCGGCGCTGCGCGCGGCGGGCGTGCCGATGGCACTCGCGACCGATTGCAACCCCGGCACCTCGCCCATGACCTCGCTTCTGATGACGATGAACATGGCCGCCGTGCTGTTTCGCATGACGGTGCGCGAGTGTTTCGAGGGTGTCACGATCAACGCCGCCCGCGCCCTCGGCCTGGAGCGCGAGACCGGGCGGATCGCGCCCGGGCTTTCGGCCGATTTCGCGCTCTGGGAGGCTGAGAGCATCGCCCAGCTGGTCGGCCGCATCGGCCTCAACCCGCTGCATGCGCGCGTCTTTCAAGGAGTGACCGATGACGCCTGAGATCCTGACGCCCGGGGCGGTGACGCTCGCCGATCTCGCGCGCCTCTTCGGGCGGGAAGGGGCGGTCGCGCTGGCGCCGGCGGCGCATGCGGCGATGGCGCGGAGTGCGGCGCGGATTGCCGAGGTCGCGGCCGGCGAGGCGGCGGTCTATGGCATCAATACGGGCTTCGGCAAGCTCGCCTCGATCCGCATCGAGGCGGCGGACGTGGCGCAGCTGCAACGCAACCTCATCCTGTCGCATTGCTGCGGGGTGGGCGAGCCGCTGAGCCCGGAGGTGACGCGGCTCGTCATGATCCTCAAGCTCCTCTCGCTCGGGCGCGGCGCCTCGGGCGTTCGGCTCGCGATCGTCACGCTCATGGAAGCGATGCTGGCGGAGGGCGTGCTGCCGATGATCCCGGAGAAGGGATCGGTCGGCGCTTCGGGCGATCTCGCGCCGCTTGCGCATATGACGGCGGTGATGATCGGCGAGGGCGAGGCGACCTATCAGGGCGTGCGGCTGCCCGGCGGGGAGGCGCTGCGGCGCGCCGGCCTCAGCCCCGTCGCGCTCTCCGCCAAGGAAGGGCTCGCGCTCATCAACGGCACGCAGGTCTCGACCGCGCTGGCGCTCACCGGCCTGTTCCGCGCCGGGCGGGCTTTCGCCGCCTCGCTGGTGACGGGCGCGCTTTCCACCGATGCGGCGATGGGATCGACCGCGCCCTTCGCCCCGGAAATCCATGCGCTGCGCGGCCATCGCGGGCAGATCGAGGTGGCGGCGGCGCTCTGCGCCCTGCTCGAGGGTTCGGGCATCCGGCAAAGCCATCTCGACAATGACGAGCGGGTGCAAGACCCCTATTGCCTGCGCTGCCACCCGCAGGTCAGCGGCGCCTGCCTCGACGTGCTGCGCCAGGCGGCGCGCACCCTCGAAATCGAGGCCAATGCGGCGACCGACAATCCGCTCGTGCTCTCGAACGGCGATGTCGTCTCGGGCGGGAATTTCCATGCCGAGCCGGTGGCGCTCGCGGCCGACCAGATCGCGCTCGCGGTCGCCGAGATTGGCGCCATCGCCCAGCGCCGCATCGCCATGCTGGTGGACCCGGCGATGAGCTTCGGCCTGCCGGGCTTCCTGACGCCGAAGCCCGGCCTCAATTCCGGCATGATGATTGCGGAAGTGACCTCGGCCGCGCTGATGAGCGAGAACAAGCAGCTGGCGCACCCGGCCTCGATCGATTCGACGCCGACCTCGGCCAATCAGGAAGACCACGTCTCGATGGCCTGCCACGGCGCCCGCCGGCTGCTGCCGATGACGCAGAACCTGTTCGACATCATCGGCATCGAGGCGATGACGGGGGCGCAAGGAATCGCGCTGCGGCGCCCGCTGGAAACCGCGCCGCCGCTCAGCCGGGCGATCGGCCGGCTGCGCCGGGAGGTGGCGGAGCTGGTGGAGGATCGCTACATGGCGCCCGATCTCGCGGCGGCCTCCGCGCTCGTCGCCTCCGGCGCTTTGGTGGAGGCGGCCGGCATCGCGCTGCCGCCGGTCTTTGCAGAAGGGAGCGTGCCATGACCAATTCGCGCCACAATATCCGCGATGTCTTTCCGCCCACCGGCACCACGCTCAACGCCAAGAGCTGGCAGACCGAGGCGCCCTTGCGCATGCTGATGAACAACCTGCATCCGGAGGTGGCGGAAAACCCGCACGAGCTCGTGGTCTATGGCGGTATCGGCAGGGCCGCGCGCAGCTGGGAGGATTTCGACGCCATCTGCGCGAGCCTCAAGGAGCTCGAAGCGGATGAGACGCTGGTGGTGCAATCGGGCAAGCCGATCGCCATCATCCGCACCCATCGCGATGCCCCGCGCGTGCTGATCGCCAATTCGAACCTCGTGCCGGCCTGGGCGAACTGGCAGCATTTCAACGAGCTCGACCGCCGCGGCCTCATGATGTACGGCCAGATGACGGCGGGTTCCTGGATCTATATCGGCACGCAAGGCATCGTGCAGGGCACCTACGAGACCTTTGCCGAGGCCGGGCGCCAGCATTACGGCGGCAGCCTCACCGGCAAATGGATCCTCACCGCGGGCTTGGGCGGCATGGGGGGCGCGCAGCCGCTCGCCGCCGTGATGGCCGGCGCCTGCTGCCTCGCCGTCGAATGTGACGAGACGCGCGCCGATTTCCGCATCCGCACGCGCTATTGCGATGCGAAGGCCCAGACGCTGGACGAGGCGCTGGCGATGATCGCGCAATGGACCGCGGCGGGCGAGGCGAAATCCGTCGCCCTCATCGGCAATGCGGCGGAGATCTTCCCCGAGATCCTGCGGCGCATGCGCGCGGGCGAGCCGCTGCCCAACGGGCGGCCGGACATTGTGACCGATCAAACTTCCGCCCATGATCCGCTGCACGGCTACCTGCCGCTCGGCTGGAGCCTGGCCGAATGGCGCGCGCGGCAGGAGACGACGCCGCGGGAAGTGGAGGCGGCGGCACGCGCTTCGATGCGTGCGCATGTCGAAGCGATGGTTGGCTTCTGGCAGGCGGGGGTGCCGACGCTCGATTACGGCAACAATATCCGCCAGGTGGCAAAAGATGAGGGCCTCGCCGAGGCTTTCGCCTTTCCGGGCTTCGTGCCCGCCTATATCCGCCCGCTCTTCTGCCGCGGCATCGGGCCCTTCCGCTGGGTGGCGCTTTCGGGCGATGCCGAGGATATCTACAAGACCGACCAGGCGATGAAGGAGCTGTTCCCCGAGAACGCGCATCTGCACCGCTGGCTGGATATGGCGCGCGCCCGCATCGCCTTCCAGGGCCTGCCCGCGCGCATCTGCTGGATCGGGCTGGGGGACCGGCACCGCGCCGGCCTCCGCTTCAACGAAATGGTGGCGAGCGGGGAGCTGAAAGCCCCCATCGTCATCGGCCGCGATCATCTCGACAGCGGGTCCGTAGCCTCCCCCAATCGCGAGACGGAGGCGATGCGTGACGGATCGGACGCCGTCTCCGACTGGCCTTTGCTCAATGCGCTGGTCAATACGGCATCGGGCGCCACCTGGGTTTCGCTGCATCATGGCGGCGGCGTCGGCATGGGCTTCTCCCAGCATGCCGGGGTGGTGATCTGTGCCGATGGCACCCCGGAGGCGGCGGCGCGGCTCGAACGCGTGCTGTGGAACGACCCGGCATCGGGCGTGTGGCGCCATGCCGATGCCGGATACGAGGATGCGATTGCCTGCGCAAAGGAACATGGCCTCCGGCTGCCGCGCATCCTAAGGCTGTAGCGCCCGCGCCGCCCGGCGGCCGGGGCGGCCTGACCCGCCGATTTCCCCACAGGAGGCGGGGGCTGACGCCGCGGCCCCGTCCTCTTCCGGCAAATCCCATGCCCGCCAGCGGCCTCGGCCGCTGCGGCTTGACAGGCGGCCCGCCTTCATGGTGCCTTGCCCGCACCGAGGGGTGCTCTGAGAGAGAGCTGAGACGTTTCCCATGGGCCAAGCGCCCACCGGGGCGGACCCTTTGAACCTGATCCGGTTAACACCGGCGGAGGGACGGGCAATTGCGAAGATCATTCGCCCCTTCTCCGAAGCTTCGAGGCAGAAAGGGGTTGCGATGATGACGACGAAACCAGCGCATGTCACCACGGGCGCCATTCCCGGCTCCCGCAAGGTCTATTCCGCCCCGCCCGGCCTCGCCGGCGTGCGGGTGCCGTTCCGCGCCGTCGATCTGCACGAGACGGCGCGCGAGCCTGCCTTCATGCTCTACGATACCTCGGGCCCCTATACCGATGCGCAGGCGCGCATCGCCCTCGATGAAGGCTTGCCCCGGCTGCGCGCGCCCTGGCTTGCCGGCCGTGGCCTCGCCGCGGCCGAGGCGCGTCCGGTGCGGCCGGAGGATAACGGCTTCGCGAGCGGCGATGTGCTGGTGCAGCCTTGCCCGGCGGCGCACCGCGTGCTCATCGGCGCGGCGGGGCGGCCGGTGACGCAGTATGAATTCGCCCGCGCCGGCATCATCACCGAGGAGATGATCTTCGCCGCGCATCGGGAAAATCTCGGCCGGGTGGCGGCTGCCGAAGGCGCCGGCGCGCGCATCGAGGATGGCGAGAGCTTCGGCGCCCATATCCCCGAGATGGTGACGGCGGAGTTCGTGCGCGCCGAGATCGCCGCCGGCCGCGCCATCCTGCCCGCCAACATCAACCACCCCGAGCTTGAGCCGATGGTGATCGGGCGTAATTTCCTCGTCAAGATCAACGCCAATATCGGCAATTCCGCAGTCACGTCCTCCGTCTCCGAGGAGGTGGAGAAGCTCGTCTGGGCGATCCGCTGGGGCGCGGATACGGTGATGGATCTCTCAACCGGCCGCAACATCCACAATATCCGGGACTGGATCCTGCGCAATTCCCCGGTGCCGATCGGCACCGTGCCGATCTATCAGGCGCTTGAGAAGGTGCGGGGCGACGCGGCCAAGCTCGACTGGGAGGTATTCCGCGATACCCTCATCGAGCAGGCGGAGCAGGGGGTTGATTACTTCACCATCCATGCCGGCGTGCGGCTCGCCCATATTCCGCTGACCGCGCGGCGGGTGACGGGCATCGTCTCACGCGGCGGCTCGATCATGGCGCAGTGGTGCCTCAGCCATCACCGCGAGAGTTTCCTCTACGAACGCTTCGGCGATATTTGCGACATCATGCGCCGCTACGATGTCTCCTTCTCGCTCGGCGACGGTCTGCGCCCCGGCTCGAACGCCGATGCGAACGATGCGGCGCAGTTCGCCGAACTCGAGACGCTGGGCGAGCTGACGCGCGTCGCCTGGGGCAAGGGTTGCCAGGTCATGGTCGAAGGGCCGGGCCATGTGCCGATGCACAAGATCAAGGCAAATATGGAGAAGCAGCTGGAGACCTGCGGCGAGGCGCCCTTCTATACCCTCGGCCCGCTGACGACGGATATCGCGCCGGGCTACGACCATATCACCTCGGCGATCGGCGCCGCGATGATCGGCTGGTACGGCACGGCGATGCTCTGCTACGTGACGCCGAAGGAGCATCTTGGCCTGCCGGAGCGGGAAGATGTGAAAACCGGCGTGATCACCTACAAGCTCGCGGCGCATGCGGCGGACCTCGCCAAGGGGCATCCGGCGGCAAGGCTGCGCGACGATGCGATCTCCCGCGCGCGGTTCGAATTCCGCTGGGAGGATCAGTTCAACCTGGGGCTGGATCCTGAGACCGCTCGGGCCTTTCACGACGCGACGCTGCCCAAGGAGGCGCACAAGACGGCGCATTTCTGTTCCATGTGCGGGCCGAAATTCTGTTCGATGAAGATCAGCCACGATATCCGCGAGGAAGCGCGCCGCCAGGATGGGCTGCGCGAGATGAGCGCGAGCTTCCGGGAGAGCGGGCAGGCGCTCTATATCCCCGCGCTACCGGAGGGCGATGAGGGCGATGAGGGCGGCGACTGCGCGATAGCGGGTGCGACAGGCGCGGAGGTTGAGAGCCAGTCCGACTGATAGGGAAGCACGCGTCTTGCCCGTGCTCGTCACGGGCATCCACGCGTCGGGGCGTTTCAAGCGGCGTCTGACACAGCCTGAGCGGGCATGAACCGCTTGCTTCAGTGCCCTGGTGGGCGCGGCGGCTGCCCATGTGGCGCCGGCTGCGGCGCGGCCATGTGCGGGGCCGGCGCCGGGCGAGGCGGTGCGGCCATTCGCGGCGCGGGGGCCGGGCGCGGTGGTGCTGCCATCCGTGGCGCGGGCGCGGGGCGAGGCGGTGCCACCATCCGTGGCGCGGGCGCAGGCATGCGAGGTGCGGCCATTTGCGGCGCCGGGGCCGGGCGCGGCGGTGCTGCCATCCGTGGTGCGGGCGCGGGGCGAGGCGGTGCCGCCATATGCGGTGCTGGGGTGAAGGCCGGGCGGGCCTGCGGCGCGTTCGGCGCCGGCATCGGCTGATGGTTCATCTGCGGCATCGGCCGCGGCCCTCCCGGCTGAGGCGCGGCCGGCTGAGGCGCGGCCGGCTGAGGCGCGGCCGGCCGAGGTGCCCCCGGCCGAGGTGCCTCCTGCTGAGGTGCTGCCGGCCGAGCTGCTTGCGGATGCGCCCCGTTTCCCGGCGCGGCAAGGTTTGGCATGCCGCCGGGTGCGGCGGGGCGGAAGGCGGGATGCGGGGCGCCCGGCGCGGCCCCCGCCTGCGGCAGGGGCGGCAGAGCGTGCTGCGCGAAGGGGTGCTGGCTGCCCGGCATGGGGCCGCCTGGGCGCTGGTTGCCCGGCATGGGCCTAGCGGCGTGCGGCGCGCCCGGCGGCAGGCCGGCATGCAACGGCGCCGCGGCGGGGGCGAAGCCCGGCAAGCCCTGGCCCGGCGGATGGCCGACCGCGCCCGGAACGCCTGGCGCGAAGCGCGGCGCCACCGCCGCATGCGGTACCAGTTGCGGAGCCGGCCCGCGTCGGCCCGGAGCGAAGGCACCTGCGCGGATGGCGGGCCCCGGCGCCGGCGGGCGGGGTGCCGCCCCCGGCGGGCCGGGCGGCAGATGCTCCCGCGCCGCGAGCGCCGGGGTCAGCCCCCAGGTGGCGGCGGTCGGGCGCGGCAATTGGCGGGGCAGGGCGCCGGGGGTGAAGGGTGCGAGCCGTGCCCCCGGCGGCAGGGCATGCGCCTCTGGCCCGATCGGCCGAGAGCCGACCATGGCCGCCACGGGCGCGAAGGTCGCGCCCCGGCGGTTGACGATGTTGAAGCTCTGCTGGTTGTTGATGATCTGCGCGTTGCGATAGTCGATGCGGTTGTTCACCACCGTGATGTTCTGCTGGTAGAAGCGGTTGTAATCCGGCATGTACGGCCGGTTATAGGCGTTGAAATAGCGCGGCGGCACCGCATAGGGTGGGTAGTAGGGCTCGCGCAGGCCGAGCGGCGCCCAGCCGATGGAGCCGGAGCTCAGCGCCGCCGCCGTTACCGCGCCGGCCGCGATGCCGAGGAAGGTGACGAGCGCCGGCGCATAGACCGGCTGGTAGCTCGCATAGCGATAGCCGGGGTCGATCGCCGGGGCCGGCACCCAGCCCCAGCGGCCGCCGAATTCCGCCCAGCGGCCGTAATGGAAGGGCGCGAAGCCCCAAGGATCGTTGTCAACCCAGGTCCAGCCCCAGGGCTGGATATAGGCCCACCGCCCATCCCGATAGGGCACCCAGTTTGATGCCACTTGCGGAAACCACACGGCGCCGACGCTCGGCTGCGCCTGCCAACTGCCGTATTGCGCCAGCACCGAAGTGCCGGTCATCTCCGCGGTGACGGGTGGCGCGCTCACGGCCCCGGGGGGCGGCGGCGGCGCGACCTGGCGCAGCATGGCGGTGAGGAACTGGTCCTGCTGCATCGCGCCAAGCTGGCTCTGCACCGGATCTGTGCCGGAGACCACGAGCGTCTGCTGCGGGCCGACGGTCTGCGGCGCGCTCTGCCCGAGGGGGGTGAATTGCAGCGCGCCGCTGACGACGGTGATATAGGTCGGCGTCGTGCTATCGCCGGCGTAGATCTCGTACTGCCCGCTGGTGGCGATCTCGGCGGTGCCGCGCGGCGTCTGGATGGTGAAGCTCTGCCCGTTCTGTAGCGCGACGAGGTTGAGGAAGATTTCGCCTTGGGAAAGAACGGCCGCCGCCGTTTCCTGGTCGATCTCCTGGGCGGTGAATTCTGTGCCGCCGTTGAGCGCGATGCGGCTGGAATCGAGAAAGATCGAGGCTTGTGCCTGCGGCTGCGTCCAGAGCGCGTCGCCGGTCGCGAAAGGATAGTTCTGCGTCGCGGCCGTCCATTCGGTCTGGTCCGCGCTATGGAAGGAGACGGCGCCCGCGATATTGCTGAGCCAGCCGACGCGCGCCGGCGGCGTGCCGGCATCGGCCGCCGCCGGTGCCGCCGCGCCGGGCGGCGGAGGGGGCGCGGCCACCTGCTGCGCGAAGGCGGCAGGGTTGCCGGCGAAGGGGCTGGCGGCGAGGCTGATGCCGGCGAGGACGCTCGGCAGCAGAGACCAGCGGGCGCGAAAGCTCATGGTGCGGGGCCTCGGGTTCAAGACGGAACGGCACGTCTGACGGATCGCCAAACCTCGCGGAGATATGAGGTCGAAATGATGACCGGCCTGTGGCGCCGGCCCCGCTCTCCAGAAGTTGAAGACCGGCCGCGCGGCATCGGCCCGTGGCGGGACGCGCGAAAACATTCGTGAAAGCGCCGTTGCCTTTCGTGACAAAGCAGGCGGCGCGGCTGTGGTACGCAGCGGGCATGGACAAGCAGGCGATGCACGCCCTGGTGCGTTTCGGCTTCGGCGCCGGGCCTTCCACCACGCTCGACGGAGAGCCGCGGGCCTGGCTCCGCGGCCAGCTGCGCGGGCCCGATCCCGGCCTCGCCGCCGGCGTTTTCGCCGAACTGCCGACGGGGCAGGCGGCGCTCGACGTGACACGGCAGGACGCGATCCGCCGACGGGCTTTCCTCGCGGAGAAGAAGGGGGCTGCGGATGCGCCGCTCGCCGGCTTCAAGCCGATGGCCCGCCAGCTTTATGCCGATGACGCGGCAGCCCAGCTCGCCTTCGCCGCCACCACCGCGGCGCCGTTTCGCGAGCGGCTCGTCTGGTTTTGGGCCAATCATTTCAGCGTCAGCATTCTTCAGGGCGATACCGCGGCCCTCGTCGGCCCCTTCCTGCGCGAGGCGATCCGCCCGCATGTGACGGGCCGCTTCGCCGATCTCGTGCTCGCGGTGGAGCGGCATCCGGCGATGCTCTTCTATCTCGACAATCAGACCTCGATCGGGCCTGCCAGCCGCGCCGGCCAGCGCACGGGGAGAGGACTCAACGAAAACCTCGGCCGCGAATGCATGGAGCTGCATACGGTGGGGCTGGAAGCGGGCTACAGCCAGGCGGATGTGACCAATATGGCGAAGCTGCTCACCGGCTGGTCCGCCGCCACCACGATGGAAGGTGGCGGGGATGAGGTGACGGGCTTCAAGTTTCGCCCCTTCGCGCATGAGCCGGGGCCGCAGCGGGTGATGGGGCAGGACTTCCCGGAGGGCGAGGCGGGCGGCATCGCGGCACTGCGCTACCTCGCGACCTACCCGACCGCCTATCGCCGCATCGCCCGGCAGTTGGCGACGCATTTCTTGAGCGATGACCCGTCATCCGAGGCGGTTGCGGGTATCGCGCAGGCGCTGGCGCGGAGCGGCGGCCAGCTGACCGCCGCCTACGAGGTTCTGATCGATCTCGGCATGGCGGCGCCGCCGCTCGGCAAGGTCAAGACGCCGTTCGATTATACCGTCTCGCTGCTGCGCGCGGCGCCCACCGCCGCGATGGCCGAGCCGCAGCGCCTGCTCGGCCTCCTCGCGCAGCTCGGCCAGCCGCTCTGGGCGGCGCCGCTGCCCAATGGCTGGCCTGACCAGGCAACCGCCTGGGCGGACCCCGATCTGCTGCTCGCCCGTGTCGATGCTGGCTTCACCTATGCCGGCGACGTGGCGCGGCAGGCGGCGGCGCCTGCGGTGGCGGAGGCGGCGCTCGGGCCGTTCCAATCCGCCGCGACGCGCAGCGCGATTGCCGCCGCCGGCTCCCCGCGCGAGGCGCTGGCGATGCTTTTCTCGAGCCCGGAGTTCCTGCGGCGATGATGGATGATCACCATGCCGTGCCGGCGGGTGCTGCGCTTTCGCGCCGCGCGACCCTGCTCGGCCTGACTGCGATCGGCGCTGTCGGGCGGACGCGCCTCGCACTCGCCGATGCGCCGGGCGACCAGCGCTTCATCGTCGTGCTGCTGCGCGGCGCGCTCGACGGCATGGCGGCGGTGCCGCCCTATGGCGATGCGCGGCTCGCTGGGTTACGCGGGGCGCTGCTGCCCCCGCCGGTCGGGCAGGCGGGGGGCATGCTCGATCTCGGCGGCTTCTATGGCCTGCATCCGGCCTTGAGCAATCTGCACGGCCTCTATCAGGCGGGTGAGGCGCTGGTGCTGCATGCGGCGGCCGGGCCCTATCGCACGCGCAGCCATTTCGAGGCGCAGGATCTGCTCCAGCTCGGCACCGAGACGCCCTCGATCAGCTCCGGCTGGCTCAACCGCCTGCTGCTCGAACTGCCGAAGAACCAGGGGCCGGTGGCTCGCGGCCTCGCCGTCGGCCGCGCCATGCCGCTGCTGCTGGAAGGTGCGGCGCCGGTCGGCGCTTATGCGCCGATCGCGCTCGCCCCCGCGCCGCCCGCCCTCATCCAGAAGGTGGTGGCGCTCAACGCGCCGGATCGGCTGCTCGGCCCCGCGCTCCGCCAGGGGGTGCGGGAGATGGCGTTCGAGCAGCAGGTGGCAGCCGCCGAGGCGCAGGAGATGTCGGACGAGCCGGGCGACCCCGGCGGCCATGGCATGATGGCGGGGCGGAAGGCCAAGCGGCCACGCTACGATTTCCCGGGCCTCGCCGCCAAGGCGGGGCAGTTGCTGGCGGCGCCGGCAGGCCCCCGCATCGCCGCTTTCGAACTCGAAGGCTGGGATACCCATGCGAACCAGGTGAGCAGCCTGCATGGCGCGCTGATCAATCTCGATGCCGGGCTCGCCCGCCTGCAACAGGCGCTGGGGCCGGCCTGGGGCAGCACGGTCGTGCTGGTGGCGACGGAGTTCGGCCGCACGGCGGCGATGAACGGCACCCATGGCACCGACCATGGCACCGCGACCGTCGCCTTCCTGGCGGGCGGGCGGGTGGCGGGCGGAGCGGTGCGGGGAACCTGGCCTGGCCTCGCCCCGGGGCAGCTGTTCGAGGCGCGCGATCTGGCGCCGACCACCGATATCCGCGCCCTCGCCAAAGGGGCGATCGCTGCGCAGTTCGGCTTGGGGGATGGGGCGCTGGCGCGGATCTTCCCGGCGAGCCTTGGCGTGCAGCCGATGGGCGGGCTCCTGCGCGCCGCGTGAGGCGGCTTGTGGGGCGGGGACGAGATTTCTGAAAGGCCGCGTATTCTGGCTGGGGCGGGAGGATTCGAACCTCCGCATGGCGGAATCAAAATCCGCTGCCTTACCGCTTGGCTACGCCCCAATTCCCGCCGATGTTGGCATCCTGCCGGCGTCGGCGGCTTGCTCATAAAGCGGGGCGGCGGGCTCGTAAAGGCCCCCGCCCCAGCGCCACCATCCCGGCGGGCGCAGGCCAGCCGCCGCCGCTTCCGCCGCCGCGCGGCTGGGGAAGAGGCCGAAACAGGTGGCGCCCGATCCGCTCATGCGGGCGAGCAGGCAGCCCGGTGCCGCGCGGATCGCCGCCAGCACGGCAGCGATCGCCGGGGTGACGCCGATCGCCGGGGCTTCGAGATCATTGCCGCTGGCGGCGAGGGCGGCGGCAAGGCCAGCGGCGCTTTCCGCCGCCGCCTCCGGCACCGCATCGGCCGGCGAAAAGCCCGCGCCGCTTTCCGCCCGGGCGCGAAAGATCGCGCCGGTCGGGCAGGGGAGGCCGGGATTGACCAGCAGCAGGCCGAGATCCGCCGGCAACGCGGGCAAGGGCGAGAGGATCTCGCCGATCCCGGCCATGCGCGCCGCCTGGCGGCCAAGGCAGACCGGCACATCCGCGCCGAGCGAGAGGCCGATCCGCGCCAGCACCGCGGGCGGCATGGCGAGGCCCCAGAAGCGGGTGAGCAGCCGCAGCGCGGCCGCGGCATCGGCCGAGCCGCCGCCGATGCCGGAGGCGATCGGCAGGTTCTTCTCGAGCGTCAGCGCGCCATGCGGGGTGATGCCCGCCGCCGCCGCGAGGGCCTGGGCGGCGCGCAGTACGAGGTTCTCGCCCTGCCCGGCCAGACCCTCCCCGAAGGGCCCGCGCAGGGTGAGCGACAGGCCGGCTGCCGGGGCGACGCTCAGCCGGTCCCCGATATCGGCGAAGACCACGAAGCTATCGAGCAGATGGTAGCCATCCGGCCGGCGGCCGACGACGCGGAGCGTGAGGTTGATCTTGGCGGGCGCGAAGCCCGCATCGGCAGGCGGCATGGCCGTCGCCCGCGCGCTCAGTTGCTGGCAGGCGCGGGCGCGCCGGTCGGCTGCTTCATATCGAGCTTGGCGAGCAGGTCTTTCGTGAGCCCCGCATCAGCACCGAGCTGCACTGCCCGCCGCCACTGATAGACCGCCTGCAGATGCTCGCCGGCCGCGGCATAGGCATCGCCGAGATGGGCGTTGATCGTCGGGTCGTCAGGCTCCAGCTGCACCGCCCGCATCAGGGTGCGCACGGCCTGCGCCGCCTGGCCTTGCTGCAGCTCGACATAGCCGAGGCTATCGATCACCGCCCCGTCATCCGGCACCAGCTTCAGCGCCTGCGCGATCATGCTGTGCGCTTCTGCGAGGTGCTGCTTGCGGGTCGCCCAGCTATAGGCGAGGTAGTTGAGGACATAGGGCTGGCCGGGCGAAAGCTTGAGCGCCTCCTGCAGATCGGGCTCGGCCTTCGCCCAATCGCCGCCCTGGTCGTAGCACATGGCGCGATCGTAATAGACGAGCCAGGTGGTGAGGCTGCCCTTGGGCAGCAGGGCGAGCGCCTTGGTGTAGAGCGCGGCCGCGGGCAGCCAGCTTCGCTCGCCACGCAGGATATCGGCCTCGGCCAGCAGCGGTTCGGGGCTGTGCGGGAAGCGGGTGGCGAGCGTATCGAGCAGACCGGTCGCCTGCTTGCCCTGGCCCATGCGGGCGAGTAGTGCGGCGCGGCGAAGCACGGCGAGCGGGTAGAGTGGGTCGGTTGCGGGAATGCTTTCGAGCGGGGCGAGCGCCACCTCGGTATTGTCCCCCTGGTCCACCGCCTCGGAGAGCAGCAGGCGGGCGGCGGAGAGATCCGGCTCCAGCTGCAGGCCGAGCTGCAGCAGGGTCATCACCGTCTGCTGCGCGGCCAGCACCTTGCCGCGGTTCGGCTGGCCGTTGGCGAGTTCATCCTCCAGCACCGCGGCGAGATTGACATAGACCTCCGCCAAACCCTGGGTCGCGGTCGCGACCGGCATGGTCTGCAGCGTCGCCTTCACCGCCGGGATGGTCATCGCGAGGGCCAGATCGGGGGCGAGCCCATCGAGGATCTGGTTGGCGGCGGCGGGGTCGCCGCTCCGCACATCCCAGCTCGCGAGGATCTGGGCGAGGCGCATATTGGTGATGTTGAGCGCGCCTTGCACGATGCCGTAATTCTGCGCCGCGATCGTCACCAGCTTGGCCTGATCTGCGATCAGCGCCGTGTGCAGCGCGAAGATGGCGCGCGAGGCGGGGTTCTTCTGGCTTTGCAGGGTGGCGAGCGCCGCCTGGGTATGCCCCGCGCCCTGCTGCGCCCAGGCGACGAGCAGCGGCTTCAGCACGCTCGTCAGCCCGTCCTGCACCGGCAGGGTCTCATAGCGCCGCAGCGCGTCCGGCCAATGCCCGGCCCGCGCCGCTTCGCCCGCGAGCAGGAGCTGGGCCAGCGCATCCTTGGGCAGGGCGGCGGCGAGCCTGCCGGCCGCATCGGTATTGCCGGCGAGCAGCTCGATCAGGAAGGTGCGCCCGGCGAGCACCGGGCGGGAGGCCGGGTCATTGGCGAGGGTCGCCTGCATCGCATCGGCCGAGACCGGGAAATCGAAGCGGCTCGCCGCATATTGGCCGATGAGGAAATTGCCGTAGGCGCCAGCGCGGCCCCCGGCTGGGGAAAGCGGGGCACCGGCGGCCGCACAGGCGGAAAGAGGCGCGAGGGCGAGAAGGATGGTGCGGCCGAGCAGGGGGGCGTATCTCATGGCCCGGATGCTATCAGCCGGCGCGCGCGGGCGCCATCGGGGCAGGCGGGAAAGACGCATGCGCCGGCTTGACGATGACGCGCTTGTCATGGCCCATGCAGCACGAAGCCCTCGCGCCGCGTGGCGCGCCTTTTTGCCGGACCGCCCCCCGCTGATGACGGACGTTTTCGAGACCGGACCGGATGCGGCGCGGCGCGAAGCCCTGGCTCTTCTCGCCCTGCAGCTCGCCTGGGGGGCGGATGAGGGGCTCGCGCCCGACCCGGTCGATCATTTCGCCGCCCCTGCCGCGGCGCTCGCTGTCGCCGCTGCCTCGGTGCGGCCGGTGGCAGCCGGGCGCTCGCCGGCTGTCGCGCCCAAGTCAGCCCAGCTTGGGATTGAACAGCCCAGCCCAGCCCAGCCTGGCGCGGCCCAGCCTGCCCTCGCGCGGCCCGGCGTGGCGCGGCCGGGGGTCGCGCGGCCGGCGGCAGCGCTTGCCGCGAGCCTCGCCGCGGAAGCCCACACGCGCGAGGAGCTGCGCGCCGCCATCGCCCGTTTCGAGGGCTGCGCGCTCCGCGATACCGCCACCAATCTGGTCTTCGCCGACGGCAACCCCGCCGCCCGCATCATGCTGATCGGCGAGGCGCCGGGGGCGGAGGAGGACCGCGCCGGCCTGCCCTTCGTCGGCGCCTCCGGCCAGTTGCTGGACCGCATGCTCGGCTCGATCGGGCTCGATCGCGGCCAGGTGCTGATCACCAATATCCTGCCCTGGCGGCCGCCCGGCAACCGCGCGCCGACCGAGGGCGAGATCGCCTCCTGCCTGCCCTTCCTGCTCCGCCATATCGCGCTCGTCGGGCCCGAGATGCTGGTGCTGCTCGGCGCCACCGCCGCGCGCGCGCTGACCGGCAGCGCCGAGGGCATCCGCCGGCTGCGCGGCAGGTGGCAGCCGCTCGCCATCCCCGGCCTCGCCCAGCCGGTGCCGGCGCTGCCCACCTACCACCCGGCCTATCTGCTGCGCACGCCGCTCGCCAAGCGCGAGGCCTGGGCCGATTTGTTGCTCTTGCGGTCCCGTTTGGTGGGCTAACAAAAAATTCATCGCGCCATATTCGCCCGGTTTCTGGGCAGAATCTGCCCGTGTCTGGTCAATCGGCGGGCAGCGATTATGACCACGAGGTTGCAACCCTGCTGCCGGCTGGTGTAGCCAACCGCCATCATGCGAGGGATCGGTGTTTCGTTCTCCCGTCTTTTCAGCCCAAAGGCGATCATTGCCGGGGCTGCCATTCTGGCAGGAACGGCCGCCCCTGGCCTGCATGCCGATGCGCAGGAAAAGACACCTAAGGAGACCAAGCTCAGCGACCAGTCCGCCTATGCGGTGCCGCGAGCACAGCCTGAGGGCAGTGACGGGTTAGCTTTTCCACAACCATTGAACCCGAGCGACGCGGCGCTCGTGCGGCAGATTTTTGCGCTCCAGGCCAAGGGCGATATGGCGGCGGCCGAGAGCATGACCAAGCAGCTCTCCAACCGCATGCTGCTCGGCACCATCCTCGCCGAGCGCTACGAGAGCCCCTTCACCAAGCCGAGCGCGCAGAAGCTGCGCGATTGGCTGAAGCGCTACGGCGACCAGCCGCAGGCGCCGGCCATCCTGCATATCCTCTCGCTTCGCCTGCGCGGCCAGAAGGACGCCCTGCCGGCCTTGGCCTTGCCGCCCTTCCTCGCGCCGCCCGCCGCGCCGAGCAGCGCCGATCTCGACATGGGGCCGCCCGATCAGGGCATCACGCGCCTTCCCGGCCTCGATGCCCGGGTGCTGGCCCTGGCGCATGCCGGCAAGCTCGCGGCGGCGGAAGCCGCGATCGCGGCGGCGCGGATCGACCCGCTCTACGGCGCCGAGCTGCGCGGCGATGTCGCCCGGATCGCCTTCGCCAATGGCCATAACGCCTTCGCCGCCAGCCTCGCCGAAAGCGGGATGGCGGAGGCGGAGGGGAAGATCGGCCTGCCGGCCTTCGTCGCCGGCCTCGCCGCCTGGCAGGACCAGAAGGCGATCGCCTTCGACGATTTCACCGCCGCGGCGACCGCGCCGCAGGCTTCCGACGATCTCAAATCCGCCGCGAGCTTCTGGGCCGCGCGGGCCGCGCTCCGCCAGGGCAAGCAACTGCTCTATCTGAAATGGATGCGCCGGAGCGCCGGCAGCGGCACCGGTTTCTATGCCATGCTCGCCGGCCGGATGCTGGGCGAGGATGGCGGCGCCGATCTCAGCCACCAGATGCTGGGCCTTGCCGATGTCGAGGCGGTGGCCGCCACGCCCGCCGGCGCCCGGGCATTCGCCCTGCTGCAGGTCGGGCGGAGCGATCTGGCCGAGCAGGAACTGCGCGCGCTCTATCCCCAGGTATCGCATGATGCAGGGCTGAGCCGCGCCGTCATGCTCGTCGCCTGGAAGGCGGGGATGGCGACGCTCGCGAGCCAGATCGCCGCCCTGCAGCCAGGGCATCCGCCGGGCGGCGTCGTCATCCCACCGCTCTCGCTGCATCCGGCGCATGGGCTGCACGTCGATCCGGCGCTGCTCTATGCGCTGGTGCGGGTGGAATCGAATTTCGATCCCAAGGCGGTATCGGGTGCCGGGGCGCGGGGGCTTCTGCAACTCATGCCGGCGACCGCCGCCTATATGAACAAGTGGGGGCCGCGGCCGATCCGCCGCGGCCCCGGCGGGCTCACCGATCCGCAGTACAATCTCGAAATGGGCCAGCGCTATCTGCGCTATCTCGCCGATCAATCGGGGATCGATGGCGATCTCATCCGCATCCTGGCGAGCTACAATGCCGGCCCTGCCGCCACCGCCGACTGGGCCAACGCCTCCGTCGCCGGGCATGATCCGCTGCTCTATATCGAGATGATCCCGAACCGCGAGACGCGCGATTTCGTGTTCAGCGTGCTGCGCTATGCCTGGGCCTATGCCGCGCAGATGAGCCTGCCGAACCCGAGCCTGCGGGCCCTGGCGGAGGGGGATTTCCCTCGCCTCACCGGACCCTCGGGCGAGGGCACGGCTCTCGCCAGTTCCGCCACGATCCACTAAACTGGGCGGCATGGACCTCTCCCGCCCTTTCCTGCCGGTCAATATCGCGCTGCTCACCGTCTCCGATACGCGGGGGCTGGAGGATGACCGTTCCGGCGATGCGCTCGTCGCCCGGATCGAGGTGGCGGAGCACCGGCTCGTCGCCCGCCGCATCGTGCGCGATGACGCGGACGCGATCGAGGCCATCCTCCGCCCCTGGATCGCCGATCCGCAGGTTGATGTCGTCATCACCACCGGCGGCACCGGCATCACCGGGCGGGACGTGACGCCCGAAGCCTTCTCCCGGGTGCTGGAAAAGGAGATCGTCGGCTTCGGCGAGCTTTTCCGCATGCTGAGCTACGCCAAGATCGGGGCGTCCACCATCCAGTCCCGCGCGGTCGGCGGGGTCGCCGGCGGCACCTATCTTTTTGCGCTGCCCGGCAGCACCGGCGCCGTGCAGGATGCCTGGGACGATATCCTCAACGCCCAGCTCGATATCCGCACGCGGCCCTGCAACCTCGTCGAACTCATGCCGCGCCTGCAGGAGCATCGCTGAGGCGGGATGGAATGGGAGGCGCCCGGCATCCTGCTGGAAGCCCGCGCCTTCGGGGAAGCCGATCTCATCGTCTCGGTGTTCACAGCCGCGCACGGCCTGCATAAGGGCCTCGTGCGCGGCGGCGCCGGTCGCCGCCAGGCGGCCTTGTGGCAGAGCGGCAATCTCCTGGCGCTCCGCTGGGTCGGCCGGCTCGCCGATCAGCTCGGCACGATGTCGGGCGAGATGGTGCAGGCGATCGCGCCCGGCGCGATGGAGGAGGGGCTTTCCCTCGCCCTGCTGCGCGCGGCCTGCGCGGTCTCCGCCGGGGCGCTGCCCGAGCATGAGCCGCATGGCGCGAGTTTCGCGGCGCTGCTGCACCTCCTCCCCCGTATCGCGACGCACCACGCGAGCCCCGGCGATCTGGCCGCCTATGAGCTGACGCTGCTCGCCGATCTCGGCTACGGGCTCGATCTCTCCGCCTGCGCGGTGACGGGGGAGCGGCAGGGGCTCGCCTATGTATCGCCGCGCACCGGCCGCGCGGTGACGGCCACGGCGGCGGGTGGCTGGGGCCCGCGGCTGCTGCCGCTGCCCGCCTTTCTCTGCCCCGGCGCCAACCGGCCGGCCGAGGGGGCGGAGGATTGGCGGGATGCGCTGCGCCTGACCGGCCATTTCCTGGAGCGCGATGCCTTCGGCCATCACCACCGGCCGCTTCCCCAAGCCCGCCTGCATCTCTATCAGATGGTCGAGGCGCGGCTCGGCCTTCCCGAGCCGCCGGCCGCGCCACCGAGGATGACGACCGGAGACCCAGATGCCTGACGATCTCGCAGGCCATATCGAGGAAGCGCCGCTCGCCGGCGCCTTGAGCGACCGCTACCTCGCCTATGCGCTTTCCACCATCATGTCCCGCAGCCTGCCCGATGTGCGGGACGGGCTGAAGCCCGTGCATCGCCGGCTGATCTACGCCATGCAGCAGCTCAGGCTCGATCCGAGCTCGGGCTTCAAGAAATGCGCCCGCGTGGTGGGCGACGTGATGGGTAAGTTCCATCCGCATGGCGACGCCTCGATCTACGAGGCGATGGTCCGCCTCGCGCAGGATTTCTCCGTCCGCTACCCACTCATCGAGGGCCAGGGGAATTTCGGCAATATCGACGGCGATAACGCCGCCGCCATGCGCTACACCGAAGCGCGCCTCACCGAGGTGGCCCAGGCCCTGCTGGAAGGGATCGACCAGGATGCGGTCGATTTCCGCCCGACCTATGACGGCGAGGAGCAGGAGCCGCTGGTGCTGCCCGGCAACTTCCCGAACCTGCTCGCCAATGGCGCGGCCGGCATCGCGGTCGGCATGGCGACCTCCATCCCCCCCCATAACGCGGCCGAGGTCTGCGCCGCGGCGATCCTGCTCATCCGCAAGCCGGACGCCAGCACGGAAGAGCTTCTGCATTTCATGCCGGGGCCGGATTTCCCGACGGGCGGCGAGATCGTCGAGGACCGCGCGGCGCTGCTGCAGGCCTACGAGACCGGGCGCGGCGGCTTTCGCATCCGTGCGCGCTGGACGGTGGAGCAGGGAAAGCACGGCACCTGGTCCGTCGTCATCTCGGAAATCCCCTACCAGGTGCAGAAGAGCCGCCTCATCGAGCAGATCGCCCAGGCGATGGAGGAGAAGAAGCTGCCGCTCCTCGCCGATATTCGGGACGAGAGCACCGAGCAGGTGCGCATCGTGCTGGAACCCAAGACCCGCAGCATCGAGCCGGCGATGCTGATGGAAAGCCTGTTCCGCGTTTCTGCCCTCGAAACCCGCTTTCCGCTCAACATGAACGTCCTCGATGCCAGCCGCACGCCGCGGGTGATGCCGCTGCGGGAGGTGCTGCGCGCCTGGCTCGATCATCGCCACGAGGTCTTGACCCGCCGCAGCCGCCACCGGCTCGCCGCGATCGAGCGGCGGCTCGAAATTCTCGATGGCTATCTCGCGGTCTATCTCAATCTCGATGAGGTCATCCGCATCATCCGCGAGGAGGATGAGCCGAAGCCCGCGCTGATGGCGGCCTTCGATCTCTCCGATCTTCAGGCGGAAGCGATCCTCAACATGCGGCTCCGCTCGCTGCGGCGGCTGGAGGAGGTGGAGATCCGCAAGGAGCACAAATCCCTCTCCAAGGAAGGCAAGGAGCTGCGCGCGTTGCTGGCCGATGAGGGGCGCCGCTGGGACCGGATCGTGAGCGAGCTGGAAGGCATCCGCACCCGGTTCGGGGATGGGCCGCTCGGGCGCCGCCGCAGCCTCATCGGCGCGCCGCCCGCCGCCGTCACCATCGACGAGACGGCGCTCGTGGAACGCGAGGCGATCACCGTGATCCTCTCCAAGAAAGGCTGGATCCGCGCGGTGAAGGGTGCCGTCGCCCCCGATGCCGAACTGCGCTTCAAGGAGGGGGACGGGCTCCGCCTGCTGCTCGCCTGCGAGACGGTGGACAAGCTCACTTTGCTCGCGACCAATGGGCGGGCCTATACGCTGAAGGCGAATGACATTCCGCGCGGCCGGGGCGATGGGCAGCCGATCCGCCTCATTGCCGAATTCGGCAACGAGGACGAGGTCGTCACCCTCTTCACCCATGTGGCGGGGGCGAAATACCTGCTCGTCTCCTCGCCCGGCCGCGGCTTCATCGTCAGCGCCGAGGATCTCCTGGCCGAGCGCCGCGCCGGCAAGCAGGTGATGACCGTCAAGCCCGGGGAGGAGCTGGCGCTGGCCCAGCCGGTGGGCGCGGCCGACCATCTCGCGATCATCGGCGAGAACCGCAAGCTGCTGATCTTCCCGCTCGATCAGGTGCCCGAGATGGCGCGGGGCATGGGCGTGCAGTTGCAGAAGTACAAGGACGGTGGAGTGGCCGATATCCGCGTCTTCCGCCTGGCGGACGGGCTTTCCTGGAAATCCGGCGAGCGGACGCGGACCGAGACCAATCTGCGGGACTGGCTCGGCACCCGGGCGCAGACCGGCCGCCAGCCGCCGGTGGGCTTCCCGAAATCCGGCCGCTTCGGAGCGGGGTGAGGCGGGTCTGGTGACGCGCGTTTGAGGCGGATCGACAGGCGGGCGGCATGACACGCGCATTGATGCTGCAAGGCACGGGGTCGAGCGTCGGCAAATCCCTGCTCACCGCCGGGCTCTGCCGGCTGCTCGCCCGGCGGGGGCTGCGCGTGCGGCCCTTCAAGCCGCAGAACATGTCCAACAACGCCGCCGTGACCGCCGAGGGCGGCGAGATCGGCCGCGCCCAGGCCCTCCAGGCGCTGGCCGCCGGCGTCGCGCCCTCAGTCCATATGAACCCCGTGCTGCTCAAGCCGCAAAGCGAGGTCGGCGCGCAGATCGTGGTGCAGGGGCAGGTCTGGCGCCAGGCAAGGGCGGCGGAGTATCAGCGGCTCAAGCCGCAGCTGCTCCCCCGCGTGCTGGAGAGCTTCGCGCGCCTCAGCGCCGAGGCCGATATCGTGCTCGTGGAAGGGGCGGGCAGCGCTTCCGAGGTCAATCTCCGCGCCCATGACATCGCCAATATGGGCTTCGCCGAAGCCGCGGGCGTGCCGGTCGTCCTCGTCGGCGATATCGACCGCGGCGGCGTCATCGCGAGCCTCGTCGGCACCCGGGCGGTGCTGCCGGCCGCCGATGCCGCACGCATCGGCGGCTTTATCGTCAACCGCATGCGCGGGGATGCGACGCTCTTCGCCGAGGGCATGCGCTTCATCGCCGAGCGCACCGGCTGGCCGAGCTTCGGCCTGGTGCCGCATCTCGGCGCCGCCGCGCGGCTGCCGGCCGAGGATGCGGCCGACCTCGCCACCCTCCCGCCGAAGGCGGGGGCGCTGCTCCGCATCGCCGTGCCGGTGCTGCCCGGCATCGCCAATTTCGACGATCTCGATCCGCTTGCCGCGGAGCCCGATATCGAGCTGCGCCTGCTGCGCGATGGCGCGCCGCTGCCGCCCGAGACCGATCTCGTCATCCTCCCCGGCTCCAAAACCACGATCGCCGATCTCGCCGCGTTGCGGGCCTATGGCTGGGAGGCCGATCTCCTCGCCCATGCGCGGCGGGGCGGCCGCATCCTCGGCCTCTGCGGCGGCTACCAGATGCTCGGCCGGCGCATCGCCGACCCCGATGGCATCGAGGGGCCGCCCGGCGCCGTTCCCGGCCTCGGCCTGCTCGATATCGAGACTGTGCTCGAAGGGCCGAAGCGCCTCGCCGAGGTGGCGGGCGAGACCATCGCCGATGGCGCGCCCTTCACCGGCTATGAAATCCATATGGGCCGCAGCTTCGGGCCGGATTGCCGCCGCCCGCTGGTGCGCCTCGGCGATGGGCGGCTCGATGGCGCGGCATCGGCCGATGGCCGGGTGCTCGGCAGCTACGTGCATGGGCTGTTCGAGGACGACCGGCAGCGCGCCGCCTGGCGCGCGCGCTTCCAGCTCGGCCACGCGCCGCGCGGCCATCGGGCGGAGGTGATGGCCGCCCTCGATACCCTCGCCGATCACCTCGCCCAGCATTGCGACATCGCGGGCATGCTGGCCCTCGCGGCATCCGCCCGGGGCGCCGATGCGTAAAGGGGATGCTGGCGGAAATCGGTCCGCCGCAACCACGGATCGGACATGCCCGCGATGGCATTCTTCGCCCTTGATGCGAGAAGCCGGCTTGCCACCCGCCGCCGCCCAGGCAATATGCGGGCCTTGGCTTATGCGCGCCCTGCGCGCGGCATCGGGGGGGGTCCGGCTCTGGCTACACGGCAAGGCCTCGCGCAGGAGTTGAGGGACGGGGATCTGACCGCCCTTCTGCTTCGCTGCGCCTCGGGCGATCGGGCGGCATTCCGCAGCCTCTACGACTCGCAATCCTCCCGGCTGCACGGCCTGGCGCTGCGCATCACGCGCGACCCGGCGCTTGCCGCGGATGCGACGCATGATGCCTTCGTGCAGGTGTGGAACCAGGCGGTGCGCTTCGACCCCGCCAAAGGCGCCGCCGCCGCCTGGCTCATCAGCATCCTGCGCTATCGCGCGCTTGACATCACCCGCCGCCGCTCGCGCGAGCAGGGCGGCTACGAGCCGCCGGAGCAGGAGGATGAGAGCCCGAGCGCGCTCGCCCTTCTCGAATCGAGCGATGAGGGCGCCGCCCTCCGCCGCTGCCTTGATGAGTTGGAGCCGGACCGGCGCCGCCTCCTCATGCAGGCCTATGCCGACGGTCTTTCCCATAGCGAAATTGCCGATAAGACCGGCACGCCGCTCGGCACCGTCAAATCCTGGATCCGGCGCTCGCTCGCGAGCCTCAAGCGGTGCCTCGAAGCATGAGCGGCGCGGGGGACGAGGATGATGTGCTGGCGGCTGAATACGCCCTCGGCGTGCTGGAAGGGGCGGAACGTGCGGCCGCGGCCGCACGTTCCGAGCGGGATGCCGCCTTCGCGGCAGCGATCGCTGATTGGGAGCAGCGGCTGAGCCCGCTCGCCCGCCTCGTCGCCGAAAGCCCGGCGCCGGAAAGCCTCTGGCCGCGCATCGTGGAAAGCTGCGGGCTGAGCCCCGTGCCGCTCGCGGAGCCGCGGGCCGGCGCCGCCCGCCGCCCGAGCCTGCTCGACCGGCTTGGCTTCTGGCGCGGCGCGACGGCCACGGGCTTCGCGCTCGCCGCCGCGATGGCGGTGATCGTGCTCCTGCGCGGGCCGCCGGCGCCGCTGATGCCGCCGGTGCCACTGGCGAGCGCGGTGATGGTGCCGCCCGCCGGCGGCGCGCCTGCCTGGCTCGTTGCCGCGGGAAGCGACAAGACGCTGTCCCTCCGCCCGCTCCAGCATATCGCGGTTTCGGATGCGCAGAGCCTCGAACTCTGGATGTTGCCGGATGGGGCGAAGGTGCCACGCCCGGTCAGCCTGCTGCGGGTGACGGGTGACCGCGTGACCCTGCCGGCCGCCGCGCGCGGGCCGATGGAGCTGATGATCAGCCTCGAACAGAAGGGCGGCTCGCCGACCGGCCTGCCCAAGGGCCCGGTGCTCTGGCAGGGGCATCTGCCGGCCTTCGTGATCAGCGGCTGAAGGGGGCGCGGGCGCGGGCCCTCAGGCTGCCGGCGCGCGGGCGGCCAGCGCCGCGCCGACCTGGCCGCTGATCACCCGGCCGAGCCCCTCGATCGCCGCTTCACGGGGAAAATGCGTCCGCCAGACGATCGAGACCTGCCGCTGCGTGTGGCGGGCGAGCGGCCGCAGCATCACGCCGATATCCTCCGCGGCCCGCGCCGCGAGCGCCGGGATCAAGGTGGTGCCGTAGCCGGCGGCGACCATGTTGAGGAGCGTCGGCAGGCTCGCCGCGCGGAGCGCGCCGGAGGCGGCTCCCCGTTCCCCACCGCAGGCGGCGACCACCTGTTCGCGCAGGCAATGGCCTTCGGCGAGCAACAGGATATCGGGTGCGAGATCCTCTTCGGCGACATGCGGGCGGCTGGCGAGCGGATGGCCGGGCGGCAGGGCTGCGAGAAAGCCCTCGGTGAAGAGCGGGCGGGCGATAAGATCGCTCCCCTCCGCATCGCTTGCGAGGAGGGCGGCATCAAGCTCATGCGCGCGGAGCAGGCGAAGCAGCGTGGCCGTCTGCTCCTCCCAGGGCTCGAAGGCGAGGGCGGGGAAGGCCGCGCGCAGCGGCGCGAAGACCAGCGGCAGAAGATAGGGAGCGAGCGTCGGGATGATGCCGAGGCGGAGGCGGCCGGCCAGCGGGTCTTGCTCGCGCTGTGCTTCGGCCAGGATGCGGTCCGCCGCCGCCACCGCCGCGCGCATATGGCCGAGGATGCGGTGGCAGGCGGGCGTTGGGATCACCATGCGGGTATGGCGTTCGAGCAGGGTGACGCCGAGCGTCTCTTCGAGCTTGCGCACCTGCACGGACAGCGTCGGCTGGCTGACGCGGCAGAGGGCGGCGGCGCGGCCGAAGCTGCCGGTATCGACGATCGCCAGAAGGTAGCGCAAGGTGCTGGTGTTCATCACCGTCTCCCGCCGCCTGCGATTTTTCTGAACCGTCTTGCCGCGTGCAGGCAGGCGCCCGGCGCCGAGCTTCCCATAATGGCTGCTAATTGCAAGCGCCTGCGTGATGCCCGCTCACCGAAACAGTAATCTGATCTGCGCGTCATCGCGCCAAGGGCGCCGCGACCGGTCGTGATCTGCCAACGGGACGATCCGATGCTAAGAAGATCCCGCGGCCAGATCATTATGATAAAAAAACAAAATGACCCAGGGCCAGACCAGGAAAGCGCGTGACGATGTGATGATATCTTCTACGGCGAGGCCTTGCTGCGTCGCGGTATAGGCGTTGTCTATCAGAACGATTGTATTTCTTAGGCTTCTTTCATTCCGGTGCTTCTGCTAGCCTGCGCAAGCCAGCGAACCGGAGGCTCTGACGCTTCGGTTCGGACAAGCTTGCCGCGCCGGCCCGATGCCTGCCGGACCCGGCAAGCGCGACATGAGCGCGAAATGCTGAGGAGGAAACATGGACGGAACAGGTAGCCCGACGGGGGGGCAGTGCCCCGTTGTTCACGGTGCGGTGCGGACGGCATTGTTCGGCCTGCGCTCCAACCGGGATTGGTGGCCGAAGCAGCTCAATGTCGGCCTTCTGCATCAGCACAGCCCGCTCTCGAACCCGCTCGGCGAGGCGTTCAACTATGCCGAGGAGTTCAAGAAGCTCGATTACGCCGCGCTGAAGCGTGATCTGCACGCGCTGATGACGGATAGCCAGCCCTGGTGGCCGGCGGATTTCGGGCATTACGGGCCCTTCTTCATCCGCATGGCCTGGCACAGCGCCGGCACTTACCGTACGGGCGACGGGCGCGGCGGCGCAGGCTCCGGCCAGCAGCGTTTCGCGCCGCTCAACAGCTGGCCCGACAATGTCAATCTCGATAAGGCGCGCCGCCTGCTCTGGCCGATCAAGCAGAAATACGGCAAGCAGATCTCCTGGGGCGATCTTCTCATCCTCACCGGCAATGTCGCCCTCGAATCCATGGGCTTCAAGACCTTCGGCTTCGCGGCGGGCCGCGCCGATGTGTGGGAGCCGGATCAGGACGTCTATTGGGGCAGCGAGGACACCTGGCTCGGCGACAAGCGCTACAGCGGCGAGCGCGACCTTGAGAACCCGCTGGCCGCGGTGCAGATGGGCCTCATCTACGTCAATCCCGAAGGGCCCAACGGCAACCCCGATCCGCTGGCCTCGGCGCGCGACATTCGCGAAACCTTCGCGCGGATGGCGATGAATGACGAGGAGACGGTGGCGCTGATCGCCGGCGGCCATACCTTCGGCAAGACCCATGGGGCGGGCGATGCCGGCCTCGTCGGGCCCGAGCCGGAAGCGGCGCCACTGGAAGCGATGGGCCTTGGCTGGCACAGCAGCTACGGCTCCGGCCATGGCGGCGATACCATCAGCAGCGGCCTCGAAGTGACCTGGACGACGAAGCCGACGCAGTGGAGCAACGACTACTTCCATCATCTCTTCAGCTACGAATGGGAGCTGACGAAGAGCCCGGCCGGCGCCCATCAATGGAAGCCGAAGGGCGAGGCGGGCGCAGGCACGGTGCCCGATGCCCATGATCCGGCCAAGCGCCATGCGCCGGCGATGCTGACGAGCGATATCGCCCTCGTCACCGACCCGTCCTATCGCGAGATCTCGCGCCGCTTCTACGAAAATCCGGAGCAGTTCGCGGATGCCTTCGCCCGCGCCTGGTTCAAGCTGACGCATCGCGACATGGGGCCGCGGGCCCGCTATCTCGGCCCCGAAGTGCCGGCCGAGGAACTCATCTGGCAGGATCCGGTGCCGGCCGCCGATCATCCGCTGGTGGGCGCGGCCGAGGTTGCCGATCTCAAGGCGCGGGTGCTCGCCTCGGGCCTTTCGGTGCGTGATCTCGTGCTCACCGCCTGGGCCTCCGCCTCGACCTTCCGCGGATCGGATAAGCGCGGCGGCGCCAACGGCGCGCGCATCCGCCTCAGCCCGCAGAAGGATTGGGCGGTCAACCAGCCGGCGGAACTCGCCCGCGTGCTCGGCGTGCTTGAAGGCATCCAGAAGGATTTCAACGCCCGTGTGCCGGGCGGCCAGAAAGTTTCGCTCGCGGATCTCATCGTGCTCGCGGGTTCTGCCGCGATCGAGAAGGCGGCGGCCGATGCTGGCCATGCGGTGAGCGTGCCCTTCGCGCCTGGGCGCACGGATGCGAGCCAGGAGCAGACCGACACGGAATCCTTCGCCGTGCTGGAGCCGATCGGCGACGGCTTCCGCAACTATGTGCGCGACGAGCATCGCGCCGATGCCGAGCAGGTGCTGCTCGACAAGGCGCAGCTGCTGACGCTGACGGCGCCCGAGATGACGGTACTGCTCGGCGGCATGCGGGCCCTCGGCGCGACCTATGACCGCTCCTCCACCGGTGTGTTGACCGATCGCCCCGGCCAGCTCACGACTGACTTTTTCGTGAACCTGCTCGACATGCGGACCGAGTGGAAGGCGGTCGAAGGCGAAGAGGGCGTCTATGAGGGGCGGGACCGGGCGAGCGGTGCGGCCAAGTGGCGCGGCACGCGGGCCGATCTCGTCTTCGGCTCCAACTCGATCCTGCGGGCGGTGGCCGAGGTTTATGCCGAGCGTGATGCGGAGGCGAAATTCGTCCAGGATTTCGTCGCCGCCTGGACGAAGGTGATGAACCTCGATCGCTTCGATCTCGCCTGAGCCTTGGCTAGCCCGGGGACCGGAGGCTGCCCGCCTATCGCGCGTGACGGGGCGGCCCCCGCTCTCCTGACCGGGCGGCCAGGCGGCGGCTGAGGCCGCGCGCAAGGGTGCGGCCTCGCCGCGCCATCGGGCCGGGCAGGGCGGAGTACCGCCATGCCCGGCCTTTCGCTATCCGCACGCGCCGATCCTTGCGCAATCCGCGCGCCCTCCCTCATAACCGGCAGGCCCCGCCCTCCGCGCGGGCGCGGCGGGTGAGGGGAGCGGGATTGTCTCGACGGGCTTGGCTTCTGGCGGCGGTCGCCGTTCTCATCCTGCTCCCGCTCGGGCTGCTCGGCACCGCGGTCACGCTCTTTGACCCGAACGATTGGAAGCCCGAAATCGAAGCCGTGGTGCAGAAGGCCACCGGGCGGCAGCTGATCATCGCCGGGCCCATCCATGTCTCGCGCTCCCTCTGGCCGGTGATTGAGGCGACGGGGGTGACGCTCGGCAATCTGCCGGGCGGCAGCCGCCCGGACATGATCCGCCTCGATGGCTTCAAGGCGCGCGTCTCGCTCCTCGCGCTGCTGTGGCGGCAGGTCGATATTACGGATCTCACCCTCATCGGGCCGAACATCCTGTTCGAGGAGGTGGACCACCGGCCGAACTGGCTGTTCAAGCCGGAGGGCGCGGCACCCGCCGCGCCGGCCCCCAAGCCGCCGGCCGCCGCGCGCGGCTTTACCCTGGCACTCCATACCGTCCGCATCACCAACGGCATGGTGACCTTCCGCCTGCCCGCGCGCACCAATGTGATCGGCATTCGTCAGCTCGATATCCGCCAGGCGCAGAAGCACGGGCCGGTGCGGCTCACCTCCACCCTGGTCTATGGCGATTACGCGCCCTTCACCCTCAATTTCGCCGCGACGCCGACCGGCCGGCCGAGCGACCCGTGGAACGCGACGCTCGATTTCGCGGGCGAGGGGGCGACCGCCCATGCCGCCGGGCAGGTGAGTCTGGGCGGGGATTTCGATCTCAGTGTGCGGGCCGCGGCTCCCGCGCTCGACAGGCTGAACGCGCTCTACGCGCCGATGCGCCTGCCGCCCGTCCAGGGCCTCAGCTTCGCGACCGAGATCCGCAACGGGCCGCAGCGCGGCGATATCCCCGTGATCGGCAAGACCGCGCTCGCCTTCACCGGCGCCGATCTCACCCGGCTGATCCCGGGGCTGACGCTCGGCGCCGTGCATGTCACGCTCGACAAGCCCGGCGGCACCGCGCGCTTCGACGGTGCCGGCGCCTATCAGAAGACGCCCTTCACGCTCGCCGGTGCCATCGGCGTGCCGCAGCATCTGGACGGGCCGAACCGCGTGCCGGTGACCCTGAAGGCGACCGCGCTGGCGACCGACCCGGCGCGCCTCGCGCTCTCCGGCGATCTCGCGCTCGATACCACCGCCTTCGCTGGCTTCGATGGCGCGGTCAGCCTCTCGGCGCCGGAACTCGCCCGCCTGCGCCGCCTCATCTCGCCCGGCCTGCCGGCGCTGACCCATGCCGGCTTCGAGGGCCATGTCTCGATCCCGTCGGATCTGAAGCGCCTCAGCATCACCGGCGGGCATCTCGCGGCGCGGGAGGCCGATATCGCCGGCGATGCGAGCTTCGGCCTCGGCGGCGGGGTGGATGTGAGCGCCAAGCTCACCGCCACGCGGCTCGATCTCGATGCGCTGCTGCGCGCCCTTGGCATCAGCCTCGGCCAGCCGGCGGGGGAGACGTCGGCCGCGCGGGCGAAGGCGGCCGCGGCCCGCGCGCGGGGGCCGGTCTTCTCGCGCGCCGCCCTGCCTTGGGCGAGCCTGCGGGGGCCGGTCCTCGCCGTGTCCGCCGCCATCCAGGCGATGACCTTCCAGGGGCAGGCGTGGCGGAACGTCGGGCTTTCCGTCCATCTCAAGGATGGCCGCCTCGCGATCGACCGGATGGGCATCGGCCTGCCGGGCGGCCCGCTGGAGATGGGGCTGACGGCCAATGCCGCTGCGCGGGTGCCGCAGCTGCATCTCAGCCTGCATGCGCCGGACCTGCCGCTCGGCTTCGTCATCTATCGCCTGCATCTGCCGGGCCCAGCTGCCGGGCGCCTCGCGGTCAATGCCGAGCTGAGCGCGGCGGGGGAGAGCCCGCATGATCTCGCGGCCTCGCTTTCGGGCAGCCTCGCCGCCCGGATGGGCGCGGGCAGCATCAGCAATGCGGCGCTGAGGATGATCGCCGGGGCGGCGCTCTCGGCGCTCAGCATCCAGGTGCCGGCCAGCGGGCAGGCGGCTATCCGCTGCCTGTCGCTCGCCGGGCGGTTCGAGAAGGGTATCGGCGAGTTCAGCCAGATCGCGCTCAACAGCACTTATCTTAATGTCCAAGGCGCGGGGCAGGTAGATTTCGGGCGGGAACAGGTGGCGCTGCGGCTGCACCCGCAGGCCGAGGTGGCGGGTGCCAGGGTTTCCGTGCCGGTGGTGGTGGCAGGGCCCTTCCGGGATGTCAGCGGCAAGCTCGACGCGGGGCTGTTGCAGAAGGTGGGCTTCCTGCTCGATGGGCTGTTCGGCGGCGATCATCCGCGCGGCTGCGGCGGCTGAGGCGGCGGGGCGGCGAGATGCCGCTTGACAGAGCCTCCCTCCCTGCCTGATGTGTTCTTGTTATGTTCCTGTTCGAGATGCCCGCCGCGCCGGGAAAGGAGAGAAGGATGGCCCGCCTGAAGAAAGAGGATCAGCCGCGCATTCTGGCCATGGTGGAGGAGGAGCGGCGCCCGGTGCGAGAGATCGCGGCCGCCTTCGGCGTGACCCCGGCGGCGATCTACGCCCTGCTTGGCCGCGTGCGGCGCGAGCAGGAGGGCGCGGCGCCCCGTGCCGCCGCCCAGGCGCCCCTCGCGCTCGGCCCCGTTTTGCTTGGCAGTGAGCCCCAGCCGGCCGAGGATGCGCCTGCCGCAGGGGAACCGGAGACGTCTCTGCCAGCGGCGCTTGAATGCGCGGCCTCGGTAGCGCCGCCAGCGGAGCCGGCGGTACCGGAAGTGGCGGCGCCGCAGATCCTCCGGTTCGGTGCGACCGCGCGCCCCGAGCCTGCGGCCGGCCGTGCCTCAGCCGGCCGCGCCTCAGCCGAGGGCGCCTCAGCCGGGGGCGCCTCAGCCGGGGGCGCCCGCTTGCCCACCATGGCCGAGCGGGGCATCGGCGCCAGCCGCGCCAAGCCCGGCTTCGGCCTGGTGATGCGCATGCCGGATGGCGATGAAACGACGACGCCCTTTCGCTCGCTCGATGATCTGCTCTCGGCGATCAAGCCCATCCTGCGGGCGGGGGCTGGCAGCGCCGAGCCGGTCTGGTTCTCGATCCAGCCGCTCGACCTCGCGAGCCTGGAGATGGATGCCGCCTGAAGGCCGGGGGCGGGAGGCGAACCGCGCATCCCGCCTTGCATCCTCGCCGGGGATGGTTTGGCTAAAGGGGGGTGGCTCTTTACGCCGCACTGCCGCAAAAGGGCTACCCCGTCCGTCCTGCTGACCGGAGCGCCTGTCGTGCCGTCTCACCTTTCCGCCGATCTTCCCTCCGCCCTGTCTCCCGCGGCGCTGGCCGCGCGGCGAATTCTGGATGCCTATCTCGCGCATCACCGCCTTACCCCGGTCGAGGCGGCGCGGCTCGCGCTCCAGATCGACGCCTTGATGACCGAGCTGCAACGCCAGGGAATGGCGAAGCCTGACGCGGCCATAGCGGGCGCCTCTGCGATCGCTGTGGCGGAGCCGCGCGGAGCCGTCGCCGTGGGCAGGAAGCGGCCAGCGCCGCGGCGCTCAGCGCTTCCCGAAGCGCCCGACATGATGGCCGAGGAGGTTGCGGTTGAGAGCGTTGTGACCGAAGAGGTGGAGGCCGAAGAGGTGGTGGCTGAGGACGCCCTGCCCGAGGCTGCCGCGGCGGAAGCCGCGGAGGCGGCGATGCCTGCTCCGCCGCCCGAGCCTGCTACCCCAAAGGCGCGCCGGTCATCGCGTGGCCGCCCGCCAGCGCCGCCCGAAGCCCCGGCGCCGCCGGCGGCCAAGCTGGTGCCGGAACCTTCGCCTGAGGTGCTGCCGCTCTCACCGATGCCCGTTTCCGCAAGCACGCCTACGGCAGCCGAGGCTGAGGGCGCGGCCCCGGCCGAGGGCGGCCGCAAGCGCAAGCGGCCACCGCGCCCGGCCCATAAGCGTCGGGCAGCGCAGATCGCCGCGATCGAAGCCATGTTGGTGGAGGGTGAGGAGCCGCCCCCTTACGAGGCCGACGGCGAGGGCTGAACGCGCCGCGCCTCGCCGGCCTCGCCGGTCTTGGCCGATCGGCCCAAGCCTGCTGACGGCCTCATCTTCCGTATCGCCCGAACAAGCCCGCCGGGGATGGAGGGGCGCGCGAGGGGCAGGCCGTCCTCGTGCTGCACAAGCCTCGGCCGATCAGAAGAATTGGCCGCGCAGGAAGCCGAGTGCCGGCAGTGGGCGCCAGGATTTCGGCAGTTCGGACCGCTTCATCGGCACCACCGAGTAGTTCGGCGGCGGCTGGCGGCTGGTCCGCAGGAAGCCGGCATAGGCCCGCACCTGCGCCTCGCGCCAAGCCCGGTCCGCCAGCGCCGCATCGCGGCTGGAGAAGATCTCGGCGATGCGGCGGGTGCGCCCGACGGAGGCGACCACCGCCCAGAACCGGTCTTCGCGAATGTTGGAAAGGCTGACGACACCATCCATGGCCATGAGATTGGCGTGCCTCTCGCGGCGGTGCAAGCGCGACGAAGCGGGCGGCGTCTTCAATCCAGGCTGAGCAGCCGCTTGCGCATGAGGGCGAAGAGCCGCGGCGCATCGAGGCCGGTGACGACTCGGGCATTGGCCGCCCGCCCGGCGCGATGGCGCTCGGCAATCGCCGCGATGCTCTGGCCGCGGGCGAGGCCCGCCGTTTCGACCGTGACGAAGGCATCGACGCCGGTGAAGAGCCTAGGCTCGATGAGATGGGCGATGACGCAAGGATCATGCAGGCAGGGATCGCCCAGCCCATAGCTGCGCAGCATGGCGATGGCGGCGCGCGAGACCGCGCCCCCCAGCGCCTCGGTCTCCGCCATCCAGGCCTCGGTGATGAGGGCCTCGCCCGTCACGTCCAGCCCGAACATGGTGAGCGGCACGCCGGCGGCGAGCACGATCCGCGCCGCTTCCGGGTCGATCCAGAAGTTGAACTCGGCACTCGGCGTCACGTTGCCGGGGCGGAAGGCGGCGCCGCCCATGCAGACGATCTCGCGGATCAGCGGCGCGATATCGGGTGCCTTGATCAGGGCGACGGCAAGGTTGGTCATCGGCCCGATCGGGCAGAGGGTGATCGCCCCCGGATTGGCCCGGATGAGGCGGATGAGGGCATCCACCCCATGCTCGGCCTCGGCGGCCCGGGCGGGCGGCGGCAGGCCGATATCGCCGAGCCCGTCGCCGCCATGCACGGAAGCCCGCCGTTCGACGGGCGCCATGATCGGGCGCGGGCAGCCCGCGAAGACCGGGATATCCGGCCGCCCGGCCAGGGCGAGCACGCGCAGCGCATTCGCCGTTGTGCTCGGCAGCATGACATTGCCGACGACCGTGGTGATCGCCTCGATCCGCACCGCCTCGGGCGCGGCGAGGGCGAGCAGGATGGCCAGCGCATCGTCCACGCCGGGGTCACAATCGAGGATGATCCGGCGTGGCGGCATGGCGGCCGTTCCCTTCGCGTCGGGGCTTCGGGCGCGGGCCTATTTCAGATAGGCATTGGTGTAGTAGCTCGCCGGCGGCAGCACCTTGTCGATCTGCTTGGTCTTGGCGAGCGCCTCGGGGATCGCCGTCCACTGCGCGTCGGTCTGCACGAAATAGCCCTGCGGCCCCTTGAGATAGGGGATCGTCGCCTTCCAGCCGACCGTGTTGTAGGCCTTGTCCCCCGCGCTCGGGTAGAGCTTGAGGAGATCGGCGACCGCGGCGTCCGGATGCTCGGTCGCCCAGATCATGCCCTTCTCGGTCGCGGCGAGAAAGCCCTTCACCACCGCCGCATGCGCTTCGGCATAGGGCTTCATCACGGTATAGTCCCAGACCGGAACATCGGGCAGGCCGGCCGCGCTGCCGACGAGCTGCGCCGGCTCCTTCTTGAGCTGCGGCACGACATCGGCGAGCGCGTAGTTGGAGCAGTTGCTCGCATAGTCGATCTTGCCGGTCAGCATCATCGGAATGTCGTCATCGGTCGCGATGATCTGCTGCACGTCGTTCTCGGTGACGCCGGCCTTTTCGAGGATGTAGGGCATCATCGCCTTGGTCCAGCTGTCGGTATAGATGCCGATCTTCTTGCCCTTGAGCTTCGAGAGGTCGATCGTCGTGCCCGGCGGGCCGAAGAGGCCGCAATTGTTCGACTGCGAATAGACCGCGACCGAGGTGATGGGGATGCCCTGGGCCACGGCGAAGACCACGTCCGTCACCGGATCATAGCCGATATCGCCTTGGCCGGCGCCCAGCATGCGCACGGTGGTGGAATTGTTCGGCGGGAAGAGCGTCGTCACATCCAGCCCCGCCGCCTTGTAGAAGCCCTCGGCCTGGGCGACCGCGGTCGGGATCAGTTCGAAATCGGGCGTCACCCAGTCATAGACGAAGCGGACCTTGGTGAGGTCCGCCGCCTGCGCGGGCGGCGCGATCTGCGGTAGGCCGAGGAGCAGGGCGCCGGCGGCGGCCGTGCCGGCGGCCAGGCGGGCGAGGAGGGAGAGGTGCTTCATCTCAGACCTTCTGTTGTGCGGGGGTGGCGGGAGAGGCGGGTGGAACCTTGGCGCCGAAATAGCCGGGGGCGGTCGCGCGGCTGCGCCAGGGGGTCGCGAAATGCTCGATGACGACGACGAGGATGAAGGAGCCGATGCCGATCGCCGTCAGCAGGAGCATGGCGCCGTAGACGCCGGCGGTATTCATCTGGGCATTGGCGGTGAGGAGATAGGTGCCGAGGCCGACATGGGCGGAGGCGGTCCATTCGCCGATCACCGCGCCGGTGACCGCATAGGAGGCGCCGATCTTGAGGCCGGAGAAGAGCGGCCCGATCGCCGCCGGCAGGCGCACGATGAGAAAGGTGCGCAGCCGCGTGCCGCCGAGCAGGCGCGCGAGATTGACCTGATCGGGATCGACGCTGGCCAGCCCGTCGAGCACGTTGACGACCACGGGGAAGAACACGATCCAGGCGACGATGATGAGTTTCGGCGTCAGCCCGAAGCCGAAGATGATGACGAGCGGCGCCGCGATCGCGACGATCGGCACGGCTTGCGAGGTGACGAGCGCCGGGTAGAGCAGGCGGTGGACGATCGGGATCTGCGCCATGAGCACGGCCAGCAGCACGCCGATCAGCGCCCCGGCGACATAGCCGTAGAAGGTCTCGGTGATCGTCTGCCAGGCGAGCGCGCGCATCAGCCCGGCATTCTGGATGATGACGCGGAAGGCCTCGCCCGGGGTGGGGATCACATAGGCCGGCAGGCCGCTGATGACGAGGACGAGCTTCCAGCCGACGAAGATGAGAGCGATGGCGAGGAGCCAGAGCCCGACATGGCGGCCGTATTCGCGCAGCGGCGCGGCTTCCCCGCTCATGCCGGCACCGCGCGGCCGCCGGGCACGCCCTGCAACGTCGCCTCGCTATAGAGCATTTCCATGATCCGCCGCTTGGTTCGCACGAAACTCTCCGAGGTCAGGCATTCCATGGTGCGCGGGCGGGGGATGTCGATCGTCTCGATCCAGCCGATTCGCCCCGGGCGCGGCAGCATGACGACGACGCGATCGGCCAGGAAGATCGCCTCGTCCACATCATGCGTCACGAACATCACGGTGCGGCGGAGTTCCTTCCAGATCGTCAGCAGCCATTGCTGCATGCCGATGCGGGTCTGGCTGTCGAGCGCGCCGAAGGGCTCGTCCAGCAGCATGAGATCCCGCCCGGCGGCGATGGTGCGCATCAGCGCCACCCGCTGGCGCATTCCGCCCGAGAGTGCGCGCGGATAATGGCGGAGGAAATCGCCGAGGCCGTAATGGCGGGCAAGCTCGGCGGCATGGGCGCGGTCCGCGGCGGTCGCCCCGCGGGTCAGCGAGGCGCCAAGGGTGATATTGCCGAGCACCGTGCGCCAGGGCAGCAGGAGATCCTTCTGCAGCATATAGCCGACCTGGCCGGGCTTGCCGATGATATCCGCCCCATCCAGCAGGATCTGCCCGGCGGTCGGCTTCAGCAGGCCGGAGACGGCGTTGAAGAGCGTGCTCTTGCCGCAGCCCGAGGCGCCGAGGATGCAGACGAATTCCCCCTCCGCGATATCGAGCGAGACGGCGTCGAGGGCTTTGAGGCCCCCGAATTGCTGATGAAGGTCGCGGATCGCAAGCTTGATCCTGGTCTCTGTCGTCAAATGAGCGTCCTTATGGCAGCCGCGGCGGGCGGCGTCCTTCACGGTGACGGGAGCACCCGCGCGAGGCAAGGGGGTGATGCGCTGGCGGAGGCAATTTTCGCGCCAGCCGGCCAGGTCGCCCCGCCGCCGATCGCGCCACCGATCGCAGCCGGGGGCTGCCCGCGCCCCTGTCCTGCCTGGCGCGGACGCGCTAGATAGAGCGCATGACCCGCGCCCCGATCATCGCCCCTTCCATTCTCTCGGCCGATTTCGGCCGCTTCGCCGAGGAGACCCGCGCGATCGAGGCGGCGGGGGCGGACTGGCTGCACCTTGATGTCATGGATGGCGCCTTCGTGCCGAATATCAGCTTCGGCCCGGGCGTGATCGAGGCGGTGCGCCGGGTGAGCGCCCTGCCGATCGATACGCATCTGATGATCGAGACGCCTGACCGCTACCTCGACATGATGGCCCGCGCCGGATCGACGCGCATGACGGTGCATGCCGAAGCCTGCCCGCATCTCAACCGCACGCTGCAGGCGATCCGCGCGCTCAGCTGCAAGAGCGGCGTCGCGATCAACCCGGCGACGTCGGAGGAGGCCGTGCGCTACAGCCTCGACTGGGCGGATATGATCCTGGTGATGACCGTCAACCCCGGCTTCGGCGGGCAGAGCTTCCTCGCCTTCACGCTCGACAAGATCCGCCGGCTGCGGGCGATGATCGGCGAGCGGCCGATCGAGATCGAGGTGGATGGCGGCATCACGGCCGAAACGGCGGAGCAGGCCGCCGCCGCCGGGGCCAATGTCTTCGTCGCCGGTTCCTCGGTCTTCAAGGGGGGCGCGGCGGACTATGCCGGCCATGTGGCGGCGCTGAAGGCGGCGGTGGCGCGGGGCTCAGCCCAGGCCAGCCGGGCCTGACACGGCGGCGATGGCGCGGTTGAGCCGCTCCGCCGTGGGTGGCGTCGTGCTCGCGAACCATTGGGCGAGCGCACCCTGCCGGTCGATCAGGTATTTGTAGAAATTCCAGCGCGGCCGGGCGAGGAAGCCGCCCTCCGCGGCCAGCCAGCGGAACAGGGGAATGGCCTCCTTTCCTTTGACATGCGCCTTGCGCATCATCGGAAAGGTGACGCCGAAGTTGCGCGTGCAGAAGGCGCCGATGGTCTCGGCCTCGCCCGGCTCCTGATTGCCGAAATCATTGCTCGGGATGCCGATCACCACCAGCCCGTCCGGGCTTTCGCCCCAGCGTTCGTGCAGCGCCTGCAGACCGGCATATTGCGGGGTGAAGCCGCATTGCGAGGCGGTATTGACGATGAGCAACGGCCGGCCGCGGAGGGCCGCGAGCGGATAGGGCTCGCCCGCCAGCGTCGTCAGGCTGAAATCGTAGACCGAGCCGCTCATGACCCCTCCCGCGCGGCCCCGGCGCGGCGCGGCGAGGCGGGTTTGCTCTCGCCCCGCGCCGCCGCTATGGTCCGCCGCCGTTTGCGCCCCTTGGTCTTATCTGCACAAGGCTTGGGGCGTAAACCATCTTGAAGGATGCCGGAGGGAAGAGTGGTCGATATTTTCGACGAAGTGGATGAAGACCTCCGCGCCGAGCGCCTGGGCGCCTTCGTGCGGCGCTACGGTGCCGCGCTCATCGCTCTCGCGGTGCTCGTGGTCCTCGCGGTCGCCGGTTGGCAGGTCTGGCTCTGGCATCGCGGGCAGCAGAATGCCCGCGCCGCCACCGCCTTCATCGCCGCCCTCGATCATGCCGGGGCGCGCGGCTCGGCCGCCGAGCGGACCCAGATCGCCGCGCAATTCGCCGCCATCGCCCGCCGCGCGCCGCAGGGCTACGCGACGCTCGCCCGCCTCAACGAGGCGAGCCTGCTCGCCGATTCGGGGCATCAGGCGGAGGCGGTCGGCATCTGGAACGCGCTGATGAACGACGGCGCGATCAGCCCGGTGCTGCGCGATGTCGCGACCCTCGGCTGGGCGTCCCACGTTCTCGAAACCGCCGAGCCCTCGCTCATCCAGGCCAAGCTCGAAACCCTGGCGGCGAACGGCAACGCCTGGCGGCCGATCGCGCTGCAATATCTCGCGCTGCTCGATCTGCGCACGGGGGACAAGGCGGGCGCGATCAAGACTTTCCGGTCGGTCGCCGATGACGTCTCGACACCGCGCGATATGCGCAATATGGCCAATGCCATGGCGGAGGCCCTCGGCGCGCCGCCGCCGCCGCCCCCGTCCGCGCATTAGCCGCCCGCCGCTGCCCCGACGACGACTGCCGCAAGACCCTTGAGAGATTGGCCGAGCATGAGCCGAAAGATTGACCTCTTCGCATCCGCCCCGGTGGCGCAGACGAGCCCGGCGCCGCGCACCGAGCAGGGGGCTGGGCTTACCCGCCGCGCCGCTCTCGGCGGGGCTCTGTTCGGCCTGCCGCTCGCCCTTGCCGGCTGCGGCTGGATTGGCGGGGAGAACAGCCCGCCGCTGCCGGGCACCCGCATCAATGTCATGAGTGCCTCGGCGGCACTGGAAGTGGATCCGAGCCTCACCACGCCCGTCTCCCTGCCGCCGCCGGTCAGCGGGCTTGACTGGCCGCAGCAGGGCGGCAACGCCACCCATGATGCCGGCATCCCGGCAACGCCGCCGAGCCTGTCCCGCCAGTGGATGGCCGATATCGGCGAAGGCACCGCCTATCGGCACCGCATTCCTTGCCCGCCCGTGGTCTCCGGCGGCCGCGTCTATGCGATGAGCGCGCGGGGCGAGGTCAGCGCCTTCGCCATCAAGGACGGCGCGCCGCTGTGGAAGACGCCGGTGCGGCCCAAGCATTCGCGCAGCTTCGATGTCGGCGGCGGGGTGAGTTCGGATGGCGATGCGGTCTTCGCCGCCACCGGCTTCGGCGAGGTGCTGCGGCTGGATGCCAAGAGCGGCAAGATCCTCTGGCGTTCGCCGATCGATTTTCCGGCCCGCAGCGCGCCGACCATCGCGGGCGGGCGGCTCTTCGTCAGCCTGCTCGACAGTTCGCTCGCCGCGCTCGACGCCAAGAGCGGCAGCCTCATCTGGCGCCACCAGGCGCGCAGCCCGCAAACCGCCGTGCTCGGCCTGCCGGCGCCCGCCGTTTCGGGCTCCATCGTCGTCGCGGGCTTCGGCTCGGGCGATCTCCTGGCGCTCAACGTGCAGAGCGGCGAGGTGCTGTGGTCGGACAATCTAGGCGCCACCGGCAGCGGGCTTTCGCAGCTTTCGGCGATCGTCGGCATGCCGGTGATCAGCCAGGGGCGGATTTTCGTCGGCAGCCTCGGCGGTATCGTCATCTCCGCCGACCTGCCGACCGGGCGGCGCCTCTGGGAGCGGGATTTCGCGACCGACCAGACGACCGCGCTCGCCGGGGACTGGCTGTTCCAGCTGGCGACCGATCAGCGCCTCGGCTGCATCTCCGCGAGCACCGGCCAGGTGAAGTGGGTGCATCAGATGCAGCCCTTCAAGAACATGAAGAAGCTGCGCAACCCGATCTATTGGTGGGGGCCGGTGCTGGCGGGGTCGAACCTCGTGCTCGTCAGCAACCAGGGCGAACTCGCGACCGTCGATCCGATCACCGGCAAGGCGGGCGGGATCATCAAGATGCCGGCACCGGCCACGGTGGCGCCGATCGCCGCCGAAGGGCGGGTGCTGGTGACGCTCAAGAGCGGCGATATCATCGCCTACGGCTGATCGCCTGCCGCGGGTGACGGGGGCCGGCCGGCCGGCCGCCGCCACGCCGCCGCCCGCCGCCACCCGAGGCCTTTCAGCCGGCGAAGCGCACCAATTCCCCGGCCGGCGTGCCCAGCACCTCATCCTCGCGCATGACGATGCGGCCCCGGATGATGGTGGCGACCGGCCAGCCCTGGACGGTGGTGCCGACGAAGGGGCTCCAGCCGCAGGGGCTCGCGATCCAGCTTTCCTCGATGGTCCGCCGCGCGCCCATATCGACGAGGGTGAAATCCGCATCATAGCCGCGGGCGATGCGGCCCTTGCCGAGGATGCCATAGACGCGGGCGGGGCCGGCGCACATGAGATCGGCGAGGCGCATGAGCGAGAGGCGCCCGGCCGAGACGTGATCGAGCATCAGCGGCACGATGGTCTGCACGCCGGTGAGCCCGGCGGCGCAGAGCGGCCAGGGCCTCTCCTTGGCTTCCCGGGCATGCGGCGCGTGATCGGAGCCGACGACATCGACCATGCCATCCCGCACAGCCGCCCAGGCCGCCTCCCAATGCCGCTTGTCCCGGATCGGCGGGTTCATCACCGCATAGGGGCCGAGCCGGTCATAAGCCTCCGGCGCCCATTGCGTGAGGTGGTTGAGCAGCACCTCGCAGGTCGCGATATCCCGGTAGTCGGCGAGATAGGCGAGTTCCTCGGCGGTCGAGACATGCAGGATATGGGCGGGCCGCCCGGTCTTGCGGGCGAGCGCCATGAGCCGGCGGGTGCCGAGGAAGGCGGCTTCCACATCCCGCCACTCCATATGCGCGGCATAGGGCATGCCCTCATGGAAGAGGTGGCGGCGCTCCCGCAGGCGGTATTCATCCTCCGAATGATAGGCGATGCGCCGCCGGCCCGACCGCATGACGGCTTCCAGCGTCTCATCATCCTCGATCAGCAGATCGCCGGTGGAGGAGCCGGCGAAAACCTTGATGGCCGGCACGCCGGGGGCGGTTTCGAGCGCTGCGAGCTCGGCGATATTGCCGCGCGCCGCGCCGATATAGAGGCCGAGATCGCACCAGGCGCGGCCGCGGGCGAAATCCTTCTTGGCCGCCAGATGCGCGGCGGTGGTGATCGAGGGATTGCCGTTCGGCATGTCGAAAACCGCGGCGAGGCCGCCGAGCACGGCGGCACGGGTGCCGGAGGGGATGCTCTCCACCGCCGCCTGCGCCGGGTCGCGCAGATGGGTATGCGCGTCGATCAGCCCGGGGAGGACGTGCAGGCCCCGCGCCTCGACGATCTCGGCGGCCGCCGCCCCGGCTTCGGGCGCGATGGTGACGATGCGCCCGGCGCGGACGGCGACATCCGCCTCCACCAGCCCCGCGGGCAGGACCAGGGTACCCCCCCGGATGATGAGATCGTACTGCGCGCTCATGCTGCGGTCTGCTCCCGTTCTGCGGCGAGAAGCGCGCGCGCGGCGGCGAGCGCGGCCTCCACTGTAAGCCCATCCATCGGCGCCGCGCCATGCGGCCCGGGTGCGACAGCCACGCCCGCACGCCTGCCGGCCGGGGCATATTCATCGACCGGCGAGGGGCCGAAGAGCCCGAGCGTCGGCGCGCCGGCCGCCGCGGCGAGGTGCATCAGCCCCGAATCATTGCCGACGAAGAGATCCAGGCGGGCGAGGCAGGCGGCGGCCTGGGGCAGGGTGAGCCGGCCTGCCAGATCGATCGCCTGCGGCAGGGCGGCGAGCACCGGGGCGGCGAGCGCCGCCTCCGCCTCACCGGGCCCCGCGAAGATGACCGGCCGCGCCCCGGGCAGAGTGCTTTCGGCGAGGCTCTGGTAGAGGGCGACGAAGCGCTCCGCCGGCCAGACCTTGCCGGCCCAGTTGGCGGTGGGGCCGAGGCCGATGAGCGGGCCTTCCGCCGGCAGAAGCCGTGCGGCCAGGGCGCGGTCTGCCGGCGCTGTCCAGGCGACGGGGAGCGGCGGCGGCGAGAGGCCCATGCTGGCGGCGAGCTGCCCCAGGCGCGAGCCGGGGCGGCGGCCACCCTTCAGGATGCGCCGCTGCCGCGCCCAGAGGAAGAAGGCGGTGCCGGAGCCGCGCAGATCCACCACCAGATCCCAGCGCCGGCGCACAACCTCCGCCCAAAGCTTGAACCAGTGCCCATCGCGCTTCATCTTTGGCATGAGGATGATGCGGTCCAGCCGGGGCATGGCGGTGAACACCCCCTCCGCCACCGGGCCGCAGGCAATGGTGAAGCGGGCATGCGGATAGCGGTTCAGCAGATCATCCAGCAGTGCGGTGCTGATCACCGCGTCGCCGATGCGTGTCGCTGTAATGAAAAGAATGCGCCGGACCGATCTCTGCTCCGTCATCATCCGCCCTTGTCAGCTTATCTAAAAGATTTGACACTTGATGTAGATCGTTTGACCCAGTGACTATGAGCCATGGACCCCATCATCTCGGCCATCCACGCGCCTGATGATGCGTCCCGCCCTTTTGAGAGAAAGGGGGGCGCGCCGATTTTTGGCGCCCTCGATCTCGGAACCAACAACTGCCGCCTCATGCTCGGTGTGCCGAGCAGCAACGGCTTCCGGGTGATCGAAAGCTTCAGCCGCTCGGTGGGCCTGGGTGAAGGATTGGCGGAAACCGGTCAACTGGCCGATGCGGCGATGGACCGCGCGATGGAGGCGCTGCGCTCCTGCGCCTCGCGGCTTTCCCGCTATCAGCTCAGCGGGCTTACCGCGGTTGCAACGGAGGCATGCAGGCGGGCGGCCAATGGCGCCGCCTTCCTTGACCGGGTGCGCCAGCAGACCGGGCTCGATATCCGCATCATCTCGGGCCGCGAGGAAGCGGAGCTGACGCTCGAAAGCTGCTCGCCCCTGCTGCGCGGCGCCGGCAACAGGGCGCTCGTCTTCGATATCGGCGGTGGCTCGACCGAGATCGCCTGGGTGCGGCTGGATGGCGGGGGGCCGACGCTGATCAGCTTCATCTCGCTGCCTTTCGGGGTGATGACGCTGCGGGCGGCGACCGCCCATTCCTGTTTCACGGAGGCCGGTTTCGCCGCGATGGTCGAAACGGTTGAGGAAAAGCTCTGGGATTTCGAGGACATCCACCGCATCGGGCGGGAGATCAACCGCGATGGGGTGCGCCTCCTCGGCACCTCGGGCACGATCACCACGGTCGCGAGCGTCGCGCTCAAGCTGCCGCGCTACCGCCGCCCGCTGGTGGATGGCATCCTGCTGCCGGGTGAGGAGGCGGATGCGGCGGTCGATTCGCTGCGCGCCATGGGCCGCGCCGGCCTCGCCGCCCATCCCTGCATCGGCGAGGACCGGGCCGACCTCGTGCTGCCGGGCTGCGCGATCTTCGCCGCCATCCGCTCGGTCTGGCCGACGCCCGAGGTCGGCGTTGCCGATCGTGGCTTGCGCGAGGGCATCCTTCTGCGGCAGATGCGCAAGGAACGTCGGCGGGAGAAGCGGCGCGGCTGCGCCCCGGCGCCCCGCGCGGCAATGGCCGCCGCGCTCATCAGCTGAACGAAGGCATGTAGAATGGCCCAAGGCGGGCGCAAAGATGGGGCCGGGATCGGCCAGGGCCCCGGGGCGGGGCGCGGCCTCACCGTCAAGCTCAAGCGCTCGGCGGGGCGGAGCGTGGCCCAGCAGCGCTGGCTGCAACGCCAGTTGAACGACCCCTATGTGGCGGCGGCGCAGCGCGAAGGCTACCGCTCGCGCGCTGCCTATAAGCTCATCGAGCTGGACGACCGCTTCCACCTCATCAGCAAGGGCATGCGGGTGCTCGACCTCGGCGCCGCGCCCGGCGGCTGGACGCAGGTGGCGCTCAAGCGCGGGGCATCCCGCGTGGTCGGCATCGATCTGCTCGCGATCCCGCCCATTGCCGGCGCCGATCTCCTGCAAGGCGACGCGACCGAGCCCGAGAACCACGCCCGCATGATCGAGCTGCTCGGCGGCAAGCCTGATCTCTTCCTCTCGGATATGGCGCCCAATACCTCGGGCCATGCCTCGACCGACCATCTGCGCATCGTGCTGCTGGCCGAGATGGCGCTCGATCTCGCCTTTACCCTGCTGGCGCCGGGCGGGCATTTCGTCGCCAAGCTGTTCCAGGGCGGCGCCGACAAGCATGTGCTGGAGCCGATGAAGCAGCGGTTCGAGATGGTGAAGCACGCCAAGCCCCCGGCCAGCCGCAAGGAAAGCAGCGAGCTTTACGTCGTCGCCATGGGCTTCAAGGGGTAGGCAGGCAGACCCCGCCAGACCCTCTCCCTGGCCAAGGAAAAGCCTCCCGCCCTTTTCTCGGCATCTGCTTTCTCCAGCCGCCCGCTAGCTCTGCATCTCCCTCTCCCACCAGCCGCGGGTATTGACGCCAGCGGCCGCGGCCAGAGCCTCAAGCTCCGCGATGGCGTCCTCGGCGAGGGTGATGCCGGTCGCGCGGAGCGCGGCATCGACATGCTCCGGCTTGGTGACGCCGATGAGCGGCACGGCACCCTTGGCGATGGCCCAGGCGATCGCGACATCGGCAGCCGCCGCGCCCTGGCCTTGTCCGATCGCGGCGAGCTTCTCCGTCAGCGCGCGCAGTTGCGGCAGTATCGCGTTATAGGTCTCGGCCCGCTTGCTGCCGCTGGGCAGCGGGTTCTCAGGGCTGTACTTGCCGGTCAAAGCGCCTTGTTCCAGCACCATATAGGCGAAGAACGGGATGTCTCGGCTGCGGCAGTATTCCAGGATGCCGGCTCGCTCGGAGCTCGGGTAGAGCAGGCTGTAATGGTTCTGCACGGCCGCCAGCGGGAACCCGGCCTCGCGGAGAATCGCCTCCGCCTGGCTGATTTCGCGCAGGTTGTGGTTGGAGACGCCGACATGCTTGACCTGGCCGCTCTTCAGTAGCGGAATGAGCTGCGGGGTCCACCGCGCGACATCGGCCGGATTGTGGATCCAGTAGAGGTCGATCGCGTCGGTGCCGAGGCGCGCCAGGCTCCCTGCCAGCATCTCCGCCATCGCATTCTCGCCGCTGCCCGCCGCCTGGGGGGTGAACTTCGTCGAAAGCTGATAGGCGTCGCGCGGATAGCGCTTGAGGATCTCACCCAGCAGGCTTTCCGAGCGGCCCATGCCATAGACCATGGCGGTATCCCACAAGGTGAAGCCGGCCGCCTGCGCTTTGGCGGCGAGGGCTTCGAGGCCCGCCCGTTCCAGGCTGCTGCCGAAATAGCCGTCCCCGGCTTCACCGCTATCGCCCCAGGCCCAGCTTCCCAGGGCGATCTTCGGGGTGTTCAGCCTCTCGCGCGTCATCTTCGCTCCATCTCGTTCAGCGGCCAGGTTCGGCCTGGCCCAGGCGGCGCGTGCAGAGTGGCGCGAGGTGCCGTCGCAGCGTGAGCCCGATCCGCCGCGATGACTGCCCGATCCTCCAGAACTATCCCTGCGCGTTGCCGCCCCATCCTGGCGCATGCGATGCTCCGCGGCATGAACACCCTTGCTGAAATCGCCGCGATCATCGCCCGGAACGTCACCCAAGATGGCTTCCACCCCACCGCGATCGAGCGCCTGACCCTTGTGCGATCCTCCACGGTGACGATGCCGATGCCGACCGTCTATCGGCCGCAACTCTGCCTCGTCGCGCAAGGGCGCAAGGAGGTTTCGCTGGGCGACCGTGTCTTTCACTACGGCCCGGGGCGCTACGGCCTGATCACCTACGATCTGCCGGCGACGGGCCGCGTCGTCGCGGCGACGCCGGATCGGCCGTACCTCTGCCTCTATCTCGATTTCGATGCGGTCATGCTGGGCGAGCTCGCGCTGCGGGTGCCGCCGCCGGCGGGCGCGCCATCGCCGCCCATCGGCAAGACGGTCTCGGATGCGGGCGCTGACCTGCTCGACGCCACGCTCCGCCTGCTGCGCCTGCTCGACGATCCGGCGGCGCTACCCGTGCTCGGGCCGCTCGCCGAGCAGGAAATCCTCTACCGCCTGCTGGCCGGCCCGGATGGCGCGCGGATGCGCCACATTACCGCCGGCCAGGGGCGAATGGCGCGGGTCGGCCGTGCCATCGCCTGGATCGGCGCGCATTTCCGGGAGCGGTTCAGCATCGAGCAACTGGCCGCCGCGGCTGGCATGAGCCCCTCGGGCCTGCACGCGCATTTCCGGGCGGTAACGGCGATGACGCCGGTGCAATTCCAGAAGCAGCTCAGGCTGCAGGACGCGCGCAGCCTGATGCTGGTCGAGGATATCGACGTGGTGACGGCCGCGCTGCGCGTGGGGTACGAAAGCCCGTCGCAGTTCAGCCGGGACTATCGCCGCCACTTCGGCGAACCGCCGGCGCGTGACATTGCCCGCCTCCGCGCCTCACCGGCGCTCGCGATGATGGCCTGAGCGTCGCGCTGGGGTTGGGGGCTTGGCCTAAAGCCGGCGGAACATGATCAGCGCATCGACGAAGCCTTCCACCGGATGGGCGAAAGCTCCCGGCAGGCGGCCGAGCGTCTCGAAGCCGAGGCTCTGCCAGAGATGCACGGCGGCGGCATTGCTGCTGACCACGAAGTTGAACTGCATCGCCCGGAAGCCGCGCGCCTTGGCCTCGGCCAGCGCGAAATGGCCCATGGCGCGCGCGATGCCGCGGCCCCGCGCCGCCTGCGCGGTCGCGAAGCCGGCATGGGCGATATGCGCGCCACCGCCGAGCTGGTTCGGCTGGATGTAGCAGGTGCCGAGGATCGCGCCATCCGCATCCTCGGCCACGAAGACCGCATGCGGCGGCGCGAACCAATGGGCGAGCGCCTCGGCCTCGCCCCAGCTCCGCGGCAGGGCATAGGCCTCCCCCGCCGCGATGATCGGCCCGATGATCGACCAGATGGCCGGCCGGTCCGGCGCGGCGGCCGGGCGTATGTCGAGCGCCGGCATCAGCGCCCGAGGAGCGCGAGCGCCTGGGCGAGATCCTCGGTGAGGTCCGCCGCATCTTCGAGCCCGATCGAGAGGCGCACCACGCCCGGCCCGATGCCGAGGCGGGCACGCTCCTCCGCGCCCACGCGCATATGCGTCGTCGTCGCCGGATGGGTGATGAGCGACTTCGAATCTCCGAGATTGTTGGAGATGGCGATCAGCCCGAGCCGGTTGAGCACCGCGAAGGCCGCCTCCTTGCTCCCGAGATCGAAGGTGACGAGGGTGCCGCCCGCGCTCATCTGCCGCAAGGCGAGGTCGCGCTGCGGGTGGCTCGCCAGCGTCGGATACCAGACGCGGCGGACCTGCGGCTGGCTTTCGAGGAAGTGCGCCACCGTCTCGGCGGAGCGGCAGGCCGCCTCGACCCGCAGGGTGAGGGTTTCGAGGCCCTTGAGCAGCGTCCATGCGTTGAAGGGCGAAAGGGCAGGGCCGGTATTGCGGGTGAAGGGCTGCAACACCTCCTCGATCCAGGGGCGCGCGCCGAGGACCGCGCCGCCCAGCACCCGGCCCTGCCCGTCGATATGCTTCGTGCAGGAATAGACGACGACATCGGCGCCGAATTCGAGCGGCTTTTGCAGCAGCGGCGTCGCGAAGACGTTATCGACCACGACGATGGCGCCGGCGGCATGGGCGAGATCCGCGACCGCCCGCAGATCGACGATATCGAGCATCGGATTGGAGGGGGTTTCCAGCAGCACGAGCTGCGTCGGCTGGGCGAGCGCCGTCTGCCAGGCGGCGAGATCGCCGCCATCGACGAATTCGGTGGTGATGCCGTAGCGCGGCAGCAGGGTGGAGACGATCCAGTGACAGGAGCCGAAGAGCGCGCGGGCGGCGACCACGCGATCCCCCGCCCGCAGATGGCTCAGCAGGGCAGCGGAGACGGCGGCCATGCCCGTGGCGGTTACCCGGCAGGCCTCGGCGCCTTCGAGCAGGGCGAGGCGGCTTTCCAGCATTTGCACGGTCGGGTTGCCGAAGCGGGAATACTGGAAATGCTCGACCTCGCCGAGGAAGGTCCGCTCGGCCTGCTCGGCGCTGTCATAGACGAAGCCGGAGGTGAGGAAGAGCGCTTCCGAGGTCTCGCCGAAATTGCTCCGCATGGTCCCGCCATGCACCAGAAGGCTGGCGGGGCGCAGGGATGAAGGCGGTTTTGGCATGGGCGTCAGGCCTCGCTTCGAGAACCCGGCCGTGGATGCGCGCCCCCCGAGGCAAAGCACACCGCGGGAAGCAGGCCTCTTTAGCGCGCTTCTTTCACCTCGCCGCAATCCGGCCGGACAAATCACGAGGCGGCCGATGGGCCGTGCCACCTTCTTAGGCGGCGGGTCGGCGTGCCGTCAACGCCCCCCAGGGCCGCCGGGCGGGCGCGAGGGGCGCAAAGCAGGCGCCGCAGCCGCGCGCCCGGCGGGGAGCTTTTCAAATGCCGCGCGGGCCGCTATGAAGCAGCACCAGGGCCGGCCATGCGGGTATGATGTAATGGTAGCCTGTCAGCTTCCCAAGCTGAATGCGCGGGTTCGATTCCCGCTACCCGCTCCACCCCATGCGCGACACTTTCCTCAGAATTTCAGAGCCGCTTCGGGCCCGCCCGAGGGCTGCCCGCCCTGTCCCTCTGGTCACCAGCCACCATGTCCCGCGGCACCTGGCCGTCGCCGATGTCGGCCAGGCGGTCTCCGCCCGGGGCATGGTCGTAGAGCGTGATGCTGATGAGATCGCCCGCGGCCATCCGCGCCGCCGGGCTGCCGAGCGGGGCGGTGATGCGGGCGAAGGCTTTGCGCGTCGTCGGGTCCGCCTGGCCGACCTTGCCGGCCACCACCCAGACACGTCCGCCCTCGTCCAGATGCCGCGCGGCGGCGAAGACATCCCGCGTCCAGGCCGTGGACGGGATGGCCTGGCCGCGCCGGGCGAGGAAGAAATCCATCATCGCGATCGGCCCCCGATCGGGCACCAGCAGAAGATCGCCGGGCTTGAGCCTGGCCGCCATGGCTGCCCCCGCCAGATCCCAGCGCGGCTTGGTCTCCGCCCGGTAATAGGGGAGGAGGTTGACGGCGGCGACCAGCCCGAGGGCGAGGGTCGCGCCGTGCCGCCGCCTGGGGGCCGCCAGCAGGCCGCAGCCGAGCGAGACGATCAGGAAGAAGGGCACCGAGCCCCAGATGATGTAGCGCGGCATCCAGAGCGGCTTGGCCAGGGAGATGGCGAGCACGAGGAGCGGCGGGGCCGCCGCCAGAATGACGAGCGCGGGCAGCAGCGCCGCCGCAGGGCCCTGGCCCAGCCTCTGCCGCAGGCGCCTGAGCCCGAGGCACGCGAGGCAAAGCAAGCCGAGGCCAAGGCCGGGCAGGGGCGCGGGAAAGAGGTGGAAGCTGATCAGCCGCGAGATGGCGAGGCCGTAGAGCACGCCGAGCGTCGCGGTGAAACTGTGCCAGGTGAGGGGGGGCACCCATTCGGTGCCGCTGCCCATCCGCCCCTCGGTCGCCCAGGCCATGGCGGCGAACCAGGGGAGGGTCGCTGCCAGCACCAGCCCCTGCGTCAGCAGCCAGCGGCGGAGGAAGAGCCGCCGTTCGGCGCCGAGCGCGCGGACCAGCGGAATGGCCGCGAGATTGGCCGCGATCAGCCACCAGAAGGCGATGCTGAGCACCAGGAGCCCGGCCGCACTGCCGCACCCGTAGGCGAGCCAGGGCCAGAGCCTGCCGCCCGCCGCGCGGGGGCGGCCGGCGGCCGCCGGATCGCGCGCCAGTTCGACGAAGCCGGCGAGCGCGACCGTCATCATCAGGATGACGAGCGTATAGGAGCGCGCCTCCTGCCCGTATTGGACGTGGATGGGGGAGAGCGCCATCAGCAGCCCGGCGGCGAAGCCCGCTGCCCTGCCGGCCAGGCGCCAGGCGATGGCGGCGAGAATGGCAGCCGCGGCCGCGCCGAAGACGGCCGATGGCAGGCGCAGGCTGGCCTCGTCGAACGCGCTGCCATGCAGCAGCGCGAGGAGCCAGAAATAGGCCGGCAGGTGATGGGCGTGCAGGCTATCCACCGCCATGCCGCCGAAGCCGAGGCGCAGGCGGCGCACCGTCGTCACCTCGTCCAGCCAGAAGGGCATGGCGGCCAGCCCATGCAGCCGGGCGGCGAGCGCGATGGCGAAGATGGCGAGCGCGGGCAGCAGCGGCCCTGGCGGAAGCTTTGCCCAGAGACGGTGGCCCGCAAGCCGCGCCCAGAGGCGCGGGGCCTCACCCGATGCCACGCGGTCTCTCCTCCCCAATGCCTCGCCCCCCTTCAACTGCCTCATCCCGCTCACTGACCCGCGCATTGCGGCGAAAATGCCGCACCCCGGTGACGCCGGGAAACAGAGCCCGGGCACTGCCGAGAGATCGCGCGGGATTGACCGAGATCAATGTCCGATACCCCGATGGACTTTAGGAGCGGAGGGCATGATCAGGCCCTGCCGCCGACCAGCCGGCCGGGCCGCCGCGGTTGAGGGGTGCGATGTCCAGCGCGATGAGCAGCAGAAACGAAGCAGGTTCGGCGGGCATGCCGCTGGCTGAGGCATCGCTCATGAGCGCGCTGCAGGCGCTTCGCGGCGAGGGCACGCCGCCTGCCGCCCGCCATCCGCGGCTGGACGAGGCGATGCTGGCCGCGGCCGCTGCCCTCGTCGGCCTCTATCGTGGCAACTGGGTGCTCAACCGCATCGCCAACGATCAGGGCCGGGTCATCGGCGCGATGATGATGCTCGATCTGCATTTCGGGCGCGGCTGCCAGGGCTTCACCGTCGCCGAACTGCGCGCTGAGGCGCAGCGGGACGGGGTGGCGAGCCCCAACCGCATGACGGCCTTCGCCGGCCTGTTGCGGGCGAGCGGCTATCTCGCGCTCATCCCCGGGCTCGATGCGCGCAAGCGCAAGCTCGCCCCCACCAAGGCCTTGCTGGATCTGCACCGCCGGCGCATGGCGGCGCTGATGGCGGGCACGGTGATCCTGCATCCGGACCTCGCCGCGGCCGGGCTCGCGGCGCTCGACCAGGATGAGAAGCTCGCCGAGATGGACCGCGCCTTCCTCGGCCGCTGGCGCGCGGCCGGCGGCATCGCCGCCTGCTGCCCGACGCTCGAAGGCTTCGTCGAACGGGATGCCGGCTTCACCCTGCTCTGCCTCCTCCTCTGCGGCGAGGCCAAGGGCCAGAGCTTCCGCATCAGCGAACTGTCCCGCTTCTTCGCGATCTCGCGCACCCATGCCCTCGTCATCATGCGCGAGGCGATGAGCCATGGCCTGGTCGAGCGGGAAGCGGCGGGTGGCGCCTATCGCGGCACCGCGGCGCTGCGGGCGGTGATGCGGCTGGTTTTTCTGCATCTATGCGCGATCCAGGCAGAGGTGGTGGGCGAGGTGTTCGGCACTGCATGACGCGTCGCCGCGGGCTGGACGAGAGCCCGTAAGGACGTGGTAACATCGCGCCATGCGCGCGCTTCATTCCACCCTCGGCGGCCTTCTGGTTCTGGCTTTCGCGATGGCGGGGAGCCTCGCCTTGCCGCAGGGCGCGCGGGCGGCGCCGGCGGACCCGACCGGCTATTGGATCACCGGACCCAACCAGGGCCTTGTGCAGATCTATTCCTGCGGCCCGAACACACTGTGCGGCGCCTTGGTGGGCTTCCCGCTCGACCATCCGAGCGACCCGGTGCCGAAAACCTGGAACAAGCTCTCGCAATGCCGCTACGTCTTCATCCAGGGGCTGCATCCGCGCACCCGCGCCTGGAAGGGCAGCATCACCGATCCGCAGAGCGGGCGCAGCTATGATGTGAAGATCCGGCTGCTCTCGCCGCAGGAACTCTGGCTGCGCGGCTATCTGCTGCTGCCGATCCTGGGCGCCACGCGCTACTGGAAGCGCTACGAGGGGCCGCTGCCGGGCGCGGATTGCCGCATGCCGCCGCATTCGCTCGGCTGAGCCCGGCGCGCGGCGGCTATTTCAGCGCGCCTGCCGTCAACCCGCTCACGATCCGCCGCTGCAGCACGACGAAGAGGATGAGGATCGGCGTCACATAGATCGCGGCATAGGTCATCATGCCGTTCCAGTCGCTGGTATTCTGGCCGATGAAGCCGGCGAGCCCCACCGTCGCTGTCTGCAGATCGTCTTGCGAGATCATCGAGCGGGCATAGACGTATTCGCCGAAGCTTTGCAGGAAGACCAGCGTGCCGGCGACGAGGATGCCGTTGCGGGCGAGCGGCAGGATGACGCGGAGGAAGGCGCCGATGCGCGAGGCGCCATCCACCATCGCCGCCTGCTCCAACTCGGCGGGAATCTGGCTGAGGCTCGCGCGGAGCAGCACGATATAGAAGGGCATGACCTTGGCGGCCTGGGCGAGGATGACGGCGAGGCGCGGCGTTTCAAGCAGGCCGAGGGCGCTGAAGGCGACGAAGAGCGGCGTTACCATCAGCGAGGAGGGCAGAACCTGCATCATCAGAATGGCGAAGAGCGCGAGATCGAGCAGACGGGAGCGATAGCGCGCGAGCACCCGCGCCGCACCCGTGCCGAAGACGATCGCGATGAGCGTCGCGCCGCTTGCGATGATCAGCGAATTGCCGAGATAGGTCGCCATATTGTGCTGCGCGAAGATGCGCGGCACGCTCCAGACGATATGATGCGGCAGGAAATGCGGAGGATAGGCGAAGAGATCCCGCCCCGGCTCCAGCGCGCTCAGATACATCCAGTAGAGCGGAAAGAGATAGATTGCGGTGAGTGCCAGGCCGCAGAGGAACAGGGCGGAGCGGCGCAGGCGCATCAGGCCGCCTCCTCCATGCGGGTCGCGCGGACATAGACCATGGCGACGAGGATGACGACCACGATCATCAGCACCGCGACGACGCTGCCGCCTGCGATATCGTAGCTTTCGAAGGAGAGCTGCCAGGACAAGTATTGCGCGAGGTTGGAGGCGTTGGACGGCCCGCCCTGGGTGAGGGCCGCGACGAGATCGTATTGCTGCAAGGTGAAGATGATGCCGAGCGCCAGCACCGCGCCGAGGCTCGCCCGCATCATCGGCAGCGTGATGCGGATGAAGCGCTGCACCGGGCCCGCCCCGTCGAGTGCGGCCGCTTCGTAGAGTTCGCCCGGGATCGCCGCGAGGCCGACGGAGAGCAGCAGCATGTTGAAGGGGATGCCGAGCCAGACATTGGCGATAACGAGCGCATAGAGCGCCATATGCACATCTGAAATCCAGAAGATATGGCTGTGGATGATGCCGAGGGAGGCGAGGATGTAGTTGATCGCGCCGAAATCCCCGGCGAGCAGCCAGCGCCAGATGGCGCCGACGACGAGCCCCGGCATCACCCAGCCGGCGAGGAAGAGGCCGCGCATGGTGGCAGCCCCCGGAAAATCCTGGCGGAAGAAGATCGCGAGCGCGAGGCCGATGGTCAGCTGGAAGAAGACCGAGAGTGCCACGAAGATCGCGGTATTGCGCGCAATCTCCGAGGCTTCCGGCATGCCGAGCACGCGGATGTAGTTGCGCAAGCCGACGAGCGGGCGGGCAAGCGTGCCGAGGGTGAACATGTCCACCTTCTGGAAGGACATGAGGATGGTATAGAGCATCGGCAGGGCGGCGAAGAGGCAGAGATAGGCGAGGGCGGCGAGCATCAGCGCCCCGTCGAACCCCGCGCCATCCTTGATGCGGCTTGCGATGCGCTGCATGGCGTCGCCCTCGGCCCCCTGTCGCGCTTCTATTGCTTGAGGATGCCGTCCACCGTCTTCTGCGCGGTATCGAGCGCCTGTTGCGCGCTCTGCTGATGGGTGAGCGCGGATTGGATGGCGGTTTGGATCGCCTGGGAGATCTGCGGCCATTCCGGGCTCGGGCCGCGCACCCGCGCGGTTTGCAGAGCCTGCAGGAAGGTTGCGTAGGCGGCAGGCCATTTCGGCTTGGCGACTGTGACCTTCTCCACCGGCAGGAAGCCCCAATCGTTCCAGACATCGGGCATCTGCGTCACCAGATATTCGAGAAACTCGAAAGCTTCCTTGGGATGCTTCGACTTCTTGAAGATCACGTTGTCGCCTTCGCCGAGTGCCGAGACATGCGGGCTGCCGGCCGTCATCGTCGGCAGCAGCGCCACCCGCCAATGGAACTTCGCGTCGGTCGCCATGCGCGGCAATTCCCATGGGCCGGAAATCGCCATCGCGGCATCGCCGGCATTGAAGGTCGCGGTCGAATCATATTGGCCGCGCACCAAGGTATCGGGCGAGGCGAGCTTCTCGTCGATCAGCTTCTGCCAGAATTCGAGCGCCTTGACATCGCCCGGCGTGTTCAGCCGGTTGTAATCACCGCCTGCCATCTGAATCCACGGCAGGAACTGAAAGGTGCCCTCTTCGGTGGCGACCGCCGAGAAAGCGAGGCCATAGACGTGCTTGGCCGGGTCCGTCAGCTTCTTCGCATCCTGATACAGGGCATCCCAGGTCTGCGGCGGCTTGTCGGGGTCGAGGCCGGCGGCCTTGAAGAGATCGGCATTGTAGTAGAGCGCCAGCGTATTCGCGCCGCGTGGAATACCGAAGACGGCATTGCCGTATTTCACCGCGGACAGCGGCGCCGGATAGAATTTGGCGAGATCGATCACCGAGGAATGCGCGATCATCGGCGCGAGGTTGAGGAGCAGACCGCGGGAGCGGAAGAGATCGACATCGGGATTGTCGATATAGCTGATGTCCGGCAGCCCGCCCGTTACCGCCGCGCGGGCGAGATCGTTGTTCATGTCCTGGAACTGGACGTGCTTGACGTGAATGACGATGCCGGGGTGCAGCGCCTCGAACTTCTTGGCCAGCGGAAACATGTACTGGCCGGGATTGTCGATCGTCCAGACATTGAGCGTCACGGTCGCTGCCTTCGCCCCGCCGCTCGCGGCAAGGCCGAGGGCGAGGGTGGTGAAAGCCGCGGCGGTCATCAAAGCTCTGCGAAACATCAGCCTTCCTCCGAGGATTTTTTTTATATGGTAAGGCAGTCCGCGCGGGCCCGGGGCCCGGCGGCATCAGGATGGATTGGCGATCAGCTCGCCGCCGCGGCAACGCTGGAGATAGCGCAGCGCGGCGACCTGGCCGGTCATCTCCAGCGCGTCGCGATAGACGGGATCGTGCCAGCCTTCGATATCGATCGAGCCCTGGTAGCCGGCAAGCCGGAGTTCGGAGATGACATCCGTCCAGTTCGAATCGCCGAAGCCCGGCGTGCGCATGAAGACGAAGGGATGCTTGCCGAAGATGCCATGCTCGCGGATCACCGGCCAGCGCACCGTTGCGTCCTTGCCGTGGACGTGGAAGATCCGGCTGCCCCATTTCCGGATCTGCGGCAGCGGATCGATGAGATAGACGAGCTGGTGGCAGGGCTCCCATTCGAGGCCGATGGTCTCGTCGGGCAGCGTGTCGAACATCATCTCCCAGGCATCGGGGTTGTGGGCGATGTTCCAGTCCCCCGCAGCCCAGTTGCCGTCCATCGCGCAATTCTCGAAGGCGATGCGGATGCCGCGATCGGCGGCGCGGCGGGCAAGCTCCCCCCAGACGGCGCGGTAACGCGGCAGGCTCTCCTCGATCGGGCGGCCACGGATGCGCCCGGTGAAGCCCGCGATGGTCTTGGCGCCGAAGAGATGCGCATGATCAATCAAGCTCTCCCAACCGCTCAGCGTCTCCCTGTCCAGCGGCTGATCTTCGAGCGGATTGCCGAACATGCCAAGCGTCGGGATCGTCACGTCCCGATCGCCGATCGCCTCGCGCAATTCCCCGGCGAGGCGATGAAGATCGACGCCGCCGAGCGTCTGCCAGAAGAAGGGCTGCAGGCTTTCGAAGCCATGGGGCAGGATCTGGCGCACATAGGCGCCGACATTGCCTGTGTTGCATTTGACCATCGTGCCGATGCGGGGAGTGTTGATCATCGCCGGTCCTTTCACGCGGGGAGGGTGACGCGCTGGCCGCTCTCGGCGCTCGCGATCGCCGCCATCACCATGGCAAAGCTCTTGATATTGTCTGCCCCGCGCGTTTCGGGCGGCGGCCCGCCGGAGACGGCGCGGAGAAAATCCCGCATCACGCCGAGATGGCCGCCGACGCCGTCTTCCGCGAGGGCAGGGGGGATGGCGAGGCTGGCCGGCGTATCGAAGAGATGGGCGCGCGGCGGCCCCACGATCTCGGCGCGGATATCGTCATGCCCGTCCCACACCAGGCTGCCGCGCTCGCCGATGATGCGCCAACTGCTTTCCCAACTCGTCGGCAATCCTGGGGCGACCCAGCTGCCGCGATAGGTGAAGAGGGCGCCGTCGGAAAGCTCGAAGATGGCGGCGGCGGAGGAATCATGCGCGAACCAGGAGCCGGGCGGGTTCCACTCATGCGCATAGACCGCGCGCGCATCCTGGCCAGAGAGGCAGCGCGCGGCATCGAAAGTGTGGATTGCCATATCAAGTAGCAGCACATGCCGCATGGTTTCGCGAAAGCCGCCGAAATGCGGGCCAAGGAAGAAGTCGCAATGCAGGCTCGTCACCCGGCCGATATCGCCCGCGGCAAGCAGGCGGCGGATGCGGCGGATGGGCGCGATGTAGCGGCGGTTCTGGATCACCGCATGCACCCGGCCGGCGGCTTCCGCCCGGGCCACGAGATCGCTCGCCTGCGCCATCGTTTCGGCCATCGGCTTTTCGGTCAGCACATGGCAGCCGCGGGCGAGGGCGTGGGAGACGAGGGCGTGGCGGGCAGTCGGCACCGCGACGTCGAAGAGGATATCGGGCCGGAGTTGATCGAGCAGCGCGATCGGGTCCGCACCGGCGCAGGCCGTGCCGCCCCAGGCGGCGGCGGCCGCTTCGGCGCGCGGCAGATCGGGGTCGGCGAAGCCCACGAGATCAACCTCGGGCAATTGCCGGGCGGCCGTCATCCAGCCCTGGCTCATCGCACCGCAACCGGCAAGCACCGCGCGCAGGGGCATGGTGGCCGTCTCCTTTCCCATGCGGGCCGGGCCCGCTTCCGCCCCTTCTGCCATAATGGCGGAGGCTGGTTCGTAAACGTTTACGACGTTAGGTTGCGCATGGTGAACAAGTCAAGACAAAGCTAAGCTGTCGGGGTGTGTGCAATGAAAACCGTCAAAGCCGGCTCCCCGCCCGCGGCCGAGCCGCAGGCCGCCGGCATCCGCGATCTCGCGGCGCATCTCGGCATTTCGATCGGCACCATCTCGCGCGCGCTCAACAACCGCCCCGATGTCAATCCCGAGACGCGCGCCCGCGTCATCGCGGCGGCGGAAAAGCTCGGCTACACGCCGCAGCAATCCGGCCGCAGCCTGCGCAAGGGCATCACCCATCGCATCGGCCTGTTGTGGGAAATCCCGAGCGGGCGGGAGGCTTATGGCGAGCCCTTCTTCCTCTCGCTCTTCGGCGGCACCCAGGCGGTGCTGGGCAAGCGGGGCTACGATCTCGTCGTCATGCTCGATCAGCCGGGCGCGGATGATGATCCGCTGGCGCGGCTACGCCGCATCGTGCAGCGGCGCGAGGTGGACGCCCTCATCCTGCCCTGGACGCGGGCGCGCGATTCCCGGCTCGATTACCTCGCCGAGACGCGGCTGCCCTTCGTCGCCCTCGGCCGCAGCCTTTCGGGCGGCGCGCATCCGGCGATCGACCTCGATTTCGAACGCGCGGGCGAAGCGGCGGCCGGGCGCTTCGCCGCGGCGGGACATCAGCATATCGGCATCGGCTTGCCGGAGGAGGCGCTGATGCAGAAGCGCTTCTTCCTCGCGGGCTTCCGCCAGGGGCTGGCGGCCGCCGGCCTCGCCCTCCCCGACGGGGCGATCGCCGAAGGGGCGGTAACGGCAGCGGGCGGCTATGCCATCGCCTGCCGACTGCTGGAGCGATCGCCGCGCCCCACCGCCATCCTGCTCATCGACAGCAGCATGGCGGTCGGCCTCTACCGGCGGCTGGCGGAACTCGGCCTGCAGGCCGGCCGGGATGTCGCGGTGATCGGCGGGGTGCATGATACGCCGGTTACCGAATTCCTGGTCCCGGCGCTGAGCTGCTTCACCCTCGATACCGCGGCGCTCGGGCGGCGGCTCGCGGCCGTTCTGCTGGAAAGGCTGGAGGGGGGAGCGCCTGCCGGCGGCACCGAACTCTGGCCGCTCGATTTCCTTGCCCGGCAGAGCGATGCCTGGGCTGGCTGAGGGCCCCCGGCGTGGTGCCGGGGCGCCGCCTCAGCCCGGCCGGCCCGCCATGATCGTCGAGATCACGAGGCGCGGCGTGAGGATCTGCGGCAGGACCACCGGCGGGCGGCCATCGGGCGGGTAGTAGAGATAGAGCGGCACGCCCGCCCGGCCATGCGCCTTGAGGAAGGCGGTGATGGCGGGGTCGCCCTCCGTCCAGTCCCCTACCAGATAGGCGACCTTCTCGGCCCGGAAGCCTTCGCGCACGGCCGGCCTGTCCAGCGCCACGCGGTCGTTCACCAGGCAGGTGAGGCACCAGGCCGCCGTCAGGTTCACGAAGGCCGGGCGGCCGGCTGCCCGCAGCGCTGCGAGGCGCGCGGTGCTGAAGGGCTCGGCCCCGGCGGTGAGCGCGAGGCCGCCCGGCCGGGCGGCGGGCGCCGCATGCGCTTCCCAGAGGATGGGGACGAGGCCGAGCGCCGCGATAAGGGCGAGCGCTTGCGCCACCCGCCCGCCGAGGCGCCCGGCCCAGGCGGCGAAGGCGATGAGGATGAGGCCGGCACCCGCCGCCAGCACCAGGGAGGGGCCACCCTGCTGGCTCGCCACCCAGATCAGCCAGAGCACCGTCGCATAGATCGGAAAGGCCAGCGCCTGGCCGAGGATGCCCATCCAGCGCCCGGGCTTCGGCAGCAGCCGGCCGAAGCCGGGCAGGGCGCCGAGCAGCATCATCGGCAGCGCGAGGCCGAGGCCGAGGGCGGCGAAGACCAGCAGCCCCGGCAGCGGCGGCCCGGCGAGGGCGGCGGCCACCGCCGCCCCCATGAAGGGCGCGGTGCAGGGGGTGGCGACCACGGCGGCAAGCACGCCGGTGCAGAAGCTGCCCGAAAGCCCGCTACCGAGGGTGAGGCTCTGGCCCAGGCCCATCCAGCGGCCGCCGATCTGCAGGGCGCCGGAAAAGAGCAGCCCGACCGCGAAGAGCAGCCATATCATCGCCAGCACGAAGGCCGGGGATTGGAACTGAAAGCCCCAGCCGGCGGCCGCGCCCCCCGCCCGCAGCGCGAGCAGGAGGGCGCCGACGCCCAGGAAGCTCAGCACGACGCCCGCGCCATAGGCGAAGCCGAGCCGCCGCAGGCGGCCGCGGGGCAGGGACTGCATGCGGGCGAGATGCGCCGCCTTCATCGCCAGCACGGGAAAGACGCAGGGCATGAGGTTGAGGATCAGCCCGCCGAGCAAGGCGGCACCCACGAGGCTGAGATAGCGGAGCGAGGTCACCGCGGCGAGGAGGCTGCCGAGCAGCGTCTCCGAAGGCGGCAGCGGCGGCGGCAGGCCGGGCGTGGCGTGGATGATGCCGGCGGTCTTCTCCCCATCCTGGCCGGTGAGCACCAGCAGGCCGCTGACCCTCTGGTTCGGCTTGAAGCCCGGGACGAAGGTGAGATCGAGGCTGAGGCGCCCGGCCCGCAGCCGTAGCCGCTGGGCATAGTCGGGGTTGATCTGGCCAGGATCGAGCGGGAAGAACTGCGCGCCCGCGATGCTCTGCGGATCGATGCCGGCCCCTTGCACGCTGAGCTTGCCGCTGGGCGCGATCCAGGCCTGCCACGGCTGCCGCTTGGGCTGATGCGCCTCGGCCGCTGCGAAGACCGCTGCCTCGGGTGCCGGGCGGCTTGCTGCCGCCACCGGCAGGGTGAGGCTGAAGGTCGCACTCCCTGGCACGCAGATCGTCTTGCAGACGAGCCAGGTGGCCGCGACCGTGACGGTATAGTCCGGCCCGGACAGCGTCTTGGGCGGGGTGATGGTGAGCGGCAGCAGCACCGGGGCCATCTTGCGAGTGTAGCCGTAGCTCGTCACCGGCCCGTCACTGATCAGCTTCGGCACCGGCCATTGGATCGGCCCGGCGGTGCCGCCCTGCGGTAGGCCGAGGCTCATCGTCGGCGCCGCCCCGGCATCGCCGGGATTGGTCCAGTAGATGTGCCATTTCTGGCCGAGCGTGAAGAACAGCCCGATATGGAAGGGCTGGCCGGGCGCCACCTGATCGACATCCGAGAGCAGCGAGACCTGGTTGTTCAGCGTGCTGCTCACCTGGCTCGCCGCCGCGGCCGCCGGGCGCGGCCCGCAGACCAGCGCCAGCGCCAACACCAGCGCCAGCGGTAGCAGCAGGGCGCGGGCGAGGGCCGGCAGGCGCCGCCATGCGGGGAGGAGTTTCGCCATCGGGGCGGGTTGTGTCATGCAGCATCTTTAGCCGTTGCCGCGGCGACGCTCCAGTGAGCGATCGGCGCGGCGCCCTGCGCGAGACCGGATGTAACCTTTGGCCGCTTCCCCCTTTTCCGATCTGCCGGTGGCGGAAGCGCTGCCGCGCCTGCTGGCGGCCCTCGCCGCTGCCCCCAATGCCGTGCTGGTGGCGCCCCCCGGCGCCGGCAAGACGACGAGCGTGCCGCTCGCACTCCGCGATGCGGCGCCGATCGGCGCCGGGCGCATCCTCATGCTCGAACCCCGCAGGCTCGCCGCCCGCGCCGCCGCCGCCCGCATGGCGAGCCTGATCGGCGAGCCTGTCGGCCAGACGGTCGGGTTCCGCACACGGCTGGAAAGCGCGGTCTCGGGTGCGACCCGCATCGAGGTCGTCACCACCGGGCTGCTCATCCGCCGCCTGCTCGGCGATCCGGGGCTCGAGGGTGTCGGCGCGGTCATTCTCGACGAGATCCACGAACGCTCGCTGGAAGCCGATCTGGCACTCGCCCTCTGCCTCGATGCGCAGAAGTTGCTGCGGCCCGATCTCAGGCTGCTCGCCATGTCCGCAACGCTTGATGGCGCGCGGCTGGCCGCCCTGATGGGGGCGACGGTGGTGGAAAGCGCCGGCCGCATCCACCCGGTCGAAATCCGCCATGCGGCGCGAGATATCGCCGCCCCGCGCGATCTGCCGGAGGCGATGGCGCGCGCCATCCGCGCGGCGTTGGCCGAAGCGCCGGGGGATATCCTTGCCTTCCTGCCGGGCATGGGCGAGATCCGCCGCACCGAGGCCGCGCTCGCGGGCGTCGGCGCGCTCGTGCTGCCGCTGCATGGCGATCTGCCGCCGGCGGCGCAGGATCTTGCCCTCCGCCCCGCGGCCGAGGGGCGCCGCGTCGTGCTCGCCACCGCCATCGCCGAAACCTCGCTCACCGTGCCGGGGGTGCGCATCGTCATTGATGGCGGCTATCGGCGCACACCGCGACTCGACAGCGCAAGCGGCCTCACCCGGCTCACCACCGAGCGGATCAGCCGCGCCGCGGCCGAACAGCGCTCCGGCCGGGCGGGGCGGGAGGGCCCGGGCCTCGCCATCCGGCTCTGGACCGCGGCTGCCCATCGCGGCCTCCGCCCCTATGACCGGCCGGAGATCATGGAGGCGGAGCTTTCCGGCCTCGTGCTCGATTGCGCCGCCTGGGGCACGCCGCCGGGGCAGCTCGCCTTCCCCGATCCGCCGCCGGAAGGGGCTCTCGCCGCGGCCCATGCGCTGCTCGTCGATCTCGGCGCGTTGGATGAGGCCGCCGGCATCACGCCGCTCGGCCGGCGGATGAGCGCGCTCGGCGCGCATCCGCGCCTTGCCGCGATGATGCTGGCCGCCGAGAGCGCGGGCGCGCAGGCGCTCGCCTGCGATATTGCGGCATTGTTGGAGGAGCGCGATCCGCTGCGTGCCGGGCGCGAGGCACCGGCCGATATCGCGATGCGGCTGGAAGCGCTGGCCGAACCCACGGCGGCCGCGGCGCTCGGCGCCGATCGCGGCGCGCTCAGCCGCATCCGCCAGGCGGCGCGGCAGTATCGCGGCCGCCTCGGCCTGCGCGGGGAGGTGCGGGCGGCGGGAGAGCCAGGGCCGCTGATCGCTGCCGCCTTCCCCGATCGGCTCGCCCAGCGGCGAAGCGAGCCGGGCAGCTTCCGCCTCTCGGGCGGCGGCGGCGCGAAGCTGCCGGCGACCGACCCGCTCGCCCGCGCCAATCTCCTCGCCGTCGCGGCGCTCGAGATGAAGACCGCGCCGCTCATCCGCCTTGCCGCCCCGCTTGACCCTGCGGCCTTGCCGCCGGTGCTCGCGGCGCGCGTGCGCGAGACGGTGGAGACCAGCCTCGATCCGGTCTCCGGCAGCATCCTGGCGCGGCGCCGCCGGCGCCTCGGCGCGCTGGTGCTGGACGACCGCTCCGGCCCGCCGGATGCCGAGGAGGCGGCCTCTGCCTTGCTCGATGCGGTGGCGCGCGATCCCGCCCGCCTGCCCTGGACGGAGGCTGCCCGCAACCTCCAGTCCCGCCTCATGCTGATGCACGGGCTGGAACCCGATCTCTGGCCGGCCTCGGATGATGCGGCGCTGTTGGCGAGCCTCGGCGCGTGGCTCGGCCCGCATCTGCACGGGCTCAACCGCTTGCAGGATCTGGCGGGGCTCGATCTCGTGGCGATCCTGCTCGATCGGCTGGATTGGCCGCTGCGGGCGCGGCTTGACCGGGAATTGCCGACCCATCTCGCCTTGCCCGGGGGTCGGGCGGCGGTGGATTATACCGCGCCGGTGCCGATCGCCGCGGCCCGCGCGCAGCATTTCTATGGGCTTGGCGAGACGCCGAAGCTCGCCGGCGGGCGGGTGCCGCTGCGCCTCGCGCTGCTATCGCCGGCGGGGCGCCCGATCGCGCTGACGGCGGATATCGCGGGCTTCTGGAAGGGGGCCTGGGCCGATGCGCGGCGGGACATGCGCGGCCGCTACCCGAAGCACAACTGGCCGGAAGATCCGCTCGCGCCATAGCCTGGGCGCTGCGAAGACGGAAAACTGCGTGCCTATCCGCCCCTGCTGCCGCCCCGTGCCGCCGCTGTTCAGGCGCCGCCCTCTTCCTCGTCAGCCGGGGCGGGGCCGGGCGCGGGCTTGAGCCAGCCGCAGGCGACGGCCTCGGCGAAGACGATTTCGGCCGCGGCCCAGAGGGTGGGGGAGCCCTGCTCGATCCGCCGCGTCAACTGCCGTTCCATGTCGATGTTGAAATCCGGCCGGGCCTGCCAGGTGCCGCCGCCCACCACATGGTTGAGCAGGATCGGCTGCAACCGGTCACACGCCTTGGCGAAACGGGCATCGGCGCTCTCCGCCGCTTCGAACTCTTCCCAGAGCGCGCGCAGGCCGGGCCCCTGGTCAGCGGGCAGCATGCCGAAGAGGATGTCGGCCGCCGCCGCCTCGCGCGCCGCCTGGTCGGTATCGCCGAGCGTCAGATGCAGCGGCGTGTCACCCGCCTCGATCTCCACCAGATCGTGCAGGATGAGCATCTGCACCACCCGCCAGAGGTCGATGGGCGCCACGGCATATTCGGAGAGCACCATGGCGAAGAGGGCGAGGTGCCAGGAATGTTCGGCAGTGTTCTCCCGGCGGGAGCCATCGGCGATGTGGTTGAGGCGGATGATCCCCTTGAGGCGGTCCGCCTCCAGAAGGAAGCGCAGTTGGGCCGAGAGCCGCCCCTCGATCCGATCCAGCCAGGCGGAAGATTTCAAGCGGCGGTCTCCTTGCAAGGCGTTTCTGCCGCCGGCCGTGCCGAGGGCGCCGGCTCGCTTATAGCCGCGGCGGCGGGAATTCCACATCCCGATGGACATGGATCGACATCAGCAGACCGAAGGCGATCATCGCCGCGATGAGCACCGAGCCGCCATAGGAGATCAGCGGCAAGGGCACCCCGCCGACCGGAATCGCCCCCATCACCATGGCGATATTGACGAAGACGTAGAGGAAGAGATCGACGCTGATGCCAAGCGCCAGCAATCGCCCGAACTGGTGGCTGCAGCGGAAGGCGATCAACATGCCGCTGACGACGATGAGCAGCAGCAGGGCGAGCACGCAGGCGCTGCCGACAAAGCCGAACTGCTCGGCGATCACGTCGAAGATGAAGTCCGTCTGCTTCTCGGGCAGAAAATCGAGATTACTCTGCGTGCCGTGCAGGAAGCCGCGCCCCCACATGCCGCCAGAGCCGAGGGCGATCTTCGATTGCAGGATGTTGTAGCCGGTGCCGAGCGGATCGCGTTCGGGATGCAGGAAGGTGAGGATGCGCTGGCGCTGATAGTCGTGCAGGTGGTGATAGACGACGGGCAGCGCGGCGCCGATGGCGATGAGCACGATCGCGAACTTCCACCAGCGCACCCCGGCGGCGAGAAGGATGGCCGCGCCGATCGCCCCGGTGATGACCGCCGTGCCGAGATTGGGCTCCTTGAGGATGAGCCCCACCGGCAGGAGAATGGCGAGCACCGGCACGATGAGGAAGCGCAGCCGCCCCACCTGCTCGTAGCTCGCATCCTGGAACCAGCGGGCGAGGCCGAGGGCGAGGCCGATCTTCATCAGTTCGCTCGGCTGGATCTGAAGGCCGCCGACGGCGATCCAGCGCTGCGCCCCCTTGCCGACATGGCCGAATTTGGCGACCACGAGCAGCAGGATGACCCCGAGCGCATAGCCCCACCAGGACCAGCGGGCGATGACGCGGATATCGATCATCGCGATGCCGAACATCAGCAGCAGGCCGGCGACGAAGCGGATCAGCTGCTTCTGCGCATAGGGTTCGGGCGAGCCGCCCGCCGCGGCATAGAGGGCGAGGTAGCCGACGCCGGCGAGGCAGCAGATGAGCAGCACCAGCAGCCAGTTGGTCTGCCACACTTTGCCGGCGACGCCGAGCGAGCCTTCCCGCCACAGCCTGCGTTCCATCATGGCCGCGCCCTCATGAGCTTTGCAGGGGCGGGCTGGGCGGCGCCGGCGGCTTGAGCGGCTGGTCCCGCCCGGCGGGGTCGAGCGTCAGCGCATCGACCATGATATCGCGCGCCAGCGGCCCGGCCACATCGGCGCCGGCATTGCCATGCTCCACCACCACCGCCACCGCATAGCGCGGCGCGTCGAAGGGGGCGAAGCCGATGAAGAGCGCCTGCGGGCGCAGCGCCCAGGGCAGGGACATGGAGTTGAAGCCGCGCTCGCGCTGCGCCCGGCTGACCCGCACCACCTGGGCGCTGCCGGTCTTGCCGGCCATCTGCACCCCCGGCAGCGGCAGCTGGCAGTTCTTGGCGGTGCCGTCCGGCGCGTTCACCACCTCCCACATCCCCTGGCGCACGAGATCGAGGTAATGGGAGGAAAGATTCATGGTCGGCCAGTCGGTGGCGGCGGCCCCGGTTTGCAGCACGCCGCCGCGATGGCGGGCGACATGCGGGCCCACCGCCCGCCCGGTGGCGACCCGGGCGCAGAGCGTGGCGAGCGCCAGCGGCGTCGCCAGCGTGTAGCCCTGGCCGATGCCCGCCACCACGGTATCGCCGAGCGGCCAGGATTTGTGCTGGCGAGTGCGCCACTGGCTCGTCGGCATGAAGCCGTTGGCGACGTTCGGGATATCCATCCCGGTATCGACACCGATGCCGAAACGCCGTGCCATGGCGGCGAGCGGATCGATGCCGGTGCGCAAAGCCACCTGGTAGAAGAACACGTCGCAGCTGTTCTTCAGCCCCGCCCGCACGTCCTGCATGCCGTGGCCCCATTTCCGCCAGCAGTAGAAGCGGGCATTGCCGAGGTCGAAATAGCCGGGGCAGTTGAGCAGCTCGTCCGGCCTCAGCGCGCCGCTTGTCAGCCCCGCCATGGCGGTGACCGGCTTGAAGGTCGAGCCGGGCGGGTAGAGGCCGGCCGCGGCCTTGTTGAGCAGCGGCTTGCGCGGATCGGTCATCCAGGCATGCCACTGCGCGTTGCTGACGCCGGAATCGAAGAGGCTCGGGTCGAAGCTCGGCTGGCTCACCATGGCGAGCACCTCGCCGTTGCGCGGGTCCATCACCACCGCGCTCGCGCTCAGTCCCGCGAGATGCGCGGCCGCGGCCTGCTGGAGCGCGGTATCGATGCTGAGCCCGATATCGGTGCCGGGCGTGCCTTCCTGCCGGTCAAGCTCGCGGATCACCCGGCCGACGGCGTTGACTTCGAGCTGCTCCGCCCCCGGGCGGCCGCGCAGCGCGAGATCGTTATAGGCCTCCACCCCGGCGCGGCCGACGCGCATGCCGGGCATGGCGAGCGTCGGGTCCGCCTTCACATCCGCATCGCGCGGCGGGCCGACATAGCCCACGACATGGGCGAGCAGCTCGCCCGTCGGATAGAGCCGGGTCGAGCCGACATCGATCAGCACGCCGGGCAGGTTGGGAGCATTGACCTCGATGAGCGCCATCTGCTCCCAGGTGAGGAAATCCTGCAGCATCACCGGCACGTAGCGCTGATGGGTGCGCAGTTCGCGCAGGATGCGGGCGCGCTCGCTATCCGAAAGCGGAATGAGTTTGGAGAAGGCGTCCAGCACGGAATGCGGGTCGTTCGTCTGCTCCACCATGAGGAGCGCGCGCCAGTTCTGCCGGTTGGTGGCAAGGGCGGCGCCGAAACGGTCGAAGATCCGCCCGCGCGAGGCCGGCAGCAGCCGCACGCTCACCGAATTGCCGCGCGCCATGGCGGTGTATTTCGCGCCCTCCACCACCTGCATTTGGTAGAGCTTGGCGCCGAGAAGGCCGAAAACCGTCACCTGGCCGGCGCCGACGAGCAGCGCTCGGCGGGCGAAAAGACCGCTGCGGGTGACTTCCTTCTTCATGCGCGCGTCTTAACAGCCTGTGGCGCCATCGCACCTTTTTCTTTCGTAATCCCGCGCAAGCCGGACCTGACGCTGCTTCATATCCGCTCCGGCGCCGCGATCGAGCGATGGGCGCGGGTGAAGACGGTCGCGAGCAGCGGGTAGAGGCCGGCCGTCAGCAGGAACTGGGTCATCGGCGCGATCGGCGGGTAGAGCACCCAGCTCATCAGCGAGGCGAGGCCCCATTGCAGGATCGCCGCGACGCCGGAGACCGAGATGAAGACCAGCCAGACCACGAGGAAGCCCTTTTGCGGCAGGCTGCGGCGGCTGCGCACCACGAGAAGCTGGGTGAGCAGAAAGACGAGCACGTCGCTGCCGAGCGGCATCTCGCCCAGCAGGTCGGCGAAGATGCCGATAAGAAAAACAAGCGGCGGCGGCAGGGCGGCGGGGCGAAACAGCGTCCAGAAAAAGACCGAGGCCAGGGTGAAGGCCGGCATCAGTTGGGATTGCCCGGGGATGCCAAGGGGCGCCGATAGCAGGATCATCCCGGCGAGGGTGGTGGCGGCCGGGAAAGCCTGGCGGCCTGCTTTGTCCAGCCTCTGGCCCCAGCCCCGCCGCGGCCGGATGCCTGGCGTCTTCTCCACGCTTTATCTGGCCCTGGGCGGCAGTTTGACGGCCGGCGCCTGTGTCATGACCTTGCGGCCGGGCGGCGCGTCGGGCGCGGCGACGCCGGTATCGGCATAGTCGAACAGCCGGACCATCGCGAGATGGTTGAGATCGGCCTCGGGAAAGACCTCGGGCACATGATCGGCATTGTAGTGGACGGTGCCGAGTGGCAGGCCGGCGGGGAAGGCGTCTGCCGCGGCGCTCGTCACCACCCGCTCGCCCTCCACTGGCGGCTTGCCCTCCGGCCAGTAGCGCAGCACCGGCAGGGCGCCGTTGGTGCCTTCGAGGATGGCGTGGCCGCCGCTTTGTTCCAGCGTCACCGGAATGCGGCTGTTGATATCGGTGATGAGGAGCACCCGCGCGCTGCGGCTCCCGACTTCGGTGACGCGGCCGACGACGCCCCGCTCATCCATGGCGATTTCGCCGGTCACGATATGATGCGGCGGGGTGACGGCGAGGAGGACGGAGCGGGCGTAGATCCCCCCGGCATCGGCGACCACCGGGGCGGTGGTGAAGGCCGGGGCGGCAGGCGGCATCCAATTGAGTTCCGCCTTGAACTGCTCGTTCTGCGCTTCGAGCGCGAGGGCCGCCGCCTGCCAGCGGCGCAGCTGCTCGTTTTCGGCCCGCAGCCGGGCGTTCTCCGCCTCGATATCCCAGATCTGCACGATATCCCGGCCAGCGCCGCGGATGGTGGCGAGCGGCGGCGCCATGGCGGCATAGATCGGCGAGAGCAGATCGGCGAGCGCCACCCGCACTTCGACGGCGAGCACCGCATCGGCCTTGCCGATGAGCATAAGGCCGAAGGCCGCCGCGATCAGCACCGGCAGCGAAAGTTTTTCCAGAGCCTGCCTGACGGGTATGGAAAGCCTGATCACCGTCCCCGGATCTCCGATCGAAGCCTTGTGCGAAGATGGGCGCTATACAAAAGCCGGCCCGGAGAAGCGAATCCTAATGTCGCATGCGTGCCGGGCTGAATGCGCGCGGGGCGCTCCGTCGCGGGGCGTGCGGCCCCGGCGGCATGTCGCCGCCGGGCTTCAGGGTGAGGCGTGCCGCCGCCGCGCTTCAGGGCATCGCCTCAATACATCGAGGTCAGCACGTTCTGCAGGCGCTTCATCTCCTCCAGCGCCCGGCCGGTGCCGAGAGCCACGCATTGCAGCGGCTCCTCCGCCACCACCACGGGCAGCCCCGTCTCATCCCGCAGCACCTGATCGAGGCGGTGCAGCAGCGCGCCGCCGCCGGTCAGCACGATGCCCTTGTCCACGATATCGGCGGCAAGCTCGGGCGGGGTGTTTTCCAGCGCGACCTTGACCGCTTCGACGATGGCGCTGACCGGTTCGGCCAGGCTCTCGGCGATCTGCCGCTGGCTTACCATCACCTCGCGGGGCACACCGTGCATGAGATCGCGCCCCTTCACTTCGCGCCAGGGCCCATCGATCCCTGGCGCTTCGGGCATCGCCGCGCCGACATCCATCTTGATCCGCTCGGCGGTGCTCTCGCCGATCAGCAGGTTATGGTTGCGGCGGATATAGCTGATGATCGCCTCGTCGAGCTTGTCCCCGCCGGTGCGCACGCTGCGGGCATAGACGATGCCGCCGAGCGAGATGACGGCGACCTCGGTGGTGCCGCCGCCGATATCGACGACCATGCTGCCCGAGGGTTCCGTCACCGGCAGGCCGGCGCCGATCGCCGCCGCCATCGGCTCCTCGATCAGCAACACCTTCCGGGCGCCTGCGCTTTCGGCGCTTTCCTGGATGGCGCGGCGCTCCACCGCGGTCGAGCCCGAGGGCACGCAGACGATGATGAGCGGGCTCGCGAAGCCCCGGCGATGATGCACCTTGCGGATGAAGTGCTTGATCATCTCTTCGGCGATCTCGAAATCGGCGATCACGCCGTCCCGCATCGGGCGGATGGCGGAGATATTGCCGGGCGTCCGGCCGAGCATGCTCTTCGCTTCCTCGCCCACCGCGAGCACCTGCTTCTTGCCGCGGACATCGGCGATGGCGACGACCGAGGGCTCGTTCAGCACGATGCCTCGGCCTTTGACATAGACGAGCGTATTGGCCGTGCCGAGGTCGATCGCCATATCGGCCGACATCATTCCGAGAATGCGAGAGAACATCAGAGGGCAACCTTCCACGCGCGGGGCAACGAGGGCGGGGCTTACCCGCAGGGTTCCTGCTTCACAAGAGGGGGATTGGGCAGGGCGCGGGTGCGCGGGCGCATTTGCCGCATCGGCGGGGCTGGCGCCCGCCGCGGCCGATGGGCTAGCAAGCCCCTTTCGCCGGGCCGCCTGCCTTCCGCGGCCGGCCTGGCGCCAGGACGGACGACGAGCATGAGCGTGCCAGACGAAACCCTGCGCCTCGCCGAGGCGCTGATCTTCGCCTCCGCGACCCCGGTGCCGCTGCGCAGCCTCGAAGCCCTGCTGCCCGAGGATGTCGCGGTCGAGGCCGTGCTGGCGGGCTTGCGCGCGCGCTATGCCGGGCGCGGGGTGGAGGTGGCGGAGGTCGCCGGCGGGCTGCAATTCCGCACAGCGCCCGATCTCGCCCCCCGCCTCACCCGGGTGATCGAGGTGCCGCGCCGCCTGCCGCGCGTGGCGATGGAGACGCTCGCCATCATCGCCTATCGCCAGCCGGTAACGCGGGGCGAGATCGAGGAGGTGCGCGGCACTGCCCTTTCGCAGAACACGCTCGACGCGCTGCTGGAAGCCGAGCTGATCGCCCCCTGCGGCCGGAAGGACAGCCCCGGGCGGCCGACGCTCTGGGGCACGACGCCGACCTTCCTGGCGCGATTCGGCCTCAAGGCGCTGTCCGACCTGCCGCGGCGCGAGGATCTCATCAACGAGGCGCAGGTCTCCCCGGGCGTGGCGCGCGCGCCGGAGGGGGAGGCAGCGGCCGAGGCGCCCGACGGTGCGGCGACGAGCGAGACCATGTCGCCGGCGCGCGAGGCGGATGGCAGCGGCGGAGCGCCGCCGCCCCCCGGGCCGGCGCCGGGCGAAGCCCCCGGCGGCTGAGGGCGGTTTCCCCGGCCGCCATTCCCTGCTAGCTGTCCGTCAGGGAGCATTGAGGCGATATGTTCGATTTCCTGTCCTGGGCGCATGTCGCCGTCATCGCGGCGGCGGCGCTGATCTTCATCGGCCCGAAAGACATGCCGGTGGCGATCCGCTCCATCACCTCCATGCTCAAGAAAGCCCGCAAGATGGCGGGCGAGTTCCAGAGCCAGATGGATGATGTCGTCCGCGAGGCCAATCTCCACGAGGTGCGGGACAGCATCAACGAGCTGCGCGGCGGGCTGAACGTGCGCGAGCAGCTCGGCCGGATCATCGACCCGGACCGCACCATCCGCTCCGCCTTCGAGGATCCGATGGCCGAGCAGCGGCCGGCCGGCACCTCGCTCGCCGAGGCCGGGGCGGTCGAGACGCATGAAATCGGCGCCTTCCCGGAATATACGATTGACCGCCCCGACGATCTGGAGCCCTTGGCAGGCGGCGGGTCCGGGGGCGGGTGGCGCCCGGTCTTCATTCCGCCGCAGCTGAGCTTGACGGGCGGGCGGCCAGCCTTCATCCCGCCAGGCATCCGCCGCTGACGGCGGCGGACCGCGAAACACAGACAAAGACCGAGGCAGAGCCGGACGTGGCGCGCGACGACAACGATGTGATCGACGACAAGCCGATGCCCCTCTTGGAGCATCTGTCGGAACTGCGCCGCCGCCTGCTGTGGTCGGGCGTTGGCTTCATCATCGCCTTCCTGATCTGCTACCACTTCTCCTTCCGCATCTATTCCTTCATCGCCCACCCGCTGGTGGAAGTGCTGAAGGCGCGCGGGCAGGAGCCGCGGCTGATCTACACCCAGCTCTACGAAGCCTTTTTCACCTACATCAAGGTTGCCGCCTACGCGGCCTTCTTCGTCTCCTTCCCGCTGATCTCCTCCCAGGTCTGGCTGTTCATCGCTCCGGGCCTCTACCGGAGCGAGAAGCGGGCGCTGCTGCCCTTTATCCTCGCCACCCCGGTGCTGTTCCTGGCGGGTGCCGCGCTCGCCTACTACTTCATCTTCCCCATCGCCTTCGGCTTCTTCCTGAGCTTCCAGACGCCGGTGAGCCACCCGGCCCCGGATGGCATGCAGATCCAGCTGATGGCGCGCGTCTCGGAATATCTTGGCCTTGTCATGAAGCTGGTGCTGGCTTTCGGCATCGCCTTCGAACTGCCCGTGGCGCTGACGCTGATGGGCAAGGTCGGGCTCGTGCGCGCCAAGACCCTCAAGCGCTATCGCCGCTACGCCTATGTCGGCTGCTTCGTCATCGCCGCTGTGCTGACGCCGCCGGATGTGCTGACGCAGACCGGCCTCGCCGTGCCGCTGATCCTGCTTTACGAGATCTCGGTCTTCTGCGTGCGACTGGTGCAGCCGAAGCTCGACGAGGAATAGCGCGCCGAGCCCCGCGCGCCGAACCGATGCCGGACCGATTTGAGACGGAAAGCCTGACCCATGCATGATATTCGCGCCATCCGCGCCGAGCCGGAGGCTTTCGACGCGGCGCTCGCCCGCCGCGGCATCGCCCCCCAGGCGGAGCAGATCCTCGCGCTCGATGCCACCCGCCGCACGGCGCTCGCCGAATTGCAGGAGCGGCAGGCAGAGCGCAACGAGCGAGCTCGTGCCATCGGCCAGGCCAAGCGCGCCGGTGAGGATACCGCGGCGCTGGAGGCGGAGGCGGTCGCGCTGCGCAGCGCGATGGAGGGCCTCCAGGCGCGGGCCGATGCGGCGGAAGCCGAGACCAAGGGCTGGCTCGAAAGTCTCCCCAATATCCTCGACCCGGACGTGCCGGAAGGCGCGGACGAGAGTGCCAATGTCGTCCTCAAGCATTGGGGCGAGGTGCCGGAATTCCCCTTCACGCCGCGCCAGCATTTCGAACTGGGCGAGGCGCTGGGGCTGATGGATTTCGCCTCCGCCGCCAAGCTCGCCGGGGCCCGTTTCACCGTGCTGCGCGGCGCGCTGGCGCGGCTCGAACGCGCGCTCGGCCAGTTCATGATCGACCTGCACACCACCGAGCATGGCTATGAGGAGATGGTGGTGCCGAGCCTCGTGAATGATGCCACCGTCTATGGCACCGGGCAGCTGCCGAAATTCGCCGAAGACCTGTTCCGCACGACGGATGGGCGCTGGCTGATCCCGACGGCGGAAGTGCCGCTCACCAATATGGCGGCGGGTGAGATCGTGCCCGCCGCCGCGCTGCCCTGGCGCCTCACGGCGCTCACCGATTGCTATCGCAGCGAGGCGGGATCGGCCGGGCGGGATACGCGCGGCATGCTCCGCCAGCATCAGTTCCGGAAAGTGGAGATGGTCTCCATCACCCGCCCCGAGGAGAGCGACGCCGAGCATGAGCGCATGACACGCTCGGCCGAGACGGTGCTGGAGCGGCTCGGCCTGCCCTATCGGCGGATCGTGCTCTGCGCCGGCGATACCGGCTTCGGCGCCGCCAAGACCTATGATCTTGAAGTCTGGCTGCCGGGGCAGGGGGCTTGGCGGGAGATCAGCTCCTGCTCCAACACCCGAGCCTTCCAGGCGCGGCGGATGAATGCGCGGCTGCGCGGCGAGGATGGCAAGGTCGCGGGCTTCCTCCACACGCTCAACGGCTCGGGTGTGGCCGTCGGCCGCGCGCTTATCGCGGTGATGGAAAACGGCCAGCAGGCGGATGGCTCGATCCTGCTGCCCGAAGCGCTGCGGCCCTACATGGGCGGGCGTGAGCGCATCGCGCCGGCCTAAACCTGCCAGCCTGAGCCTGGCGGGCTGAGCCTGCCGGGGGCACCCTCGGCGCGCCGTCGCGGCCTTGTGAGTGGCTCCTTCCCCGGCCTCGCCCACCTCAAGCGCAGATCAACGGCGTTGAGGCTGGATCGGGAGGGGAGAGCGAATGGGAAAGATCGTCGTCATCACGGGGGCGAGCGCCGGCGTCGGCCGCGCGACGGCCCGGGAATTCGCCCGGCACGGCTATGATGTCGGCCTCATCGCGCGTGAGCCGGAGCGGCTGGAAGCGGCCGCTCAGGAACTTCGCAGCCGCTACGGCGTGCGGGCTCTGGCGCTGCCCACCGATGTCGCCGATGCCCGCGCCGTGGAGGCGGCGGCCGACCGGGCGGAGGCGGAGCTCGGCCCGATCGACACCTGGGTGAATGTCGCCATGGCGACCGTCTTTGCGCCGGTGGCGGAGCTGGAGCCCGAGGAGATTCTGCGGGGCACCGCCGTCACTTATCTCGGCCAGGTCTATGGCACGATGGCGGCGCTGGCCCGGATGCGCAGGCGCAACCGCGGCAAGATCGTCAATGTCGGCTCCGCGCTCGCCTATCGGTCAGTGCCCTTGCAGGCGGTCTATTGCGGCGCCAAGGCGGCCATCCGCGGCTTCATGGACAGTCTGCGCTCGGAGATCATCCACGATAAGCTGGCAGTGGAACTGACCGTCGTGGATCTGCCCGCCGTCAACACTCCGCAATTCGACTGGGCGGCGAACAAGACCGGGCGGAAGGCGCGGCCGGTGGCGCCCGTCTATCAGCCCGAGGTGCCGGCACGCGCGATCTACTTCGCCGCGACCCATAGCCGGCGGGAAGTCTGGGTCGGCACTTCGACGATCAAGGCGATCCTCGGCAACCGCATCGCCCCCGGCCTGCTCGACTGGTATTTGGCCAAGACCGCCTATCAGGGCCAGATGCGCCAGGAGCCGGTGACACGCGACCCCCAGGGCAATCTCTTCGCGCCGGTGCCGGGCCGTTTCGCCGCGCATGGCAGCTTCGGCGACGAGGCGCGGAATTTCAGCCTGGAAACCTTTACCGACCGGCATCGCAGCTTCGCCCTCTGCGCCGCGGGCGTGCTCCTCGCGGTCGCGGTCAGCGGCTGGGGCTTCCGCCGCCGCGGGGCTTGACCTGGCGCAAGGCTGCCGCGCCTCATCGGTGCTCAACTCTCCCCGGCACGCGGGGCGTGGGAGGCGGCGATGGCGGCCAGAGGCAAGGCGGCGGAGGATAACGCGGCGGCGTTGCAGGCGCGGGTCTTTGCCTGGCTCGGCGATGCCGAGACGCACGGGCTGAAGGAGCCTGTCCGCCGGATCGATACCCATGCCGCCGTCGTCTTTCTCGCCGGGCCAGACGCCTACAAGGTCAAGCGCGCCGTCACCTATCCCTTTCTCGATTTCTCGACGCTTGACCGGCGGGAGGCTGCCTGCCGGGCAGAAATCGCCATCAATGCCGGCAATGCGCCCGCGCTCTACCTCGGCGTCGTCCCGGTGTGCGAGGCGGCGGATGGCCGGCTCTCGCTTGGCGGCACGGGCAAGGTGGTGGAATGGGCGGTGCATCTCCGCCGGTTCGACGACGGCGCGACACTCGACCGGCTGGCTGCCGGCGCGCCGCTCGGGCCGGCGCTATCGGATGCCCTGGCGGCCGTCATCCTCGCCGCCCATGCCCGCGCGCCGCGCTGCGACGATCTCGGCATGGCGCTGCACATGCGCGTCATCCTCGCAGATACCCTGGCCGATCTGCGGGCCGCGGGCGCCATTCTGCCCGGCGGCGAGGTCCGCGCCGTGGCAGCTTCCCTCGGCGCCGCTTTCGAGGAGGTGGAGCCGCTGCTGCTCGGCCGGGCGGCGGCGGGGTTCCTCCGCCGCTGCCATGGCGATCTGCACCTCGGCAATATCGTGCTGATCGAGGGCGCGCCGGTATTGTTCGACGCGATCGAGTTCGATGACCGGATCGCGACCTGCGATCTCCTCTACGACCTCGCCTTCCTGCTCATGGATCTGTGGGAACGGGGCTACGAGGCCGATGCCAACCGCCTGTTCAACCGCTATCTCGCGGGCGCGGAGGAGCCGGAAGCGATGATCCCGGGCCTCGCCGCGCTGCCGCTGTTCCTCGCATTGCGCGCCGCCATCCGTGCCAAGGTGCTGGCCGCGCTCGCCCGGCTCGCGCCCCCCGATGCGGCGGGCGTGCCCGGCACGCGCGCCGCCCGCTACCTCTCCTTGGCTGAGCGCTTCCTGGCCCCTGCGCCGCCGCGCCTCGTCGCGATCGGCGGGCTGTCCGGCACCGGCAAGACGCGCCTCGCCGCGGCGCTCGCCCCGGTGCTGGGCCGTGCCCCCGGCGCGCTGCATCTCCGCAGCGACGTGATCCGGAAGGATTATTTCGGCGTGCCGGAGCAGACGCGGCTGGAGGCGGCGGCCTATGCGCCGGCGGTCTCGGCCGAGGTCTATCGCCGTATGGCCGCGCGCGCCCGGGCTGGCTTGCGCGCCAGGCAAAGCGTCATTCTCGACGCGACGCATCTGGCGGAAGCGGAGCGCGCCGCCGCCGCCGCGCTCGCGGCCGCGGAGGGGGTTCCTTTCACCGGCCTGTGGCTGGAAGCGCCGCCCGGCGTGCTCGCCGCCCGGGTCGCCGCCCGGATGGGTGATGCCTCGGATGCGACGGAAGCGGTGGTCATCGCCCAGGCGGCGCGGGATACCGGGCCGATCCATTGGCAGCGGCTGGAAAGCGGTGGCGATTTCGTCCATCTCCGGGCGATCGCCCTGGCAGCGGTCGGCGCCGGCGCGGGCCGCGCATCCGGCGTCTGACTTGCGAAAGATCAATGCGCTGCCCTGCCCGGGCGCTAGGCTCTCGTCCGCATAAAGAGGGGGAGGTTGCCATGGCGGCAGAAGCAGCAGCGATCATGACGCGCGATGTCGTTACTGCCGGGCCGGACGATCCGGTGCGGCTCATCGCCCGGCGCATGCTCGATCGTGGGATCAGCGCGGTGCCGGTCTGCGGGCCTGGGGGCGAGGTGCTCGGCATGGTGAGCGAGGGCGATATCCTGCGCCCCTTCACCACCGAGCGGATGCTCAAGCGCGCCTGGTGGCTGGAAATGCTGGCCGAAGGGCATTCCCTCGCGCCGGAGTTCGAGGATTACCTGGCGGCGGACGGCCGCCGTGCGCGCGATCTGATGAGCAGCCCGGTGATCAGCGCCGAGGAGGGCACCGCGGTCGCCGATATCGCCGAGCTCATGGTGAAGCATCAGATCAAGCGGGTGCCGATCCTGCGCCAGGGCAAGATCGTGGGCATCGTCAGCCGCGCCGATATCATCCGCAGCCTGGCCGGCGGTCACGGGCTCTGAGCGCCGGCGGCGGCCTCACGGCCCGCCGCCCAGGCTGCCGCCGCAAGGGGCCGCATAGCGCCGCCAGATGGCGCGGCTGATCCGGCGGCGGCTTTCCTCCGCATCGCTTCCGCTCACCGCCGCGATCGCCTCCGCTTCCTGCGCCAGCCCCTCGTCGCGGATCACGTCGCGGAACCAGGCGGCATAGTCGCCCGCCCGCAGATGATGCAGCCAGATCTCGGCGCTTACCCGGCCGGCGAGGTCGATGAAGGCGTAGAGGTTACGCGCCGGCTGGTTGATGCGCTGCTCCGGCCCGCGAAAATAGAAGCTGTGCCAGGGGCCGAGATCGCCCGCCGCGTATTTGCCGATATGGCGATGGTGCGGCTGGTGGGGTGGGATCGGGCGCAAGACCCGGACGGAGCCCTCATCGCCGATCCGCCAGCAGAGCATGGCGCCATGCTCGGCGGCCGGGACAGCGGCGGGCAGGGGATGGCCGGATAGCGCGCTGACCTCGGCCAGGATCTCCCGCGGGCGGGGGCCGAGGGCCAGGATCGTCCCCGCCGCGCGCAGGACGGCAGGCGCCAGCATGGCGGCTTCGAGCGAGATGAAGATGAGCCCGGGCGCCCCTTTCGGCAGCGCCGGCGCGGGCCCGCTCTGGCCCGGTGGGATCACCTCATGCGCCTCGTCGATAACGAGCCAGTGGGGCCGGCCGCTCCGCTCGCGCAGTTGGGTCGCCTCGGCCAGCAACTGCGCGAAGCTGCGCCGCCGCCCGTCCAGCGTCAGCGCCTGGGCGTTGATGACGAGGCTGGTGCCACCTTCACGCAGCATGGCGAGCCCGTCGGCCAGATGCGGCGGGGTGGCGCTGCCGCCGAGCGTCAGCGCATGGCGCAGCCCCACGTAATCCCCTTCGGGATCGAGCACGCAGAAGCTGAGGCCCTGCTCGGCCATGCGCTCGGTCAGGCTGGTCGCGAGGGTTGATTTGCCGCAGCGCGAGGGGCCGAGGATGAGTGCCGGCCCGTCAGAGGGGCTGAGATAGTCGGGCCCGCCGGCGCTGTCATGGCCAAGGAGCAGACCATGATGCGCGAGCGGCGCGAGGCGCGCATCCTCGCCCATGATCCGGTCGATCAGCTCCACCACCCCGGCGCCGTTCCGCCCGGCGAGGACGAGATCGACGCTGGCTTTCAGCGCCGGCGTCGCGTTGGCGACAGCGGCGGAAAGGCCGCATTGGGCCAGGAAGGAGTGATCGTTCTCGGCATCGCCCACGCCCACCACGTTCTTGGCCGAGACCCCGTGCGCGGCGAGGGCCTGAGCGAGGCCCGAAGATTTCGAGATCCCGCTTGGCAGGATCATCACCGCGCCCTTGTTGAAGGCGATCTGCATGTCGAGGCCGAGTTCGCGGATCACCGCAAGGCAGGTCGCCTCATGCGGTTCCCAGGTGGCGATGATGGCACGGCCGACGGCAAGCGGGCGCACCCCGCGATGGCGCAGCTCGGCCACCAGATGGGCCGGCGGCGGCGGTGCGAGCGGCCGCTCCTCCCCGGTTGCGGGATCGTAGAGAACCGCCCCGTTCTCGGCTACGATCGTATCGAAGGCGGCGAGATCGGGCACCACGTGGCCGAGATCGGCCAGTTCCCGCCCGGTGACGAGGAGGACGCGGCCTCCGGCCTTGCGAAAGCGGGCAAGCGCTGAGAGGGCGGCCGGGTCGATCGCCCCGTCATGCGCCAGGGTGCCATCGAAATCGGTCGCGAGGGCGAGGAAATACATCGGCCGGTGGCGCCCGCTACCCGCTTAATGAGACAGCAGCACGCAGCGCTCGTGCTGGCCGAGCAGGCTGCGCGTGACCCCGCCGAAGATCCATTCCCGCAGGCGGTCATGCGCATAGGCCCCGGCGATGACGAGATCCGCCTGCTCGGTGCGGGCGGTTGCCAGCAGCTGCGGCCCGTCCTCCCCGATCGCTGCGAGCGGCCGCCTCTCGGCCTGGATCTTGTGGCGAGCGAGCCAGGCGGCGACGGCGGCGAGCCGCTCCCCGGCTGCCGCCAGATCCGCGGCGGGGGCGATTTCGCAGAGCGTGATGCGGCGACATTTGCGCAGAAGCGGCAGGCTATCGGCGAGCGCGCGGCGGGCGGCCCTGCCGTCCTTCCAGCCGATCAGCGCGTGATCGAGCGTCAGTGGCGCGCCGTCCGCCGGCACGATGAGCACCGGGCGCCCGGCTTCGGTGACGAGATCGCCGAGCGAGAGACCGCTCGGTACCCGGCCGAGGCTGTGCGGCGGGTCGGCGGCGACGAGGACGAGATCGGCCACGCGGGTACAGGCCGCGACGGCGGCGGCGAGCGGCGCCTCCGTCAGCCCGGCGAACCAGCCGAGGCTTGCCGCCTGGCCGCGCAGCGCGCTGCGGAAAGCAGCTTCGGCCGCGGCGAGGTCAGCCCCGCGCTCGGCGCGGTCGGCGGCCAATCCTTCGGCTGCGAGGAAGATCGGTCCGGTCGTCATCGGGGGCGGCTGATAGAGGGCGATCCCTTCGACATGGGCGCCGAAGCGGGCTGCGAGGCCGGCAGCGGCGGCCAGCAGGGGGCGATTGTCCCCGCCAGGGGTGAGGTTCACGAGCAGGGTGACAAGGGCCATGGCATCTCTCCTGGGCAGGCAGGCGCCGTGCGGATGGCGCAGGATTGGCTTCGCCGCCATGCGCGCGATCAATGCGCGGCTCGCCCGCCCCGTGCATTGATCGCGATCAATATGAGGCGGCGTGGCAGGGGCGCCAGGCCGGGCGGAAAGCCCGGCGCCCCGATCAAACCTGCGGCGCGCACTCTCTAAATGCTTGCAACGGCGGCATCGTCTGCTCCTAAAAGAAGTGCCCGAGCGTGGGCGGGCGGCGCCCCACGGCCCTGGCGGCGGGGCGCCCATAGAGCGCAGGAAGCGCGCCGTCTGTGAGGAATGATATGCCTGGTCCGACAAGCCTTCTTCGGCTGAAGCTTCGCGCGCGCCGTGCTCGGCTCGCCTTCCTGCTCGCTGCCCTTCTCGCCTCGCCCGCTCTGAACCCGGTCTCCGCGGCCGCCGCCGCGCCTGTAACGCGCGCCTGGTCCGGCGCCTATGATTGCGCGCAGGGCCCCACCGGCTTGCGGCTTCTGCTGACGACGGAGCCGGATGGCTCCGCCCATGGGCTTTTCGATTTCCACGCGGTGAAGCAGAATCCGGATGTGCCGCAGGGTTGCTTCGAACTCAAGGGCCGGATCGACGCTGCCGGCCGCTTCACCCTGCTGCCCGGCGCCTGGCGGCTGCAGCCGCCGAATTACGTGAGCGTCGCGCTCGTCGGCCAGGAGATCGCGGGCGGCGGCCTCGCGGGCCGGGTGCTCGGCCCCGGCTGCACCGGCTTCGCGCTGCAGCCGCTGCCGCGGGCGGCCTGGGGGGCGCTGCAATCCGCGTGCATCGGAGCCGTTTCCTGATGGATGGCGAACTGCGCGAGGGCGGGGCGGCGGCCGTGCTGCACCATGCCGGCGGCCTCTCCGACGCCGAGCTGGAGGCCCAGGCTTTCGATCTCGCCCCGGTCTCGCTCTGGCTCGAGGACTATTCCGCCCTGCATCGGCATTTCGCGGAGTTGCGCGCCGCCGGCATCAGCTCGCTCGCTGAATATTTCGCGCCCGATCCGGCGCGGGTCTCCGCCTGCGCGGCCTGCCTGCGGGTTCTCAAGGTGAACCGCCGCACGCTCGAACTCTACGAGGCACGCACGCTCGCGGATATCGTCGGCAATCTCGACCGGGTCTTCGGCGAGGAATCGCTCGCCAGCCACGCGCTGGAACTCGCCCAGCTCTGGGAAGGCAAGACGCGGTTTCAGAGCCGCACGGTGAACTACACGCTCGGCGGCCGGCGCCTCGATGTCGAGGTGACGGGCCATGTCCTGCCCGGCTTCGAGGGCGATATGGGGCGCGTGCTGGTCTCCGTGCAGGATGTGACGGCGCGCGAGACGGCGCTCGCCAGCCTGGCGACGAGCGAGCGCTATGCCCGCGCGCTCTTCGAATTCTCGCCGGTCTCCCTCTGGGTCGAGGATTTCTCCACCATCCGCCGCATGCTGGAGGAGGTGCGCGGATGCGGCATCACCGATTTCCGCACCTTCCTCGACGTGCATGAGGATTTCGTGCTGCGCTGCATGCGTGAGATCCATGTGCTGGAGGTCAATGATTACACCCTGCGCCTGTTCCGCGCGCCGGATATGAAGACCCTTCTCGCCCGCACCGCCGAGATCTTCCGCGACAAGATGGTGGTGCCCTTCAAGGAGCAGCTGCTCGAATTCTGGGACGGCAAGGTGCAGCAGCAGCGGGAGGTGCTGAACTACTCGCTGATCGGGGAGGAGTTGCATCTGCATCTGCAATCGACCGTGATGCCCGGCCATGAGGGCAGCTGGTCGCGCGTTCTGATCGCGCTCACGGATATCACCGCCCGCAAGAAGGCCGAAGCCTATCTGGAATTCCTCGGCAAGCACGATGAGCTGACCAAGCTCTACAACCGCTCCTTCTACGCGAGCGAGATCAACCGGCTGGAGCGGCGCGGCCGCTACCCGATTTCCGTCATCATGATCGACCTCAACGGCCTCAAGGCTGTCAATGATGAGCTTGGCCATCAGGCGGGGGATGCGCTGCTGCGGCGGCTGGGCGAGGTGCTGGGGAAGGCGACGGTGGGCGGGCAATATGCCTGCCGCATTGGCGGGGATGAATTCGCCATCATCATGCCGGATGTGGATGAGGTGGGCGCGGCCGCGATGATCGACCATCTCACCGAACTGCTGGTGATCAACAACCAGTATTACGGCACGCCGATCGTCGCGGCGATGGGGCGCGCCACCGCCCATCACGGCGCCCGGCTGGAACCGGTCATCCGGCAGGCCGATCGCGCGATGTACGAGGCGAAGAAGGCCTATTACCTCGATGCCGGCCTGGCGATGGACGGGACCGCCCCGCCTGGACCGGGGGAACTGGGGCGCGGGAGCGAGGCGGTGGCGGGCGGCACGCTGCCATAGGCGAGAGGCGGGCGACGCCTATCTCTGGCGAGGCCACGGCCGGGCGATTGGGTTGGGGAGGGGCCGGCCGGTGGGGCGCCCACGGGCCTCCCCGGCGGGGTGATGCCGCCGGCGCGCAGCAGCCGACCGAGCGGTGTGCCCTCTCCGGCCACCTCGCAGGCGACCTCGCGTGCCAGCGCCTCGATCCGCTCGCTCGTTGGCAGCAGTTTTTGCAACAGCGGCAGGGCAGGGGCGGGGGCCGGCCGCGGCTGCGGGCGCGTTGCGGCCCGCGCCTGGCCGCCAGCGGCGGCGCCCGGCGCGGCCGGTGCTCCCGTCAATCCCCAATCCTCGGCGATCTGCCAGGTGGAAGAGATCGGCCCCGGCAGGATGAAGCGGCTGGCGGCCGGATCGCCGATGCGCGCCGCCGGCTCCGCCGCCTCAGGCGTGATCGGCGCCGCATGGCCAAGCGCCGGAATACTGTAGAGGGTGAGGCGCGCCTTGCCCGTGGCGTCCCGCCAGGTGACGCGCGTCGCCCCCGCGATCTCGTCCTGCTCCGGGCTTTCCTCGGAGAGGCCCATCACCGCCGTCCATTGCTTGGCGAGTTCCTGGGCGTTGACGGGATTGACCACATGGTCCGCCTCGCCCTGCCAGAGGGAGACCGGCGGCCAGGGGCCGGCATGGGCGGAGGCCAGGCGCACCCGCTCGGCCAGTTCCTCGGCCGGGCGGATGCGGCCCTGGCCCATGACGCCGAAGGCCTCATGCGCGGAGGCCGCGGCCCCGAAGGGCAGGCCGGCGATGATCGCGGCGCCGGCAAAGAGTTCCGGATAGGTCGCGAGCATGGCACCCGCCATCGCGCCACCGGCCGAGAGACCGGTGATATAGACCCGCGCCGGGTCGAGCCCGTGGCGGCCGACGAGAAAGCGGATCATCGCGGCGATCGAGGCGACCTCTCCTGTGCCCCGCGCGATGTCGGTGGGCTCGAACCAGTTGAAGCATAGGTTGGGGTTGTTCATCGGCTGCTGCTCCGGCAGAGCCAGGGCGAAGCCGTGCCGCGCGGCAAGCTCCCCCCAGCCGGAGCCCTCGAGGTATTCGGCCGCGCCCTGCCGGCAGCCATGCAGCACCACGACGAGCGGCGCCCCCGCGCCGAGGCTCTCCGGCAGGTAGGCGCGCAGGCGGAGATTGCCCGGATTGGGCCCGAAATCCGCAATGCTGCGAAGCGGGGAGTGCGAAACCTCGTCGCCTGCCGCCGGCCTCCCCGCGCCCGGTCCCGCCTCGCCTTGCGGGAAAAAGCGCAACCACTGGTCGAAAAACCCTTCCGGGCTGAAAGGCGTCGTCATCTTCGGAGAGACCTCTGCGATCATGCTGAGCGAAGGGGAAGCGGAGTTTCCTATTCGCTACAACGAACATGGTGCGCTGCACAATAATGCGCAAGCCTCCCGGCGGGAGGCAGCCCTGCCCGGCATCGGGTCAAGAGCCGGTGATCCACCGCCGCGCCGCCGCCGGCGGCTTCAGCCGGCCGGTGGGCGGGGCAAATCCTCGATCGACGGCCTAAGCCCTGCTGCGTCGCGCCAGCATGCGTTTGAGTTCGCGCGGATGGGCGACGCCGAAGAGCAGGGCGAGGATGCCGAAGGTCACCATGCCGCTGCCGACGAGGGCGGCAAGCGCCGCCAGCCTTAGCCCGAGATGCGGCGCATCGAGCGCGCCATGCAGGAGAGGGTGGACAAGCAGCAATTCCCCGCCCATCCCGATGGCTGCGAGCAGGATGCGCGGCAGGCTGCGGCGGCAACGGGCATCGAGGGAGAATTGCCCCCGGCGCGAGGAGAGCGCCATCAGCGCCAGCGCATTCACCCAGCCCGCAATCGAGGTGGCGAGCGCGATGCCGACATGGGCGAGGCCGGAATAGAGGCCGAGCGTGATGGTCAGCACGATATTGAGCGCCATGGCGCTGGCCGCGACCTTCACCGGGGTCAGCGTGTCCGACCGGGCGAGAAAATCCGTGACCACCACCTTGATGAGCACGAAGGCGGGCAGGCCGAGCGCATAGGCCGTCAAGGTCGGCGCGACTTCCGCCACCTGATGCGGCCCGAATTTCCCGCGTTCGAAGAGCACATGCAGGATCGGGTGGCTTTCCAGCATGAGGGCGACCGCCGCCGGCAGCGTCAGCAGCAGCGCGAGTTCGAGGCCGCGATTCTGCGTATGCCGCGCGGCACTTTCCTCACCCCGGCGGATGTGGCGCGAGAGCGTCGGCAGGATCGCGGTCGCGACCGCGATGCCGACGACGCCGAGCGGCAATTGGTTCAGCCGGTCGGCATAGGAGAGGTAGGAGACGGAGCCCGTGGGGGCGAGGGAGGCGATGGCGGTGGAGACGAGGAGGTTGAGCTGCGTCGCCCCGGCGCCGAACACGCCCGGCAGCATGATCCGCATCAGCCGCCGGAGTTCGGGCGAGACATGCAGGCGCGGCCAGCCGAGGCGCAAGCCCGCCCGCCGGCAGCACCAGGCGAGCCAGAGGCATTGCGCGATGCCGGAGAGGGTGACGGCGGCGGCCAGCGTCTGCCCCATCACCGGCCGGTGCAGCAGCGCGAGGATGAGAAAAACGTTGAGCAGGATGGAGGTCGCCGCGGTCGCTGCGAAACGATCGGTCGCGTTCAGCAGCCCGCCCTGGAAGGAGGCGAGCGAGATGAAGGCGAGATAGGGGAAGGTGATGCGGGTAAGCTCGACCGTCAGCCGGAAATGCGCGGGGTCGCTATCGAAGCCGGGGGCGACCACGTGCAGGATGGCGGGGGTGAAGATTTCGCCGAGGATGACGAAGAGGGTGAGGGCCAGAAGCAGGCCGGAGAAGGTATCCTGGGCGAAGCGCATGGCACGCTCCTGCCCGTCTTTGGCGACCATGCCGGAAAACAGCGGCACGAAGGCGGCGGAGAAGGCGCCTTCGGCGAAGAGGGTGCGGAAGAGGTTGGGCAGGCGGAGGGCGACGAAGAAGGCATCGCTCATCGCGCCGGCGCCGAGCGCCGAGGCGGTCAGGATCTCGCGCACGAAGCCGAGGATGCGGCTGATCATGGTATAGCCGCCGACGGTGGCGACCCGGCGGAGGAGGGCCATGACGGTCTTTCGCTAAGCGGGAAGGGCGGGCCGCCGCCCGGCCCACACCGGGCGAGGGCGGCTCCCGCCTCGGGGGCGCGCGATCACCGCTCCGGGGTAGTCGTGTCGGCAGCAATCGCCACGCGGCCGGATCGGATCAGCCCATCCGGCCACGCCGCGTTCTAATGCACCACCGGGCCCTGAAGCTCAAGCGCGCGGGCCGTCACCTCCAGAAGCCCCGCGGCGCGGGCGAGAGCGGCGGCGATGGGGCGCGGCTGGGCAGGCTCGGCCGCGGCGATGCGGGCGCGCAGATCGGCGAGCAGCTTGCCTGCCTCGGGGCTGTCGCGCAGCGCCTGTTGCGCTTCCGGCGACAGGGCCGAGGCGAAGTCGAACACCTCGCTCGCATATTGGGCGAGGTCGGACGCGGCTTCGGCCGCCTCCTCCGCCGTTTCCAGCGCGGCGAGTGCCGCCTCGATATCCCGCCCATAGGAGCGCAGCACCCGGCCCGTCACCCCATCGGGGTCTCTGTGCCAGTCCGGCGGGATGCTCTCCTTCTGCCATTCCGCGAGGATCGCCGCGGCGACCTGAACGTCCATCCGCTCGTCACGCACGAAGTGCCGGTGCAGGATGACGCGCCAATCCTCCCAGGCGCCGCCCGTCTCGGCGGCGGTGGCGGCGGTGAGGGCGAGGATGAGCCCCTCCGTGGTGCGGCGGGAGCGGGCGCCGAGGGTCGCGAAATGGGCCGCGATGCGGGGCGCGAGATCGGCCGGCGGCGCATCCCCTAGCGCGGCAAGCAGGCGGGACCAGAGCTGGTCGAGCTCGTCATCCGTGCCGATGCGGTCGGACCAGGGGTCGGCATCGCCGTCCCCGCCATCCTCGTCGCCAGCGAAGTGGGCGACATCGTCGTCGTAAAGCGGATCGTCTTCGGTCAAACGCAGGCTCTCCTGGCAGGGGGTCTTGCGGGGCGCTTCCCAGCGCTGTCGCTGACATAGGCAGCGCGGCCGCGCAATCGAGCGGCCCCGAAGGGCGGCGCCGCGCCGCGCCTCGCTCGTCGCTCCCGCTGCCCCGCCTGTCACAAGGCTGCGAGACATGGGGCGAAACTCTGGCGGGCGGCAAGTTGCCCTTTATATCGGGCCTAACTCGCTCGCTTAGTGGAGGCTGCTATGAAATTCGCGCAAGGCGCATTCTTCGCCACGGTCTTTTCGGGGATCTGTGCCGCTGCGGCCTACGCCCAGGGAACGACATCCCTAGGCGCGGCATCGGGGCCGGAGGCCTGGGTGCAGGTCCATACCGGGCAGGCGGGGGCCGGCTACGTGGCGGCGCAGCCCATCCTGCGCAAGGATTCCTACGCGGTCATCTGGCATCTGCAGAACTTTGCCGATGCCCGCGCGGTAGGCGGCAAGACCTATCGCTCGATGAAGACGCAGGTCGAGTATAATTGCGCGGCGCGCGAAAGTCGGGCGGTCTATGCCGAGATGTATGCGGGCGCGATGGCGACGGGCCGGCTGGTCGATCTCAGCTATGACGAAGGCGGCTGGCGGCAGGTGCCGGCCGCCGCGGGCGGCTTCCGCCTCGCCTGTTCGCAAGCGCCGCAGCCGGCGGTGCTCGCCTCCGCGCCCTGAGCCGCGCGCGGCGAGGACTTCCGCCGCACCTCTTCGGCGCCTAACCTCTCGTACCGCGCAGAGAGAGCCGCAACAGGGAGGTTTCGCCATGGAGATCAAGCGCGCGGGCAGCACACCCTCGGGCCTCGGACCGGCCGCGTATTTCACCGGTGCGGTGCGGATCGACCCCCTGGCAAGCCCGCCGGAGCCGGCGCGCGTCGCGGCCGCCCATGTTACCTTCGAGCCCGGGGCGCGGACCGCCTGGCACACCCATCCCCTCGGGCAGACGCTGATCGTGACGCAAGGCTGTGGCTGGGCGCAGCGGGAAGGCGGGCCGCGCGAGGAGATCCGGCCGGGTGACGTGGTGTGGTTCGCGCCCGGCGAGAAGCACTGGCATGGCGCGACGGCGACGACCGGCATGAGCCATATCGCCATCCAGGAAAAGCAGGACGGCAGCCCCGTCGATTGGCTGGAACAGGTGTCCGACGCGGAGTACGGCGGCTAACCAGGCGCCTCTTGCTTCCGTGCCCGCGGCGTCCGATCATCCTTCGCTCATCGGGGGAAAATCCATGCCGCACGCCGTCATCAAGCTCACACCCGGCCGCAGCGAGGCGCAGAAGCAGGCGATGGCAGATGCCGTATCGGCCGCGATCGCCGACAAGCTCGGGATCGGCGAGCATCTCGTCTCGGTCGGCGTCGAAGAGGTGACGGCGGAGGACTGGAAGCCCACCGTCTATGAGCCCGAGATCACGGCCAAGCTCGATACCATCTACAAGAAGCCGGGGTACTGAGGATGGCGGAGACCGCGCGCCCGCCGCTGCCGCCTTTCGAGCGGCTGGAGGATGCCGCCGCCAAGGCGCGGCTTGCCGAAGACGCCTGGAACAGCCGAGACCCGGCCCGCGTGGCGCTCGCCTACACACCCGATAGCGTGTGGCGGAACCGCGCCGAGTTCCTCACCGGGCGCCCGGCGATCGAGGCTTTCCTCACCCGCAAATGGGCGCGCGAGCTGGACTATCGGCTCATCAAGGAGGTCTGGGCTTTTTGCGAGAACCGCATCGCCGTCCGCTTCGCCTATGAATGGCGGGACGATAGCGGCTCCTGGTTCCGCTCCTACGGCAATGAGAATTGGGAGTTCGACGAGGCCGGGCTGATGCGCCGGCGGATCGCCAGCATCAACGATCTGCCGATCCGGCCCGAGGATCGGCTGTTCCACTGGCCGCTCGGCCGCCGGCCGGATGAACACCCGTCTTTAAGCGACCTCGGCCTGTAGCGGCGCGCTTGCCTCGCGGGCCAGCGCGAGAAAGGCGGTCATCGCACTCGCCGCATAGCCGTCTCGCCTGCGGATAAAAAGCGTCTCGGCCGCGGCATCCTCGGGCGGCAGGCGGTGCATCGCGACCTCTCCGGCTGCCGCCATGCGAGAGACGAGGGCGCGGGGCAGGAGGGTGACGCCGACGCCGGCGGCCACACAGCTCAGGATGGTTTCGAGCGAGCCAAAGGCCAGCGGCTTGGCCCGCAGGATGCCACGGGCGGCGAGCATTGCTTCCAGCCGCTGGCGATAGCTGCAGCCGAGCTGGAAGACGATGATGGCGAGATCGGGCTTCTCCGCAAGCTGCTCGATCCGGCCGATCCCGGCTTCGGTGACGAGCACCAGCTCCTCGCGAAATACCGTCTCCTGCACGAGGTCGGGGTGCGCCACGGGCCCCGCGACGAAGGCGCCATCCACCTGGCCCGCGACCACGCTATCGAGCAGCTGCGCCGTCGTCCCCGTCGTCAGCACCAGCCGCACGGCCGGGTAGCGCCGGGTGAAGCGGCTGAGGAGGGGGGAGAGCCGGAGCGCCGCCGTCGTCTCCAGGCTGCCGATCTGCAAAAGCCCCGCGGGCTCGCCGTCATCCACCGCGGCGGCGCGGGCATCGGCCATCAGCTTGGCGAGGCGGGGCGCGAAGGGCAGCAAGCGCTCGGTGGCTTCCGTCGGCGTCACCCCCCGCGCGTGGCGGCGGAAGAGGCTGACCCCCAGCTCCTCCTCCAGTGCGCGGATGCGGGCCGTGACGTTGGATTGCACGGTGTGCAGCTCGGCCGCCGCGCGGTTCATGCTGCCGAGCCGGGCGACGGCTTCGACAAACTTGAGGTCGGCGATGTCCATGACGCCTCTCTCTGTGGGGTATCACTCGGTCAGATAGCCATATCAGGATAATTCAGTTTTTGGAGATTGCCAAAGGGCGCATGGAGGCGGCGAGGAGACCTTGGTATGGCGCATGGATCGACGCTCTCGCACAGCCATCAGACGCTCGGCCGAGGGGCGCTCGCCCGCGCCGTCTTCGCGGCCTTCGCCGCCGCCGTCATCGGCATCGGGCTGTCGCGTTTCGCCTATACGCCGATCCTGCCGGCGATCATCGAGGCGCATTGGTTCCCGCCCGCCGCCGCTGCCTATCTGGGGGCCGCCAATCTCGCGGGCTATGTGGTGGGCGCGCTCCTGGCGCGTTGGCTTGCCGGGCGGTTCGGCGGGCCGCGGGTGCTGCAGACGATGATGGCGGCGGCGACGCTCTGCTTCTTCGCGAGCGCGGTGCCGATCAGCTTCGCCTGGTTCTTCGCCTGGCGCTTCCTTTCCGGGCTTGCCGGCGGGGCGCTGATCGTGCTCGCCGCGCCCGCCGTGCTGCCGCATGTGCCGCCCGCACGGCGGGGCCTCATCGCCGGGCTCATCTTCATGGGGGTGGGCTTGGGCGTCGTCCTCTCGGGCAGCCTCGTGCCGCTGCTGCTGGGCGAGGGCTTGCGCGCCGCCTGGCTGGGCCTTGGCGGGCTCTCCCTTCTGCTCACGCTGCTCGCCTGGGGCGGCTGGCCGGAGGAAGCGCGGACGACGCTGCCGCATCAGGCGCATCACGCCGCGCATCCGGGCCTGCGCCTCCGCGCGCTCTATGCCGAATACGCGCTGAACGCGGTCGGCTGGGTGCCGCATATGCTCTTCCTGGTGGACTTCGTCGCGCGGGGCCTCGGCCGTGGCGAAGCGGCGGGTGCGGCCTATTGGGTGCTGTTCGGGATCGGCGCCATGGCGGGCCCCATCCTCGTCGGCCATATCGGGGACCGGATCGGCTTCCGCATCGCCATGCGCGGCGCCTTCGTCATCGAAATCGGCGCGATCCTGCTGCCGCGCGTGAGCACCCACCCTTGGGCGCTCATCCCGTCCAGCCTCATCGTCGGCGCTTTCGTGACCGGCACGGTCTCCCTCACCCTCGGCCGCATTCACGAATTGCTACCCGGGCACGCCCTGCGGCAGCGGCAGGCCTGGGCCCAAGCGACCGTCAGCTTCGCGCTGCTACAGGCGGCGGCGGCCTATGGCTTCTCCTTCCTCTTCGCGCGGACGGACGGGGATTACGGCCTGCTCTTCCTCATCGGTGCCGGCGCGATGCTGGCAGCCCTCGTCATCGATATTGCCGTGCAGCGGCCGGTTGCGGCCGAGGCAGCCGCGCCGCCCGCGCATCGCTGATCTTCGGCGCGGCGTTTCCCGCCGATCTGCCTAGCCTTGCCGCGAAAGCACGGGTTAACCTTCTCTCCGTAAGGCGCCGCAGCGCGCCACCGGCAGAAGATGGGATGGAACGGACATGGCGGACCAGCCGACGGCGGCCCAGGCGCAACTCGCGAAAAGCGCGCTCGAACTGCATGCGAGCGCCCGGCCCGGCAAGCTCGAAACGCGGATCTCCAAATCCCTTGCGACCGCGCGGGATCTCAGCCTTGCCTATTCCCCCGGCGTCGCCGCCCCTTGCCTCAAGATCGCGGAAGAGCCGGAGCTTGCCTATACCTATACGACGCGCGGCAACATGGTCGCCGTCATCTCCAACGGCACCGCCGTGCTGGGCCTGGGCAATATCGGCGCGCTGGCATCGAAGCCGGTGATGGAGGGCAAGGTCGCGCTCTTCAAGCGCTTCGCCGATGTCGATGGCATCGATCTTGAGGTGTCCACTGAAGACGTGGAGGAATTCGTCGCCTGCGTGCGGCTGCTCGGCGCTTCCTTCGGTGGCATCAACCTCGAAGATATTAAGGCGCCGGAATGCTTCGTGATCGAAAGCCGTCTGCGCGAGGCGATGGACATTCCGGTCTTTCATGACGACCAGCACGGCACCGCGATCGTGGCCGCGGCGGCGCTGATCAACGCCTGCCATCTCACCAAGCGGGATCTGGGGGATGTCCGTCTCGTCGTCAACGGTGCGGGGGCGGCCGGCATCGCCTGCATCGACCTTCTGCTGACGCTCGGCATGCGGCGGGAGAATATCCTCGCCTGCGATACCAAGGGCGTCATCCATCGCGGGCGGAGCGATCTCAACCAGTGGAAATCCGCCCATGCGGTGGAGACCGATCTGCGCACGCTGGAAGAGGCGGTGCGGGGTGCCGATGTCTTCCTCGGCCTTTCCGCAAAAGGCGCGCTGAGCCAGGAGATGGTGCGGAGCATGGCGCCGCGCCCGATCATCCTGGCGCTCGCCAATCCGGACCCCGAGATTACGCCCGAGGAGGCGCGCGCTGCCTCGCCGGATGCGATCATCGCCACCGGCCGGTCGGACTATCCGAACCAGGTCAACAATGTTCTCGGCTTTCCCTATATCTTCCGCGGTGCGCTGGATGTGCGGGCGCGCACCATCAACGAGGCGATGAAGGCGGCAGCCGCGCACGCGCTCGCCGAACTCGCGCGCGAGGACGTGCCGGACGAGGTGCATCGCGCGGCGGCCCGCCAATTGCGCTTCGGCCCCGAATATATCATCCCCAATGCCTTCGATCCGCGGCTCATCACCCGCGTGCCGCTCGCGGTCGCGCAGGCGGCGGTCGCGAGCGGCGTCGCGCGGCGGCCGCTGCCGGAGGTCAAGCTCTATCGCCGGGCGCTCGCCGCGCGGCTCGATACGGCGGTCAATATCCTCGATCTCATCACCGAAGGCGTGCGCGGCCAGCCGAAGCGCATCGTCTTCGCCGAGGGTGAGAACGAGACGATGGTGCGCGCCGCCGCCCAGTATCATAAGGAGGGCTTCGGCACGCCGCTGCTGATCGGCAATGAGGAGCGCGTGCGGGCGGCCTTCGCGCGGCTGGAACTGCCCGTCGAGGGGGTGGAGATCCGCAACGCCCGGCTCGCCGCGATCGAGGATCACAAGAAGAACGAGCGCTACTCGGAATTTCTCTATGGCCGCCTGCAGCGCCGCGGCTATCTGCTGCGCGACGTGCAGCGCATGGTCAACCAGGATCGCAACGTCTTCGCCGCCTGCGCGGTCGCCCTCGGCGATGCCGACGGCATGGTGACGGGGCTGACCCGCGCGCCGGCGCAGGCGTTGGACGCCATCCGCCTCGCGATCGACCCACGGCCCGGGCGCATCCCCTTCGGCCTCTCGATGGTCGTCTCGCCGCATCAGACGTTGCTGGTCGCCGATACGCTCATCAACATGAAGCCCTCGGCGGTGGAGCTGGCCATGATCGCGCGCGCCGCGGCGCACCGCATGCGGGCGCTGGGGCAGGCGCCGCGCATCGCCTTCTGCGCCTCCTCGACCTTCGGCCAGCCGCAGGAGGGGGCGGGGCTCCGCATGGCGGAGGCGGTGCGGCTCCTCGACGCGGAGGGCGCGGATTTCGAATATGAGGGGGAGATGACAGCGGAAGTGGCGCTCGACCCCAACCTCCGCGCCCGCTATCCCTTCGCGCGGCTCACCGACAACGCCAATGTCCTCGTCATGCCGGGGCTGGATGCGGCGCAGATCGCCACCCAGATGGTTGCCCGGCTGGGCGAGGCGCGGGTCATCGGCCCGGTACTGACCGGCCTCGCCCGGCCGGTGCAGGTGGTGCCGATGGATGCCAAGGTGTCGGACCTCGTGATCTTCGCCTGCCTCGCCGCTGCCGCCTCGATGGAATAAATGTTATCCCTCCGCGCCCGGCTTGCGCGGAGGGCAGGCTGCGGGTGAAGCTCGGCGGGATTGTGGAGATCCCCTCATGGCAAAGCAGCTTCACCTCGGCGCCTTCATGCGCCCCGTCGGCATCCATACCGCCTGGTGGCGCTACCCTTCGGCCTACGCCGATGGGAACTTCAACCTGAAGCATCTCGTCCGCTTCATCCAGACGTTGGAGCGCGGCTGCTTCGACGCCTTCTTCATGGCCGACCATCTCGCGGTCTTGAACATGAGCATGGCGGCGCTGAAGCGGAGCGCGACGGCGACCTCCTTCGAGCCCTTCACCCTGCTCTCGGCGCTCGCCATGGTGACGGAGCGGATCGGCCTCGTCGCCACCGCCTCCACCACCTTCGACGAGCCCTATCATATCGCCCGCCGCTTTGCCTCGCTCGACCATATCAGCGGCGGCCGCGCGGGGTGGAACATCGTGACGACGGCGAACCCGGATGCCGCGCTCAATTTCGGGCGGGACGACATGATGGAGCATGACGCGCGCTATCTGCGGGCGCGCGAATTCTACGATGTGGTGACGGGACTATGGGATTCCTGGGCGGATGATGCCTGGTTGAGGGATAAGGAGAGCGGCATCTTCTTCGACCCCGCAAAGATGCATGTGCTGAACCACAAGGGCGAACATCTCTCCGTGCGAGGCCCGCTGAACATCGCGCGGCCGCCGCAGGGTTGGCCGGTCATCGTGCAGGCCGGTGCCTCGGACGCCGGGCGGCAGCTGGCGGCCGAGACGGCGGAGGTCATCTTCGGCTCCTCCCGCAGCATGGCGGAGGGTCAGCGGTTCTACGCGGATGTGAAGGCGCGGATGGCGGCGGCGGGGCGCGATCCCGCAAGCCTCAAGATCCTGCCCGGCGCGCTCGTCATCGCCGGCCGCACGATGGCGGAGGCGGAGGAGAAGCGCCGCCTGCTCGATAGCCTCGTCCACCCCGAAAGCGGGCTGCCCAACCTCTCCATGCGGCTCGGCGTCGATGCCAGCGGCTTCGATCTCGATGCGCCGTTGCCCGAAATCCCCGAGACCAATGCCGGGCAGAGCAGCCGCGCAGCCCTGGTGGAGCTTGCCCGGCGCGACAACCTCACCGTGCGCCAGTTGGCGCAGCTCGTCGGCGGTTATGGCGGCTTGCAGATGGTGGGCACGGCCCAGACGATCGCCGATCAGATGCAGGCATGGCTGGAGACGCAAGCCTCGGACGGCTTCAACATCATGTTCCACACCGTGCCCGAGGGGCTCGACGATTTCGTGGACCTCGTGGTGCCGGAACTGCAACGGCGAGGCATCTTCCGCGAGCGGTACGAGGGCACGACCTTGCGCGATCATCTCGGTCTCGCGCGACCCGCCAACCGCTTCTTCTGACGCGGGAGCGGCGGCGGCGCGGGCGGCTCAGTGAGCGGCGAGCGGACCGCGGGGGTTGATCATCCCCGCGAACGACCCTCGGTCGATCCGGCAATCATAGGCGCCCATGGCATGCGGGCCGATGCTGCCCTCGCGGAAGGCGAGCACCGCATGATCCGGGTAGAATGACCAGTTGCCGATATCGCGCGCCGTCTCTGCCACCGCCGCGGCGTCCGGCGCCCAGGGCTCGCCCATCACCTTGCTGTAGTAGCTGCTGAGCGCCGCCGTGCAGATCTTCGCAGCCTGCGCCGCAGAACCCGGTTGCAAAAGCGCAGATAGAGGCAGCAGCTTGCCGGTTGTGAGATCGACATTGAGGCTGGCGCCGCCCGAAAGCGGGTAGGCCGCATTGTTGTTGTCGTATGTTGCAGCCGCAATGCTCAGGAAGCCGGAACTTATCCGGGTAACCTGGTAATCCGCCTGATGCGCGAGGCTGTCTCCCTCGCCTTGTTGCGGCTGATCCCACTGCCCGACGAGGTTCTCGCGCAGCAGCTTGTTGGCGGCCTTGAGCGCTGGTGTGTCCGCACCCTGGATCACGGGATAGGCGATCTCCACCGCATAGCGATCCCGCCCGCCGGGACGATAGACGAAGCGCGGCAGAATTTGCGGTGCGCCGGGTGCGGCATCCGCGCTCACGCCACCCAGGAACTGTGCCCGTGCCTTGGTGCTGGCGATCATGCAGGAGACTGCCTGCGCATCTGCCACCGGCTTGCCATCGCCATCCATGGCGCAGGCGGCGCGGTCTGCCAGCCATCGTCGCTGGTTGGCGAGCAACCCGGGCTGCTCCTCCTTCGGCAGAGTGTCGCGGAGGCGGCGATAGGCCGCCGCCATGGCGCCATCAGCCTTCTCCAGCGCCGGATCGGCGCAGATCAGCTTATCCGGCCGCGCTGTGGCCCGCGCGCAATCGAGCGCGAAAGCCGGCCGCGCGAGCGACAGGCCAGCGGCAAGGAAGGCCAGAGCAGCGACGGCACGTGCGGTCATGGCATCAGCCTCTGCAAGGAATTTCGTCTCCCCCGAGACCTAAGCCATTGCCGAGACAGTGAAAAGCGGTTCTTTCGCCAAAACATATCGCCAACCGGCGTCGTGCCGCGAGGGCGGCGCTGGGGCCTTGCCACGGGAAGGCAGCGCGTGACACGCTGCCCTCCTCGTTCGAAGAGGTGATACGCAAGATGTCCGTGCCTGGCTATGAGCTTTCGGTTGATCCCGCGCGGTTGGACCTTGACGTGATCCATGGCTTCCTTAGCGAGGAGAGCTACTGGGCCAAGGGAATTCCGCGGCCGATCGTCGAAAAGGCGATCGCCCATTCCCTCTGCTTCGGGATTTACCAGGGCGCCGCGCAGGTCGGCTTCGCGCGCGTCGTGTCCGACTACGCGACCTTCGCGCTCCTGGCCGATGTCTTCGTGCTGGAAGGGCATCGTGGCAAAGGGCTATCGAAATGGCTGATGCAGGCGGTGGTCGGGCATCCTGAGCTGCAGGGCTTGCGCAGGCTGCTGCTGCTGACCTCCGATGCGCATGAACTCTATCGCCAGTTCGGCTTTACCGAAATCGGCAATGCCTGGCGCTTCATGGAAGTGCTGCGGCCGGATATCTACACGCGCTGAGGGCAGGCAGGTCTGGCGCGGGCGATGCGTGGGGTAATCCGCCGCGCATCGCCCATGCCGCCACCTTAGCTCTCTGCGCGCCGCTCAGGGCGCCGGGCTGCCGTGGATCTGGAACAGGGCGTTGACGCGCTCCTCCATCTCCGGCGTGAAGGCCACAGCTTCGGAATCGAGTGCGACCCTCAGCTGCTCGATCGTCGTCGCCCCAATGATGTTGGAGGTGACGAAGGGGCGGGAGGTGACGAAGGCGAGGGCGAAGGCCGCCGGGTCGAGCCCGAATTCCTTTGCCAAGGCCACGTAGGCGCGGATCGCTTCCTCGCAGCCCGGCTTCTCGTAGCGCTGCCCGCGCTCGAACAGCGTCGTGCGGGCGCCGGGCGGCCGCGCGCCGCCCAAGTATTTGCCGGTGAGATAGCCTTGGCCGAGCGGGGAATAGGCCAGCAGCCCCACCTGCTCGCGCATCGCGATTTCGGCAAGCCCCGTCTCGAAGGTGCGGTTGACGAGGTTGTAGGCGTTCTGGATGGAGACGACGCGCGGCCCCACGCCAGCTTCGGCCGCACCGACGAAGCGCATGGTGCCCCAGGCGGTTTCGTTGGAAAGCCCGATGTGGCGGATCTTGCCGGCGCGCACCAGATCGCCGAGCACGCCGAGCGTTTCCTCGATCGGCACCTCATCCGCGTCATCCTGGGGCTTGAAGGCATTGCCGCCGGAGCCGAAGGTCTGCACCTGCCGGTCCGGCCAGTGCAGCTGGTAGAGGTCGATATAATCGGTGCGGAGCCGCTTGAGCGATTCCTCGACCGCGAAGGTGATATGGGTGCGGTTGAGCCGCGCCGGCTGATCGTCCGGGCGGATGCAGGAGGTATTGCCGCGCCCGGCTACTTTCGAGGCGAGAATGATCTTGTCGCGGTTGCGCCGCGCGGCGAACCAGGAGCCGATGATCCGCTCGGTCGAGCCGCTTGTCTCCCGCCGCGGCGGGATGGAATAAAGCTCGGCGGTGTCGAAGAAGTTGATGCCGTGGTCGAGCGCCATGTCCATCTGGGCATGGCCCTCGGCTTCGGTATTCTGCTGGCCCCAGGTCATGGTGCCGAGGCAAAGGGCAGACACGCGCAAATCCGTGCGGCCCAGCAAGCGGTATTCCGCCACAGGTTTCTTCCTTGCAAGGAACGGTTGAGGGATGAACGGTTGAAAGACATGGGAAAACCCGGCGCCGTGCGGCGCCGGGCTCTGCGAGCCCCCGGGGTTTAGAGGGTCAACCCTCCGGCTGGAAGCCTTCGCCGTGCAAATCCTGCAGCGTCGCCGCCAGCGCCTTTTCCACCGCCTGCATCACCTCGTCGATCTCGCCGCGGCTGATGATGAGGGGCGGGCTGAAGGCAAGCCCGTCACCCGGCAGCGGCCGGCCAATGACGCCGAAGCTTTCGAGATGCTTGGCGGTGCGGGCGCCGATGCGGCGGGCGGGGTCGAAGTTCCGCCGCTCCCGCTTGTTCTCCACCAGTTCGATGGCGGCGATGAGCCCCATGCCGCGCACCTCGCCCACCAGCGGATGGTCCGCGAAGCGGCGGCGGAGTTCCGCCTGCAGATAGGGGCCCACTTCGGCGACATGGCCGAGGATATTCTCCTCGTCATAGATCTTGAGCGTTTCGACGGCGACGGCCGCCGGAACCGGATGGCCGGAATAGGTATAGCCATGGCCGAAGGTGCCGTATTTGTGGCTCTCGGTGGCGAGCGCCTGATAGACCGTCTCGTTCACCAGAACCGCGCTGATCGGCAAATAGGCCGCCGAAAGCGCCTTGGCGCAGGTGAGGATATCGGGGGAGACAGAGAGCGCCTGGCTGCCCCAATAGGCGCCGGTGCGGCCGAAGCCGCAGATCACCTCGTCGGCCACCAGCAGGATATCGTATTTGCGCAGAACGGCCTGGATCTTCGGGAAATAGCCGGCAGGCGGGATGATCACGCCGCCCGCGCCCATGATCGGCTCGGCGAACATCGCGGCGATCGTCTCCGGCCCTTCGGCGAGGATGAGCTTTTCGAGCTCCTCGGCGCAGCGGGTGGCGAAGGCTTCCTCCGTCTCGCCGGGTTCGGCGCCGTGGTAGAAATGCGGCGTCATCGTATGCAGGATGCCAGCGATCGGCAGATCGAAGGATTTGTGGTTGTAGGGCAGGCCGGTGAGCGAGGCGGCGGCGACGGTGACGCCGTGATAGGCCTTGATGCGGCTGATGATCTTCTTCTTCTGTGGCAGGCCGCGGGCGTTGTTGTAGTACCAGATCATCTTGATCGCGGTATCGTTCGCTTCCGAGCCCGAATTGCAGAAGAACACCCGGTGCATCGGCACCGGCGCGCGGGCGAGCAGCATCTCGGAGAGCTCGATCATCGGCTCATGCGATTTGGAGGCGAAGGCGTGGTAGAAGGGCAGCGCCCGCATCTGCCGGGTTGCCGCCTGTACCAGCCGCTCGTTGGAGAAGCCCAAGGAGGCGCACCAGAGCCCGGCGACGACATCGATATAAGCGCGTCCCTGATCGTCCACCACCCGCACGCCATCGCCGCGCCCGATCACCACCGGCCCGTTCTCGGCATGGGCCATCTGGTCGGTATAGGGATGAAAGACGCTGGCGACATCGCGCGCGGCGAGCGAGTTGAGGCGGGCGGGGGCGTTCATGGCGACAATGCTCCGGCTGGCTGTTCGGGCATATTGTGAGCCGGCGGCCGGCTGAGGGGAAGGGGAGGCAGCGGCGGGCTGCCCTCTCGCTTTTCCGCGCCGGCGCCCCAATATCAGCGGGGCTGGAGGGAGATCCGACGATGACCGCAGAGACCGCCGCCGACGAGAGCCGAGGCCCCGAGCTGGGCAATGCCTGTGCCGCGATCCTGCCGGAGGATCTGGCGCTGATGCGCGAAGCCGCCCGCATCCTCATCGCCGAAAAGGGGATCGCCTTCCGCCTCGGCAGTTTTCTTGGCGATCAGACCGAGGGGGTGGTGAATGCGGCCGGCCGCTTCCTGCTCAACAGCAGCGCCTTCAGCGCCCGCAAGATCGTCGAGATGAGCCTTGAACGGCTGTATGACGCGGCAACGCGCGGGATGGATACGGTGGCGCTCGCCGAGGAACTGGCCGCGACATCGGCCGGGCGCCGTCACAAGCTCGTGAGCACGATGAGCGGGGTCGCGACCGGCTTCATGGGCCTGCCTGGCATGGTGGTGGATATCCCGCTCACCACCGGCCTCATGCTGCGCTCGATCGCCGGGATCGCCCGGAGCCTCGGCGAAGACCCGATGACCGAGGAAGGGAGGCGGGCCTGCCTGGAGGTCTTCGCGCTTTCCGAGCATCGGGATGGGTTCGAGGGGCAGGCGGGCTATTGGGCGGCGCGCGCCGCGCTCAGCCGCTTCGGGGTCGAGGCGTTGCTGCGCCAGGTGGCGGGCACGCTCGGCGTCGCTTTCACGCAACGCTTCCTCGCGCGGCTCGTTCCCATGGTCGGCGCGGCGGCCGGCGGCACGCTCAACTACACCTTCATGGACTATTACCAGAAGATGGCCCGCATGCACTTCATCCTGCGCCGGATGGAGCGGAGCTACGATCGCGGACAGGTCAGCGCCTGCATGGATCGGCTGGTGGAGCAGGAGCGCGCCCGCCGCCGCCCAAGCCCGCGCCCGGCGGCGCCCGCGCAAGCTTTGCCACGATTGCCGCCGGTGCCGGTGGAAGTCGCCTGAGACACGCCCCGGGGGCTGCTCAGGCCCGGTCAGGCAGGATCGCCTGACCGGGAAGAGCGGAGCGTCAGTGGCGCCGGATATCGTGCTTCAGGGCCAGACGCTGAGGCGGGCGGAGCGTGCTTCGAGCGCGTAGCGGCCCGGACCCGTCACGTAGAGTAGGAAGAAGCCGCCCATGATGCCGAGGTTCTTGTAGAAATTGATGGCGGCTTCGTAGCGGGGCATGCCGCTCATCGTCCAGAAATGGTGGCCGAGGAGCGCGGTCGCCAGCGTGTAAAGCGCCATCAACAGCGCGATCGGCCGCGTCGCGATGCCGAGCAGGATGGCGAGCCCGCCGAAGACCTCGGCGATAACGGCGATGAGCGTGGCGAGCCAAGGCACCGGCACGCCGATATGTCCCATGTAGGCGACGGTGCCGCCAAAGCCGGTCAGCTTGTCCCAGCCGAAGATGATGAAGAGCAGCGAGAGCAGGATGCGGCTGAGCAGGATGGTCTCATCACCATAGGGGGTGAGGCGCGGCGTTGTCATCGGTTCGGTCCTTTCCAAAGGGGTGGCGTCAATCCTTCCGCCAGGATCGGACTTTTCCGGTCATAACAAAATGGAAATTATGGCAACGCATCCTTTCCGCCGGGCGCGGGGCACCAGTAAGCCCCTACACCCCTTCTTCCGCCGGTAGAACGGTAACGCGCCATTCCAGCGCCCGCTCGCTGCCCGGCGGGATCAGCATCATGCCGGGCTTTTCCATCAACCCGCCGGTGAAGCCCTCTGGGCTCGCATAGCCGTGCCACGGCTCGATGCAGAGGAAATCACCCTCGCCGGCCGGCTTGGTCCAGACGCCCAATTGCTCGAAGCCTTCCCAGCTGACTTCGAGCACCGGCGTGCCGGGGGCGGAAAACCGCACCGACCGGCTTTCGAGCGCGGTGAAAACCAGGGCGTCATGGTCGAAAAGCTCCGGCCGGAGGGCGAGCACCCGGTCATGCACCGGGGAGGGATGGGTCGCTTGCGTGAGGAGCCCCCCGGCGACGCCCTGGATCGGTGCCGGCTCATCCCGCGCGAAGCGCAGTTCGTGCGCTTCCTTGGCGACCCCGGGGCGGATGGGCCAGGCGAAGGCCGGATGGCCGCCGAGAGCCGCCGGCATCACCTCGGCGCCGCGATTGGCGAGCGTATAGCGCAGGGTGAGGGTGGTGCCGCTCAGCGCATAGGCGAGTTCGAGGCGGAAGGCGAAGGGGTAGAGCGCGCGGCTCTCGGCATCATCCTCCAGCACCAAGGTGCAGTCTGCCGCGCCACGGGCATGCCAGGTGAAGCGCCGATCGCGCGCGAAGCCGTGCTGGCCGAGGTGGTAGCTCTGCCCCGCATGGCTATAGCGATCCCCGGCGAGGCGGCCGACGATCGGGAAGAGCACCGGCGAATGGCGCGGCCAGGCGGGGCCGGCCTGCCACATATATTCGGCGCCATCAGAGCCTTTGAGCGAGCAGAGTTCCGCCCCCTGCGCCAGGATGGTCGCGCTCATCCCGTTGCGGCTGAGCACATGGGCGTCGGCGGCATCCTCGGTCATGGCGGCAGGCTCTCCCCTCGGCTGATTGCGGGGGAGAATAGAGGCGGCGCAAGCGGCGGGGAAGCATCTGCCGCCTCACGAACGCGCTTGACGCGCCCCGGGGGCCACATGCGATTGTCTGGCCGCACAGGAGAGTTTCCCCTTGGCTCGCCCAGACAGCCCCTTCCTGTCCTCCGCGCCCCGCGGCCGTTCTGGCGCCCCGGTGCTGCGCCTGTCGGAGGCTCCGCCGCCCGATTTCTGACGACCGGCGATGAGGATGAGGCGCCCTGCCGCCACGCGCGGCGGGGCCAATGCCGCCCTGCGGCGAGGCGAGAAGAGAGGCCGAGATGATCGATCTGCGCGAATGGTTCGCCGAACACCACGTGACGGAGGTGGAGTGCCTGGTGCCCGATCTCACCGGCATTCCGCGCGGCAAGATCACCCCGGCGCAGAAATTCCTCGATGGCGGCGCGCTTCGCCTGCCGGAGGCGATCTTCATCCAGTCCGTCACCGGCGAATATCCGCCCGACGAGGAAGACCGGCTGACCGACCCGGCGATCATCGATATCACGCTGCGCGCCGATGCGAGCACGGTGCGCCTGGTGCCCTGGGCGCGGGAGCCGACGGCGCAGATCATCCACGACTGCCATTACAAGAACGGCGAGCCGGTGCCGATGGCCCCTCGCCAGGTGCTGCAGCGGGTGCTGAAGCTCTACGCCGATAAGGGGTGGGAGCCCGTGCTGGCGCCGGAGCTGGAATTCTACCTCGTCGCCCGCAATTCGGACCCCGATTATCCGCTGACGCCGCCCGTTGGCCGCTCCGGCCGGAAGGAGACCGGGCGGCAATCCTATTCGATCGATGCGGTCAATGAATTCGATCCGCTCTTCGAGGAGATGTACGATTTCTGCGAGGCGCAGGAACTCGACCTCGACACCCTCATCCATGAGGAAGGGGCAGGGCAGGTGGAGATCAACTTCCTGCATGGCGAGCCGCTGACCCGCGCCGACCAGGTGTTCCTCTTCAAGCGCACGGTGCGGGAGGTGGCGCTGCGGCACGATATCTACGCCACCTTCATGGCCAAGCCGATGAGCCACGAGCCGGGAAGCGCGATGCATGTGCATCAGAGCATTGTGGACCCGGAGACGAAGCAGAACCTCTTCGCGGGCGATGATGGCAAGGCGAGCCAGCTCTTTCGCCACTATGTCGGCGGCTTGCAGAAATATACCCCGGCGGTGATGCCTATCCTGGCGCCGAACGTGAACTCCTACCGCCGCCTCTCGCGCTTCTCGGCCGCCCCGATCAACCTCGAATGGGGGTACGACAACCGCACCTGCGGCCTGCGCGTGCCCTTCGGCTCGCCGGCCGCGATGCGGGTTGAAAACCGCGTGCCCGGCGCCGATGCCAACCCCTATCTCGCCTTCGCCGCCACCCTCGCCTGCGGCTATCTCGGCATGGTGGAGGAGTTGGAGCCGACCGCCCCCTATGAGGGCTCGGCCTATTCCCGGCCCTATGCGCTGCCGCGCGAATTGAGCCACGCGCTCGACATCATGGAGCAGTGCGAGCCCATCCGCGACGTGCTCGGGGCCAAGATGATCGAGGTTCTGGCCGCCGTGAAGCGGCTGGAATACGATACCTATCTGCACGTCATCAGCTCCTGGGAACGGGAGCATCTCCTGCTCAACGTATGAGCGCGGAGGTCGCGAGCCGGGCGGAGGCGCCGGCACCGAGCTATTACGAGGCGACGCGCGCGCTCGCCTTCCATGCGATGCCGCTGGTGCAGGATCTCGCCGTCGAGGTCGCGATCATCGGTGGTGGCATCACCGGCTGCATGGCGGCGCTCGAACTCGCCGAGCGGGGGGTGCGGGTCGCGCTGCTCGAAGCCCGCGACATCGGCTGGGGCGCCTCGGGGCGGAATGGCGGCCAGGTGCTGCCGGGCTATGCCTGCGGCCAGGCGGCGCTCGAAAAGCTGGTGGGGGCCGAGGATGCCCGGCGGCTCTGGGAAATGTCGGTCGAGGCAACGGGCATGGTGGCCGCGCGGGTCGCGGCGCACGCCATCCCGGCGGATTACCGGCGCGGCTACCTGCATGCTGCCGTGAAGCCGCGGCAGGAGCGGGAGCTGGAAGAGGAGGCGGCCGCGCTTGCCCGCCTCGGCCATGCCGGAGTGCAGGTGCTGCGGGGCGCGGCGATGGCCGAGCATATCGCAAGCCCCCGCTACCGGGCGGTGATGACGGACCCGCTCGCCGCCCATCTGCACCCCTTGAACTATACCCTCGGCCTCGCCCAGGCGGCGCAGCAGGCAGGGGCGCGCATCCATCCCCGCACGCCGGTGCGCGCGGTGCGGGAGGGCAAGCTCATCCGCCTTCGCACGCCCAAGGCGACGGTGACGACCAGCCTCCTGCTGCTCGCAGGCGGCGCCTATCTCGGCCGGCTGCGGCCCGAGATGGCGGGCTACACCATGCCCGCCGGCACCTATGTCATCGCGACCGAGCAGCGAGGCGATCTCGCGGCCCTTCTGCCGCGGAACGAGGCGGTCGCCGATCTCAACTTCGTGCTCGACTATTTTCGCCGCTCGGCTGATGACCGCCTGCTCTTCGGCGGCCGGGTCTCCTATTCCGCGGTGCCGCCGCCGCGGCTCGCGCAAAGCCTGCTCGCGCGCTTGCGGCGGGTCTTCCCGCAGCTTGCCGATGCGCGGGCCGAATTCACCTGGGGCGGGCTGGTTGACATCACCCGCCACCGCGCCCCGCATTTCGCCCGCATCGCGCCCAATATCCTCATCGCGCACGGGTTTTCCGGCCATGGCGTGGCGCTCGCGGGGCTCGCCGGGCGGGTGATGGCGGAGGCCGCGGCGGGCCAGGCGGGGCGGTTCGATGTTTTCGCCCGCATCCCCCAGGCGCGCTTCCCCGGCGGGCGGGCCTTGCGCGTGCCGGGCCTGCTGCTGGCCACCACCTATTTTCGCCTGCGCGACCTTCTCTGACCGGCCCGCACTGTGCTAATTCCGAATTCGGAATGAACTGCGCAGCGGATGGCGAAGGATGCGGCTGTTCAGCCTCACGAAGCCCAAAGTCATGCCGCCGCCGCCGGCCGTGGCGCGCGCGCCGCGCCGCCTGCGGATTGCCCGCATCATCCACCAGACCTACAGCACGGACGCGGTGCCCCAGGCCTTCGCCCCTGCTGTCGCCCAATTGCGGGCGATCAATAGCGGCTGGCGCTACCGCTACTGGTCCGACAAGGAGGTGCACGACTTCATCTACGGCGCCTATGGCTGGGAGATCCTGCGCCTCTATCTGCGGATCAATCCCCGCTACGGCGCGGCGCGGGCCGATCTCTTCCGCTACCTCTGCCTCTATCACTGCGGCGGCGTCTATCTCGACATCAAATCCGGCGGCAGCGCGGATCTCGACCGGATCATCCAAGCCGAGGATACCTATCTGCTGTCGCAATGGCGGAACGCGGCGGGCGGGCGCTATCCCGGCTGGGGGCAGCACCCGGAGCTTGCCGGCGTGGCAGGGGGCGAGTTCCAGCAATGGTTCATCATCGCCGCCGCCGGCCATCCGTTCCTCGAACGGGTGATCGAGCGGGTGCTCGGCAATCTCGCGGGGTATGACGAACCGCGTGACGGCGTCGGCCGCATGGCCGTGCTCCGCACCACCGGGCCGATCGCCTATACGCTGGCGATCCATCCGTTGCTCACCGTGCATGATCATCGTTTCTTCGATGCCGAGGCAGCGGGGCTGCGCTATTGCCCGAGGCGTAATCACCTGCGTGTTTTCGGGGCAGAAAGCTATCTGCGGCAGTCCACACCCCTGGTGCTTTGACAGGTCTGCCTCGCATTATTCCCTTGCATCGTGCTTGCGCCGCTTCCAGTCTTCCGGCCGCAGAGACAGGCGCGGTGCGGTGCGTCGCCCGGCTCTCCGCCCATAGCCAGGAGCCAGAGCATGATGAGGCAAGGATGAAGCATATCGGTTATCTCGCCTGCCTCCCGGTGATCGGCATGCTGCTCGGCCCGATCCTGCATAACAGCGCGCGGCCCTTCATCCTCGGCATGCCCTTCATCCTCGGCTGGATCGTGGTCTGGGTGGTGCTCATCTCGGTCTGCATGGCGGTGATCTATCGCCTCGACCCGGCGCGAGGCCGGCCATGAACATCGCCCTCCTCATCATCGCGCTCGGCGCGCTGCTCGCCCTCGGCCTCGGCCTCGCCGCCCGCTTCGGGCATGACATGCGGCTGGAAGGCTGGACGGTGGGCAATCGCGGCTTCGGCGCCGTGCTCGTCTTCATCCTGCTGGCAGGCGAGATCTACACCACCTTCACCTTCCTCGGCGCCGCCGGCTGGGCCTACGGCTTCGGCGCGCCGGCCTATTACATCCTGGCCTATGGCTCGATCGCCTATGCCATGTCCTATTTCATGCTCCCGCCGGTCTGGCGCTTCGCCCGGGCGCATCGGCTGGTCTCCCAGCCCGATTTCTTCGCCGCCAAATATGCGAGCCCGGCGCTTGGCGTGCTGGTCGCGCTCGTCGGCATCGTGGCGCTCATCCCCTATCTGGTGCTGCAGTTCACCGGCCTGGCGGTGATCGTGCAGGCGGCGAGCTTCGGGGCGGTGCCGAAGAGCGTCTCCGTGCTGATCGGCGCCGCCGTCGTCTCGATCTACGTCATCGCCTCGGGCATCCGCGGCTCGGCCTGGACCTCCTTCGTCAAGGACGGCCTGATCATCCTCGTCGCCATCTTCCTCGGCCTCTACCTGCCCTATCACTACCAGGGCGGGCTCGGCGCCATGTTCACCGCGATCGAGCATGCCAAGCCGGGTTTCCTCTCCTTCGCCGCGAGCGGCCAGAGCGTCGCCTGGTTCGTCTCCACCGTGCTCCTCACCGCGCTCGGCTTCTTCATGTGGCCGCACAGCTTCGGCGCCTGTTTCGCCGCGCGGGACGAGAACGTGTTTCGCAAGAACGCGATCGTCCTGCCGCTCTACCAGCTCGTGCTGCTCTTCATCTTCTTCGTCGGCTTCTCGGCCGCCCTGGTGGTTCCCGGGCTCCGCGGCGCGGCGACCAATATGGCGCTGCTCAAGATGGTGATCGCGAGCTTCCCGCCCTGGTTCGTCGGTATCGTCGGCGCGACCGGCGTGCTGACCGCGCTGGTGCCGGGCTCGCTCATTCTGGTCACGGCAGCGACGCTGCTCGCGCGCAATATCGCGGGTGCGCTGGTGCCGGCCGCCGCCGAGCCCGAGCGCGTGGCGCTGATCGCCAAGGTGCTGGTGCCGGTGGTGGCCCTCGTCGGCGCCTATTTCGCGATTTCCGGCAGCGCCACCATCGTCTCGCTGCTGCTCATGGGCTATGCCTTCGTGACGCAGCTTTTCCCGGCCATGATCCTCAGCCTCTCGCCGCGCAATCCGCTCACCCGCCAGGGGGCGATCGCCGGCATCCTGGCTGGCGTCGTCGCGGTGATCTATTTCACGATGACGGGGATGACGCTCGGCAAGCTCTGGCCCGAGGGGCCGGAGGTGCTGCGCGATCTCAATATCGGCGCGGTCTCGCTCATCCTCAACGTCGCCGCCGCGCTCTGCGTCAGCGCGGTGACGGCGCCGGGCGAACGGCGCCTTGCCCTCAGCCGCCGTAGCGGCTGAGGGTGGCGCGGAGCGGATCGGCCGCCGGATTGTTGGCCATCATCTGCACCACGATCTGCGGCGTGTTGAAGGCCTGGCCGTAATAGGAGAGATCCGAGGTCGAATCGCTCGACAGCAGCGAGCCTTCGAGCGAGACGCCCGCGAAGAGCCCGCGCGTGCGCGCGAAGGTTACGAAATCGGCGCGCAGCGCCGTCGTCGTGCCGCCGCCGATGCCGGCGCCCACGGTAGCGAAGGCGAGGGAGGCATCGCCGCCGAACTTGAAGTGGTTGCGCATGACCGCGTTGAGCGCGCGCTCGTTCATGATCATGATGACGAGTTCGGCGTCCTGGATGCCGATCTGGGCGCCGAGGCTGCCGCTGCCGATGGAATAGAAGGCCGGGTCGGACCAGGAGCCGCCGGCCGCGCGCGCCACCAGCACGCAGGAGCCGCCGGAACCGCCCAGGATGAAGCCGGCCTTGAACACCTGCGGGCAGATGACCACGGCGCGCGCGCTGCGCAGGCTGTCGATCACGCTGCTCGATTGCGTGCTGTTGATGATGTCTTGCAGCGCGAGCGTCGAGCGATCGACGATCTCCTGCTGCGCCTGCGGCCCGGAGCCCGTGGCGCAGGCGCTCATGAGCGGTGCCATCGCTGCCAGCAGGGCGCCGAAGGCCAGGTGTCTCACGCGCATCAAGCGGTCTCCTCTTCTCTTCTCTCGCAGCCTTTCGCGGTCTGCCGCCCCGCGCCGCCCAGAGGGCCGCCGGCTCGCAGACTACGTGCGATCGCCGCTCTAACCCATTGTTCGGCACGTATCTTCAGCGGTCGGATGCGCTGATCTGACCGGCATCCGCTCTAGAGGACAAGCGTGTCAAACTCGTGACCGTCAATAGGCCGGCACGCCCGCCATCGTCTCGTTCGCCGAGACCAGCCGCCAAGCATGGTCCCGCTTTTCGAGTCGGGTCAGTGAAATATTGCCGATCGAGATGCGAAGCGCGGCATCCCCGCCGATGCCGCCCATGGCATGGGCGATGGCGGCGCGAATGACGCCGCCATGGCAGACGATCACCAGATCCTCGCCCCCATGCGCCGTGGCCAGCCGCTCCATCTCGTCGGCCACGCGGCCGAGGACATCGACGAAGCTTTCGCCGCCCTCCGGCCGCTCATCCGCCGCCGTCGGCCAGAAATCATGCTTCGGCAAAGCGAGCCGCTCGGCCAGCGCGGTATTGGCCAAGCCTTGCAGGCCGCCGAAGGACTGCTCGATCATGCCGGGCAGCACGCCGGCCCGCTCGGCCGGGTAGCCGGCGGCGAAGATCGCCTCCGCCGTCAGCCGCGTGCGGGAAAGCGGGGTGACGAACCAGCGCGCCGGGCGCGGCAGGCGGCCCGCCAAGGCCTGGTAGGCTTCCGCCTGCTCCTGCATCGTCCGGGCGCAGAGCGCCACATCCTGGTCGCCATAGAGCGTGCGGCGCGCCTCCTCCACCACCAGGGCGTGGCGGATCAGCCAGAAGCGGGTGAGGGGCATGCGGGTCTCCTGAACCTCGGGGCGCGGGTCATTCGCCGATACTGACAAGCGCGCCCCGCCGCCGCGCCGCCTGGAACTGGCTCGCGAAGAGCGCCGCCCCGGCCGCCAGCCAGAGCAGGTTGAGGCCGATCGCGGCCAGCATCTCGCCGCCCGCGACATCGCCATGCAGCAAGGCCGCGCGCATGCCTTCGAAGACATGGCTCGCCGGGATGGCGAGCGCCACCGGCTGCAGCCAGGCTGGCAGCACGGAGACCGGGTAATAGACCGCGGCGAGCGGGGTGAGGCCGAAGAGGAAGGACCAGGCGAGCGCCTCGGCGCCCGCCCCGTGGCGCAGGATCAGCGCGATGATGCCAAGGGCGAAGGCCCAGCCCATCAGCATGAGATTGGCGAAGAAGAGGATGAGCACCGGGCCGAGCGTGAAGAGATTGAAGGCATAGAGCGCCCAGGCGATGAGGATGGCCGGCAGCAGCCCCGCGATCACCCGGGCGATCGCGACCCCGATGAGCGCGAGCACCAGCTCCACCGGGCGCAGCGGGCTGATGAAGACGTGGCCGAGATTGCGCGACCAGATCTCCTCCAGAAAGCTGATGGCGACCCCCATCTGGCTCCGGATGGTGACTTCCCAGAGGAGCACGCCGGCGAGCAGCGTGGAGCCGGCGAGGACCAGCCCGTGCCCGGCAAGGCCGCTACCCATGCCGCCCGTCATGCCGCCGAAGCCGCCGCTCGTGATGAAGCGCGCCGTGAAGCCCCAGATGCACATTTGCAGGATCGGCCAATAGGCGAGTTCGAGCAGCCGCGGCCAAGACCGGCGATAGAGGCAGAGGTGGCGGAACATGAGCCCCCAGATCCGGCGGAGCGCGGCGAGCATCAGGGGGTCTCCGTCATGCCGCCCGGGCGGCGGTTGCGGGCGATGTCGAGAAAGACGTCTTCCAGCGATGCCCGCCCATAGCGCGCAAGCAGCGCTGCGGGGCTGCCCTCGTCCACGATGCGTCCGCGCTGCAGCATCAGCACATGATCGCAGAGCCGCTCGACCTCGGCCATGTTGTGGGAGGCGAGCAGCATGGAACAGCCGCTCTGCCGCCGATAGGCTTCGAGCCAGGAGCGCACCAGATCACCCGTATCGGGGTCGAGGCTCGCCGTCGGCTCGTCCAGCAGCAGCACATCCGGCCGGTTGATCAGGGCTTTGGCGAGGGCGACCCGGGTTTTCTGCCCCGCCGAAAGCTCCCCCGCCCGGCGGTCGAGAAAACCGCCGAGATCGAGTTCCGCCGAAAGCTCGCCGATTCGCCGCGCCGTGTTCCTGACGTTATAGAGATGGCCATAGACGGTGAGGTTTTCCCGCACCGTGACGCGCCCGGGGAGCGCGATATAGGGCGATGAAAAATTCATCCGGGCGAGGGCGCGGAACCGGTCCTTTGCCATGTCATGCCCAAGGATCTCGATCCGCCCGCTGGTCGGCAGAAGGATGCCGAGGAGCATGGCGATCGTCGTGGTCTTGCCGGCGCCATTGCCGCCGAGCAGCCCGACCGTCTGGCCCGGCGCCACGGCAAAGCTGATATTGTCCACCGCCAGGGTAGTGGCGTAACGCTTGCTAAGCGCTTCGACGCTGACAGACTGCATGCGGCTTCCTCTGCCCTGGGCGCGCCGCCCTGTCGAGCCCCGGAGCGGGCGAGGCGGGTGCCGCCCTGCCGGCGGGCCGCACGACCGAGCCCATCGTTTCGCACGCCTGACCGAGAGAGCCTGCTTGATCCATCCATGAAGCTGACCTTCAAGCCGGCGCCCGGCCTCCTTCCCCCGGATCTGCGGATCTATGCGATCGGCGATGTGCATGGCTGCGACCAGGCACATGCGACGATTCTCGCACGCATCGCCGAGGACCATGCGGCGCGGCCGGTGGCCGAGGCGGTGGTGATCCATCTCGGCGATCTGATTGACCGGGGGCCGAGCAGCGCGGGGGTGCTGGCGCGCATCGCCCGCGGCTCCCCGATCGCCGGGGAGATGATCAATCTGCGCGGCAATCACGAGGATTTGTTCCTCACCGCGTTCGATGAAGGGAAGGATACCGCGGCGCTCTGGAAGCGGAACGGCGGCGATGCCTGCCTGGAAAACTGGGGCGTGCCGAAAAAGACGCCGCCGCGCGAATGGGAACTCTATATCCCGCCCGAACAGCTCGCCGTGCTCCGCCACCAGCGCGTCTGCTACCGCCGGGGCGGCTATTTCTTCGCCCATGCCGGCATCCGCCCCGGCGTGCCGCTGATGGAGCAGGATCCGCATGATCTCGTCTGGATCCGCGAGCCCTTCCTCTCATCCTCGAAGATGCACGAAGCCGTGGTGGTGCATGGCCATACGCCGAAGGTGAAGCCCGCGCTCCGCAAGAACCGCATCGGCATCGATACCGGCGCGGTCTATGGCGGCAAGCTCACCGCGCTGGTGCTGGAGGAGGACCGGATGGCGCTGATCCAGGTGGCGGGGCTGAAGCGCGCGCGCAAATAGGCGGCGCGCGCGGCGCCGGTCGGGCCCGGCTGCGAGGCCTGGGCTACCAGGCTTCCATACGGTCATAGGCTGAGAGCGTCAGCACGTCATGATTGCCGGCCCAGGCGCGCTCGCCATAACCGATCACCCGCACGCCGGGGATGCGCCCGGCCATGGCGAGCACGGCGGAGGCGGTGCAGAGCGAGACGCCGTAATCTTCCGGCCCGCCATAGCTCGCATAGCCCCAGCCGGTCGCGGCGCAGCCGGCCTCGATCGCCGCCCATTCCGGCTCGCCGATCAGCGCCCCGTAACGGCGATGCACCTGCCGGCTCCAGGCGCCATGCACCGTCGCGATCAGCACCCCATGCGGGGCGAGGCAGCCGCAGAGATGCCGCGTCCAGGCTTCGGCGCGGGCTTGATCGACATGGGTAAAGAGCGAGCCGATCCAGATCACGTCATAGCCGCCGCCGAGATCGACGGCCGCGAGATCGGGCTGCGAATGGACCGAGCGGCCGCGGAACTGCTGCGCGCAGAAATCCGCGCCATCGGTGTCGATATCGGCGAAGGTGATCTCGGCGCTCGGGAAGCAGGCGCGCAGATGCCGCGCCACCCGCCCATGGCCGCTCGGCAGATCGAGGATGCGGTTGACCTTGCTGATGAAGCTCGCGCCAAGCGCGCGGAGGACGCAGCGGATGGCATCCTCCCCGACCACGAAATACCAGTCCGGCCCGGTACTGTACATATGGTCCTTGGGGGAGATCGTCTTGTCCAGCAAGGCGGCGCGATAGCCTGCCTCCAGCACGGCGACGCTCGTGAAATCCATCCGTCTCTGCTCCTGTTCTCTGCCCGTGCCGCCGAGAGCCTCAGCCGAGGCGCGCGAGCCGTTCCGTCAGCAGATCGTAAAATCCCTCGGCATTGACCGCGCGAATGAAGAAGGCATTCGCCTTGCGATCGGTGACGCGCCAGTAATCCGCGACCGACATGCCGAGGGTGAGGGGGCTTGCCGTCTCGATCTCGACATTGATCGCCCGCCCGTGGAAGAGATCGGGCCGCAGCAGAAAGGCCGTCACGCAGGGATCGTGCAGCGGGGCGCCGTCCGAGCCGTATTTCTCGAGATCGAAGCGCTCGGAGAAGCCGAGCATGGCCGCCGCCGCCTGGGCGGCACGGCCGGGCAGCCTGCGGATGCGGTCCAGCCGGTCAGGCGTCGTCAAGACCTGATGCGTCGCGTCCAGCGGCAACATGGTGATCGGCACGCCGCTCGCGAAGACGACGGCCGCGGCTTCCGGATCGACGTAGAAGTTGAATTCCGCCGTCGGCGTGATGTTGCCGACCTCGAAATAAGCGCCGCCCATCAGCACGATCTCGCGGATGCGGGTCGCGATGTCCGGCGCCTTGACGAGCGCCATGCCGATATTGGTCAGCGGGCCGAGCGCGCAGAGGGTGAAGCTGCCGCTCGGCGCGCTGCGCAGCCGCTCGATGAGGAAGTCAACGCCGTGCTGCACCTGCAGCGGCATCTCCGGGGCGGGCAGTTGCGGGCCGTTGAGGCCGGTCTCGCCATGCACGTGCTCGGCCGTCACCAGCGGGCGGGCGCACATCGGCCGGGCGCAGCCGGCATAGACCGGGATATCCGGGCGGCCGGCGAGTTCGCAGATCTTGCGGGCATTGGTCGCGGTCAGCGACAGCGGCACGTTGCCGGCGACCGTCACGATCGCCTCGACCGCGATCTCCTCCGGGGAGGCGAGGGCGAGGAGAATCGCGATCGCATCATCCTGGCCAGGATCGGTGTCGAAAATCACGCGGCGGGTCATGCGTCTCTCACTCTCTCGTCTGCCTTTGGGCGCGCGCTCGCAGGCCGGTCACAGCCAGGGGCGGAACGGCACTTTGATCTTCCCGGCGATGATTGCAACCTTCACCGCCGGTATCTCGGTCCAGGCCTGGCGGGCGCGGGCGGCGAAGGGTTCGGGCCCGGATTGGAGGAAGAGGAAGGAGGGCACGAAGTCGATGATGCCGTCCGACAGGTCGCTCGTATAGTGGCCGGGGAGAAATTGGCCGATGAGCGCGGCCGAGACCTGGGTCGCGAGCGATTGGCCGTAATAGATCAGCACGGCGCTCGTCATGCTGCGCGGGCCGAGGCGGAACTGGCTGACGAAGTCACCGCTGACCAGCCGGCCCGACGCCTGGTTGGCCGCTGCGATGACGCCGCGATCGGTCTCGGCGCTATCCGTCTGGATGAAGTCGATGCCGCCCGCATAGAAGCCCTGGGCGATCTGTTGGCCGCGCTTGGGGTTCTCGAAAGAGCCGACGAAGGCGCTCTGCACCGTCGCCCGGCGGGAGGTGAAGGCGGCGCCCGCCTTGAAGGCGTTGAGATCGGCGATGAGGCCCGGCGCCCGCACGCCGCCGATATAGCCGAGCTTCTGGTTCTGGCTCACCCGGGCGGCGAAGAAGCCGGCGAGGAACATGCCGTAATAGGTATCGTAGCCGATCGTTCGCAGGTTCGGCAGTTCGGGCCTGAGGGGCGGCCCATAGAGCAGGATGAACTTGGTTTTGGGATAGCGGCGCGCGACCAGCCGCACCGCCGGCAGGATGGCGGGAAAGGTCGCGACGATGACGGCCGCACCCGCGGCCGCGGCGGCGGTGAGATCCTCGACATAGGCGCGCGGCTCGTCGGCATAGATGATGCTGACGGGCACCTGCATCTCGCGGCTCAATTGGTTGAGATGCGCGATCATATCGTCGATCGGGCCGTCGTCCCCGGCGGCCTGGGTATGCACGAGCGCGACGAAGGGGCGCTCGCCGCCGTCGCCTGCTGCGAGGGCCGCGGCGTGGTCGTGCGGCGAGGCCGCGGCGCCCGCGCGCGGCAGCCCTCCGGCGGCGAGCAGGCCTGGGACGACGGCGCGGCGCAGCAGGGCCCGGCGGGAAAACGACCGGCATAGCGGGTGCGGGAGGCGGGGGATCAGCATCGGCTCGAACCAGTCTCCCCCATCCTTTGCGGCCGGCCTCGGCCTGCCGTGCATACGCCGTTCGCGGCCTCGTGATCAACCGCTCTGCCGCGCCGCGCGGCCGGCGGCTCCCGCCCTCGGTTCACCGCGCGCGGTCGCTCCTGCCAGCCGGTGCGGGCCGGCCGCTAGGCGAGCAGCCCTTCCTTGGCGAGGCTCAGCCAGCGGCCATTGCCGATGATGACATGGTCATGCAGCGAGACCGCCAGCGGCTGGGCCGCCGCGCGCACCGCCTTCGTCATCTCGATATCGGCGCGGGACGGGGTCGGGTCACCGCTCGGGTGGTTATGCACCAGGATGAGGGCGGTTGCGCTCAGTTCCAGCGCGCGGCGGACAACCTCGCGCGGATAGACCGGGGCAAGGTTGACGGTGCCGCGCGCCTGGCTTTCATCGGCGATCAGCCGGTTGCGGCTATCGAGATACAGCACGCGGAAATGCTCGATCTTTTCACGCGCGAGGGCCGCGGTGAGATAGTCGATCAACCTCTGCCAGCTGGAGAGCACCGGCTGGTTCATCACCTCCGCGCGGATCAGCCGGAGGGAGGCGGCCTGGACGGTCTTGAGGGCGGCGATGCCGGCCTCGCCCAGGCCCTCCACCCCGCGCAGCTCCTGCGGGCTGGCGGCGATCGTCGCGGCGAAGCTGCGGAAGCGGCCGAGCAGGGCGCGGGCGATCGGCTTGGTATCCCGCCGCGGCAAAGCGAGGAAGAGGACCATCTCCAGCAGTTCATGGTCGGCCAGCGCCTCCGCCCCGGCATTGAGCAGCCGCTCGCGCATGCGCGCGCGATGCCCCTCGGCGCCGGGAACGGCAGGCTGGGCGGGGCTTTGCCCCCGAGGGCGCGCCGATCCCGATCCCGATCCCGGCCCCGGGCCCGGAGCCTCGCTCGGTGGCACGACCCCGCCCGGCGGCGGTGTTGCAGGCAGCAGCGCCTGCTCGGCCTCGAACAGCAGGCGCATCGCCTCGGCTAGGGCAGGGGGCTTGCTCATCGCCGGCCACTCTGCCACGGCCTGCAGGCTTGGCCAATATGTTTCGAAAGCGGTTCGTTTTCAGTCGCGCAAAAGCCGGGCGGCCCGCGGCGCGAAATAGGTCAAAATACCGTGACAGCCGGCGCGCTTGAAGGCCATCAGGCTTTCCATCATTGCGCGCTCCTCGTCGATCCAGCCGTTTTGGGCGGCTGCCATGATCATCGCGTATTCGCCCGACACCTGATAGGCGAAGGTCGGCACCCCGAACCGCTCGCGCACGCGGCGGATGATGTCCAGATACGGCATGCCGGGCTTGACCATGATCATGTCCGCCCCCTCCGCGATATCCAGCGCGACCTCGCGCAAAGCTTCGTCGGAATTCGCCGGGTCCATCTGATAGGTCTTCTTGTCACCCTTCAGCGTGCCGAGATTGCCGAGCGCATCCCGGAAGGGCCCGTAGAAGGCGCTCGCATATTTGGCGGCGTAGCTCATGATGCGGGTATGGATGAGGCCCGCCTCGTCGAGCGCGGCACGGATCGCGGCGACGCGCCCATCCATCATGTCGGAGGGCGCGATGATGTCGATCCCTGCCTCCGCCTGCACCACCGCCTGGCGGGCGAGGAGCGCGAGGCTCTCGTCATTCGCGACATAGCCGTCGCGGAGCACGCCGTCATGCCCGTGGCTGGTATAGGGGTCGAGCGCCACATCGCCGATGAGGCCGAGATCGGGGAATTCGCGCTTGAGGAGGCGGGCGGCCGAGCAGACGAGGTTTCCAGGATTGGTCGCCTCCGTCCCTTCCGCATCCTTCTTTGCCGGGTCGGTTGCCGGGAAGAAGGCGATGGCCGGGATGCCGAGCTTCACCGCGGGCTCGACATGGCGGGCGAGGCCATCGAGCGTCGCACGCGAGACGCCGGGCATGGAGGCGACGGGGCTCGCCTCGCCGCTGCCTTCCCGCAGAAAGACCGGCCAGATGAGGTCATCCACGGAAAGCCGATGCTCGGCCACCAGCCGGCGCGTCCAGGCATCGTGGCGGTTGCGGCGGAGACGTGTTTGGGGGAAGCGCGTGTCGGGCATGAGCAAGAACCTCCGGCGGTCACAGCCTCTTTCTAATGGCGCCATTGTGATCATGACAGGCAACCCAGCTCTGGGTGAGGCGGCGGTTCACGCTCGGGATGCGGCCGTGTTACAAGGCCGGCCCGGCTGTGATTGCCCGCCCTTCCGAAAGCCGGATCTGTCCCAACCAGGAACAGCGAGCCCATGAACGAGCAGATGCCTGCCGCGAGCCTTTCCCGCTTCTTCTCGGCCTCCGTGGAGGAGACCGACCCTGCCCTCTTCGGCGCCATCCGCAAGGAGCTCGGCCGCCAGCAGGACGGGATCGAGCTGATCGCGAGCGAGAATATCGTCTCCCGCGCGGTGCTTGAAGCGCAGGGCTCGGTGCTCACCAATAAATATGCCGAAGGCTATCCCGGGCGCCGCTACTATGGCGGCTGCTACGCGGTCGATATCGCCGAGGAACTGGCGATTTCCCGCGCCCGCGAACTGTTCGGCTGCGAATTCGCCAATGTCCAGCCGCATTCCGGCGCCCAGGCGAATGGCGGCGTCATGCTCGCCCTGCTGCAGCCGGGCGATACCTTCATGGGCATGAGCCTCGCCGCCGGCGGCCATCTTAGCCATGGCGCGGCGCCCAATATGTCCGGCAAGTGGTTCAACGCTGTGCAATACGGCGTGCGGCGGGAGGATGGGCTGCTCGATTACGAGGAGCTGGAGGAGAAGGCGCGGGCGCATAAGCCGAAGCTTATCATCGCCGGCGGCTCCGCCTATCCGCGGGTGATCGACTTCGCCCGCTTCCGCCGGATCGCAGACGAGGTGGGCGCCATCTTCATGGTCGATATGGCGCATTTCGCGGGGCTGGTCGCGGCCGGCGTGCATCCAAGCCCCTTCCCGCATGCCCATATCGCGACGACGACGACGCATAAGACGCTGCGCGGCCCCCGCGGCGGCATGATCCTCACGAACGACGGCGATCTCGCCAAGAAGATCAACTCGGCGATGTTCCCTGGCCTGCAGGGCGGCCCGCTTATGCACGTCATCGCCGCCAAGGCGGTCGCCTTCGGGGAGGCGCTGCGGCCGGAGTTCAAGACCTATGCCCGGGCTGTCGCCGAGAACGCCCGCGTGCTGGCCGCGACTCTGGTGGAGCGTGGCTTCGACATCGTGACGGGTGGGACGGATACGCATCTTCTGCTGGTCGATCTGCGGCCGAAGCGGGTCACGGGCAAGGTTGCGGAAGCGAGCCTCGAACGCGCGCATATGACGGCGAACAAGAACGCCATCCCCTTCGACCCGGAGAAGCCGGCGATCACCTCCGGCATCCGCCTCGGCACGCCGGCCGGCACCACGCGCGGCTTCGGCACGGCGGAGTTCCGCCAGATCGGCGAGATGATCGACGAGGTGCTGACCGGCCTTTCCGGCAGCAACGAGGACGGCGGCAATGCGCTGGTCGAGCAGGAGGTGGGCCGGCGCGTGCAGGCGCTCTGCGCCCGCTTCCCGATCTACCAGAGCTGAGCCGCCCCGCGCATGCGCTGCCCCTTCTGTGGCCATGACGATGCGCAGGTGAAGGATAGCCGCCCCTCGGATGACGGGACGGCGATCCGCAGGCGGCGCTTCTGCGGCGCCTGCAGCCAGCGTTTCACGACCATCGAACGGGTACAGCTGCGGGAATTGACCGTCATCAAATCCGATCAGCGGCGGGTGCCCTTCGATCGGGACAAGCTCTCCCGCTCCATCCGCATCGCGCTTCGCAAGCGGCCGGTGCAGGAGGAGCGGATCGAGCGCATCGTCAACAGCATCGTCCGCAAGCTCGAATCGAGCGGCGATAGCGATATCCCGAGCAAGCAGATCGGTGAGCTGGTGATGGAGACCTTGAAGGAGGTGGACGACGTGGCCTACGTCCGCTTCGCCAGCGTCTATCGCGATTTTCGCGAGGCGCGGGATTTCGAGCAATTCCTCGGCCAGCTTTCCGAGCGGCCCGAGGCCGAGCCTCTGGTAGTGGCCGCCGCGGCGGCCGATACCGAGGGCAGGAGCTAGCCCCGCCCGCGGGCGGAGGAGGATCGCGATGTTCACAGGGATCATTTCCGGGATCGGCACGGTGGCCGAGGTGCAGCCGATCGGCGACGGCCACGACATGCGGCTGCGCATCGTCGTCCCTGCCGGGAAGGCGGAGTGGGCGGGGCTGCCGGGCGTCGTGCTCGGCGCCTCCATCTGCTGCTCGGGCTGCTGCCTGACCGTGATCGAGAAGGATGCGGCCTCCTTCCTGGTCGAGGTTTCGGCCGAGACCCTCTCCAAGACGACGCTCGGGCTCTGGCGGCCCGGCACGCGCCTCAACCTCGAACGCGCGCTGAAGATGGGCGATGAGCTTGGCGGCCATATCGTCTCCGGCCATGTCGATGGGCTCGGCACGGTGCTCTCCAAGACGGCGGAGAACGGCTCGACGCGCTGGACCTTCGAAGCCCCGGCCGAGCTTGCCTATCTCATCGCGCCCAAGGGCAGCATCGCGGTCAATGGCGTGTCGCTGACCGTCAACGAGGTCGCGGGCCGGGTCTTCGGCGTCAATATCATCCCCCATACGGCGGAAGAGACCACCTTCGGCAGCCTCGCCGTGGGGGATAAGGTTAACCTGGAAATCGACATGCTGGCGCGCTATGTCGCCCGGCTTGCGGAGCGTGACCGGTGACGATGATCAAGAGCCAATCCATGGCGGATTACATTTCGCCCACTGCCGAGATCATCGAGGAGGCGCGGGCGGGGCGCATGTTCATCCTGGTCGATGACGAGGACCGCGAGAACGAGGGCGACCTCGTGATCCCAGCCCAGTTCGCGACCGCGGATGCCATCAACTTCATGGCTCGCCATGCGCGCGGGCTGATCTGCCTCGCGATGACGACGGCGCGCGTGCAGCAGCTCGGCGTCTCGCTGATGAGCGCGCATAACCGCTCCCGCCATGCCTCGGCCTTCACCGTCTCGATCGAGGCGCGGCACGGCATCAGCACCGGCATTTCGGCGGCCGACCGGGCGCGCACGGTCGCGGTCGCCATCAATTCGGAGAACCCGCGGGACGAGATCGCGACCCCCGGCCATATCTTTCCGCTCGCCGCGCGGGATGGCGGCTCCCTGGTCCGCGCCGGGCATACCGAAGCCGCGGTCGATATCGCGCGCCTCGCCGGCCTCAACCCCTCGGGCGTCATCTGCGAGGTGATGAACGAGGACGGCACCATGGCGCGGCTGCCGGAACTCGTGGCCTTCGCCCAGCGCCATAACCTCAAGCTCGGCACCATCGCCGATCTCATCCAGTATCGGAGGCGGACGGAGAAGCTGGTCGCCCGCACTGCCGAGAGCCGGCTCGACGATCTCGAAGGCGGGGCCTGGGCGGTGAAGATCTTCGAGGACCGGCTGACCCAGACCGAGCATGTCGCGCTCGTCAAGGGCGACCTGACCAGCCCGGGGCCGGTGCTGGTGCGCGTCCATAGCGTCGATCCGGTGACGGATCTGCTGGGCGCCGGCCGCCAGGCGCTCGCCGCCTCCAGCCGCACCATCGCCGCCGAGGGGCGCGGGGTGATCGTGCTGCTGCGCGATACCCAGCCCGGCAGCATCGCCGGCAAGCTCGGCGCGCGGGAGGCCGCGGGCTCTGCCGAGCACGAGCTGCGCCATTACGGCATTGGGGCGCAGATCCTCATCGATCTCGGGGTGCGGGACATGATCCTCCTGACCAACCATCCCCGCAGCCTGGTGGCGCTGGAAGGCTTCGGCCTCAATATCGTCGATCAGCGCCCGTTTCAGGACCAGCAGGCCGCGGCGGGCGGCGCGCCCGGCGCGGAGACCGGCCTATGAGCACCGCGGACGCCGAACTCGGCGATATTCCTGTCCTGGAAGGCGAGCCGCCGTCCGTGCTGATCATCACCGCGCCCTATTACCGTGCGGTGGTCGAGGGGATGGAGGCGGGCGCGCGCGCCGTGCTGGATGCGATCGGTGCCGAGCATGAGACGGTAACGGTCGCCGGGGCGTACGAATTGCCCCAGGCGCTCTGCATCGCCGCCGCGACCGAGACGCCCTTCGATGGCTTTATCGTCATCGGCTGCGTGGTGAAGGGGGAGACGGATCATTACGACTTCATCTGCCGCGCGGCGATGGACGGTATCATGAGGGTGGCGCTCGATCACCGGCTCTGCCTCGGCACCGCGCTTCTTACCGTCGATACGTTGGAGCAGGCGGTCGCCCGCTCCGGCGCGGAGCATAACAAGGGCGCGGAGGCGGCGATCGCCATGCTCAAGCAAGTCGCCCTGCAACGCCATCTGAGGCGCATCTGATGACGAACGAGCAGAGCCCGGCAAGCCCGGCCAAATCCCCCGCGAGGCCGCAGGGCCGGCCGCGCACCGGCGCGCGTGTCGCCGCCGTCCAGGCGCTGTTCCAGAGCGAGCAGGCGGAGGAGGGGGCGGAGACGATCATCGAGCAGTTCACCCGCCACCGGCTAGGGCCGGGCGATGGCGCCGAGGCGGAAGGCTTCGACGAGGGCCGGGTGCCGGAGGTGAATGCGCCGCTCTTCGCGAGCATCGTCCGCCAGGCGGTGCGCGAGCAGGAGCGCCTCGATCCGCTGATCGCGGAAAGCCTGCCGGCGGATTGGCCCTTCGAGCGGCTGGACCCGGTGCTGCGCGCCCTGTTGCGCGCGGCGGTGGCCGAGCTTTCCATGCCGGATGGCGCGCCCGGGCGCGTCATCATCAACGAATATCTCGATGTCGCGCACGGGTTTTTCAGCGGGGATGAGCCGCGCCTCGTCAACGGGCTTTTGGATGTGCTCGGGCGGCGCGTGAAGCCCGGGGATTTCTCGGGCGGGGCGGCAGCCCTGGCGGGCTGAGCGGCGATGCCGAGCGCGCCGCCCGGCACGCCTGCCGGCACTGCGGGTGGGGCCAGCTTGCCGTCCGAATTCGATCTCATCGGCCGCCACTTCCGGCCGCTGGCGGGCGCGGACGCCCTTGCCCTCGAGGATGATGCGGCGGTGATGATGCCGCCGCCGGGCCGGGCGCTGGTGATGGCGGCCGATACCATGGTGGAAGGCGTCCACTACCTGCCGGATGATCCGCCGGATGGGGTGGGGCGGAAGCTCCTGCGCGTCAATCTCTCCGATCTCGCGGCCATGGGGGCCGATCCGCTCGGCTATCTGCTCACCGTCTCGGCGCCGTCCGCCACGCCCGATGCCTGGTTCGCCCGCTTCGCCGCCGGCCTCGCCGCCGATCAGGCGGAGTTCGGCCTCTCGCTGCTCGGCGGCGATACCACCAGCACGCCGGGCCCGGTGACGCTTTCGCTCACCATCATCGGCCATGTCGCCCCCGGCCAGGCGGTGCGGCGGCGCGGCGCCCGGGCGGGGGATGAGGTCTGGGTCACGGGCACGATCGGCGATGGCGCGCTCGGCCTCGCCGTCTCGCTCGGCAAGCTCGCCGATCCGAGCGGCTATCTGCGGGCGCGCTATTGCGTGCCGAGCCCGCGTCTCGGCCTGCCGCTCGCAGGCAGGGTTTCGGCGGCGATCGACGTGTCGGACGGGCTTTTGCAGGATCTCGGCCATCTCTGCCGGCTGGCTGGCTGCGGGGCCGAGGTATGGGCGGAAGCGGTGCCGGCCTCGCCCGCGGCGCGTGCCGCCGGCCCCGCCTGGCTGCCCGAGCGGCTCGGCGGCGGCGATGATTACGAGCTGCTCCTGGCGGTGCCGCCCGGCCAGGGCCGCGGGCTTGCCGCGCTCAGCGCCGCGCGGGGCGTGGCGCTGACGCAGATCGGCCGCTTCGTGCCAGGGCAGGAGGGGGTGCGGGTGCTCGATGGAGAAGGCCGGCCGCTGCCGATCGGCCGGCACGGCTGGAGCCATTTCTAGGGCCCTGTCGGGCTCGTACCGAACCCGTTCGCCCCATTCGTCATGCCCATGCCCGGCATGAAGCCGGGCTTAGCCGCCGGGCGCGCCGCCGCCGAGCGACTGGCTGTTAGTGGCGCCCCCGGTGAAGCGCCCGATATTGCCGAACAGCTGCTGCAGGACGGAGGCCGAAGAGCCCGGGGATTTGGTGGCGCCTGGCGCCATCGCCACCGGCTTCGCATCGCCCTTGTTATAGACTTTGATCCGCTGCAGCACGCCGCCCTGGTTGAAATCGAGCACGACGACGCGCTGCTGCAGCACCGCCGGCAGGCGGCCCACCTGCGGGCGGGTGATCTGGCTGATATAGACCCAGGCATTGTCGTCGAAGGTTTCGCGCGCGGTGGGCGAGCCGAGCAGGGCGGCGGCATCGGCTTCCGTCGTCGTGCCCGGCACCAGCTGCTTCAGCGCGTAGCTATCGACCGGATCGCCCCGCGTCGTGGATTGGGCCTGGAAGAAGCTGCACGCGCCGAGCGGAAGGCTGAGCGCGAGACAGGCGACCGCCGCCTTGTGGCGGAACCCGCGCGGAGCCTTCGGCGATGATGGTTCGGACAAGCAGCGCATTCCCTTCGTCTCGCTTTCGCCCCCAAAAGCCTCGGTCGCCGGAAGCCGGGGCCGCCCGGCATTCGCGGCCGGGCCCCGATGGGCGCAGCCTCTCGCAAGCCCGGCGCAAGCGCGGTGGGTCTCATGCTCATCGCCCGCTGTCAACTCGCCGGCACAAGACCTATGGTGTTTTCCCCAAGCGGCAGCCTGCCCACCCTCTGCGCGGGTGCCGCCAGGTTTCGAGGAAGGCCGCGATGACGCCCGAATTCTCCCGCACCCTGCTCGCCGCCCAGATCGGCGCCAACGAGATCAGCCGCAGCATCGAGGCGAGCGCGGAGGAATGTGCCGCGATCGCCGCGCGGCTCGGCCTGCCGGCGCTGCACAGCTTCGCCGCCACCTTCCGGCTCACCCGCCAGCGCGGCGATGCCTTTCTTGCCGAGGGGCGCATCCGTGCCGTCGCCGTACGCAGCTGCGTCGTCTCGCTCGAGGAGTTCGACGAGCCGACCGATCTCCCCTTCACGATTCGCTTCGTGCCGCAAGCCGAGGGTGAGGCAGATATGCTCGATGCGCCAATCGACTATGACGAGGGGCCGGATACCGTGGAGTATGCCCAGGGCGCGCTTGATCTGGGGGAGGCGGCGGTCGAGGAATATGCGCTCTCCCTTGCGCCCTATCCGCGCAAGCCCGGCGTCGAATTCAACGATTCGGTGGAAGATGCCGGCAATCCTTTCGCCGCCCTGCAAGCCCGGCGGCAGGCGCGCTGAGCGGCCGAGCGCCGCGGCGCTCCCGAAAGGGGGCGGCGCCGCGCGGCGCCTGCATGACGAGCGCCGCCCCTGCCCGGGCACGGCCCTGCGCCCGCTGCGCTTGCCGTTCGGAAACCGCTCTGGTATTGCCCGCCGCCACGCCAACAATTCAGTGGCCGGGGCATGCTGCCCGCAGGCCCTCTAACGCAGCACGAAAGGGGTTCCGGCCATGGCCGTTCCCAAGAAGAAGACTTCGCCGTCCCGCCGTGGGATGCGCCGCGCCCATCATGCGCTGAGCGCGCCGAGCTTCGCCGAATGCGGCAATTGCGGCGAGCTGAAGCGCCCGCACCATGTGTGCAGCCATTGCGGCCATTATGACGGCCGTGAGGTCGTGGGCGCTGGCAAGGCGCTTAAGGTCGCCGTCCGCGCCTGATCGGCTCCGGCCCGTTTCATGTCCGGTGCCGCAGAGCAGAGCCTTGCCGCTGAACGCGAGACCTTCGATCTAGCGATCGACGCCATGGGCGGGGATGATGCCCCGGACATGGTGGTCAAGGGCCTCGCGCTCGCGGCTGAGCGGCACCCTGCGGGGCGCTTCCTGCTGGTGGGTGACGAGGCGCGCCTCGCGCCCCTGCTCGATGCGCATCCCAAGGCCCGCGCCGCCTGCAAGATCCTCCATGCCGCCGATGCGATCACTGGCGATATGAAGCCGACGGTCGCGCTCCGCCTGCAGAAATCCTCGATGCGCCTCGCGATCGACGCGGTGGCGCGGGGCGAGGCGAGCGGTGTCGTCTCGGCCGGCAATTCCGGGGCGCTGCTTGCACTCGCCAAGATCGTCATCAAGACCCTGCCGGGGATCGACCGGCCGGCGATGGCGGCTGTCGTGCCATCCGCGCGCAGCGACGTGGTGATGCTCGATCTCGGCGCCAATGTCTCCTGCGATGCGCGCAACCTCGTCGAATTCGCGGTGATGGGGGAGATGTTCGCCCGCACCGTGCTCGGCATCCCGGAGCCGACGATCGGGCTGCTCAATGTCGGCTCCGAGGAACTCAAGGGGGACGAGCGGCTCCGCCGTGCGGCCGACATGCTGCGCGCGAGCCATATCGCGGAGCGGTTCGCGGGCTTCGTCGAGGGGCATGACATCGCCGCCGGCACCGTGGACGTGATCGCGACTGATGGCTTTACCGGCAATGTCGCGCTGAAGACCGGCGAAGGCGCGCTGAGGCTCATGGGCGGGTTGCTGCGCCAGGTCTTTACCAGCAGCCTGCTCAGCAAGATCGCCTATCTGCTCGCCCGCCCGGGGCTCGATCGCCTGCGCGAATGGCTCGATCCGCGGCGCTATAACGGCGCCGTGCTCGTCGGGCTCAACGGCGTCGTCGTCAAATCCCATGGCGGCTCTGATGCGCTGGGCTTCGCCCATGCCGTGGATGTCGCGATGAACATGGTGGAGCAGGGCTTCCTCGCCGGCATCGCGGACGGTCTCGCGAAGCTGGAAAAGGCCAAGCAGTTGGCCGAGGAGCCGGAGGAGAGCGCCGACCAGGGCCTGGCCGCGCCGCTCGCGGAAGCGGGATAGGGCAGCATGTCTGGCAAGTTTCGCGCGGTTCTCGAAGGGGCGGGGGGGTATCTGCCCGGCCGCGTCGTCAGCAATGACGAGATGGCCGCGAGCATCGACACCTCCGATGCCTGGATCCGGGAGCGCACCGGCATCCATCAGCGCCACCGCGCGGGCCCGGAGGAGACGACGACGGTGATGGCCGCCGCCGCCGCCCGCCAGGCGCTCGCCATGGCCGGGGCGAGCGCGCGGGATGTGGATCTCATCATCGTCGGCACCAGCACGCCCGATCAGGCCTTCCCCTCGGTCGCCGTTCGGGTGCAGGCGCTGCTCGGCATCGAAGGCGGCTTCGGCTTCGATGTCTCGGCGGCCTGCGCCGGTTTCGTCTATGCCCTGTCGATCGCCGATGAGATGATCCGCGCCGGGCGCGCACGCGGCGCGCTCGTCATCGGCTCGGAGGTGTTTTCCCGCATCCTCGATTACCAGGACCGCGGCACCTGCGTGCTCTTCGGCGATGGCGCGGGTGCGGTTTTCCTCCGCGCCGAGCCGCAGGCGCCCGCGGATCGGGATGCGGATGGAAGTGTCGGGTCGGCGGCAGGGCCTGGGGCCACGCGCGGCCTGCTCTCCACCCATCTGCACGCCCAAGGCTCGCTCGGCGATATCCTCTTCGTCGATGGCGCGGTCGGCGTCACCGATAGCGCCGGGCTGCCCCTGCCGGGCAAGCTCCGGATGAACGGGCGGGAGGTGTTTCGCCATGCCGTCCAACGCCTCGCCGAAAGCGTGGACGAAGCGCTCGCCGCCAATGGGCTGAGCCGCGAAGCGGTGGATTGGCTGGTGCCGCACCAGGCCAATATCCGGATCATCGAAGGCATGGGCCGCAAGCTGGGATTGGCGCCTGAGCGGGTGGTGATCACCGTCGATCGCCATGCCAATACCTCGGCCGCCTCCATCCCCCTCGCGCTCGCTGAGGCGATGGCGGCCGGCCGCATCCGGCGGGGGGATCTGGTGCTGATGGAAGCGCTGGGCGGCGGGCTGGTCTGGGGATCGGCGCTGCTGCGCGTCTGACCACCCCCTGAGGCGGCCTCGCCTGGCCGCACAAACCTCGGGGCCAAAGCCTTGAAGGTGAAGGATTTGTTGACAGGATGGCTGACGATGCTACCGTCTGGCCATGAGCACAGTGACGCGCGCGCAACTGGCGGAGACGATCTACGCACAGGTAGGCCTGTCGCGGAACGAATCCGCTGATCTTCTGGAAGCGGTTCTGGAGCGCATTTCCGCCGCGCTGGAAGCGGGCGAATCCGTCAAGATCAGTGGCTTCGGCACTTTTTCGGTGCGCCAGAAGGGCCGCCGCATCGGGCGCAATCCGAAAACCGGGGTCGAGGTGCCGATTATGCCGCGCCGCGTGCTGGTCTTCCGCCCGAGCCAGGTGCTGAAGGGTGCGGTTAATGGCGAATTGGTGGATGAAGAGGGTGAAGAGGCATGACCGCCGTTCCCCTCGCGCAGCCGGCGCCTGGCGCGGAGGAGGAAGAGTCCGTCCGCGCCCGCCTCAAGAAAGCGCCCACCGCCTTCCGCACGATCAGCGAAGTGGCGGATGATCTTCACATCCCGCAGCATGTTCTGCGCTTCTGGGAAACAAAATTCACCCAGGTGCGGCCGCTCAAGCGCGGCGGTGGGCGCCGTTACTATCGGCCCGATGACGTGGCGCTGCTGCGCCGCATCGCCCATCTCCTCTACACCCAGGGCTATACCATCAAGGGCGTGCAGCGCCTGTTGCGCGAGGGCGGCGGCAGGCTGGCCGACGATATTCCGCCCCCCCGGCAGGATGATCAGGATGGAGAGGGCGAGCAGGAGGCAGCGGAACTGCTGGCAGCGCACGCGCCACCCGCGCCGATGCCGGACCTGCCGGAGCAGCGCCTGCCGCTCCGCTTCATTCCCCGCCCCGGCGCCGTGGCCGCCGCTGCCGCGGGCCTTGCCGCGCCTGCCTCGGAGACCGCGGCGGAACAGGAACTCGCGCGGATCAAGCGGGTGATGCGTGATCTGCTCGACGAGTTGGAAGCCCTGCGCCACAGCATCTCCTAAAAAGCCGCAGCTTCGCCTGGAGTCTGTCGGAAGCGGCTTCCTGCCATTCGGGTTTTGCCGCCCGCTCGCCCGCCGCCAGTTCGGCTGCCGGCGGATGTCTCATCTGCGGATCGGTTGGCAGTTTTCGAAAATGCAACGAGATCGGCTCGTTCCCGCGCGGGCGTGAGGGCCTTCTGTTCGGGTGACTCCCTCTCGCGCGGGGCTGCCAGAAAGCCCTGCGCCGGATTGTTTTTTCATCAAATCGACCTCGACGCCGGCGAGGGCGCGGGCTATGCGACCGGAAAAATCATAGGTTCCGTCATGTCCGGCTACGAGGCGTCCCCTTCGCCGCTCGGCGGCATCGCAGCGAAAGCGGGGCGCCGCTTCCTGCCGGCGGCTCTCTTCGCCCTGCTGCTGCTCGCCGGCCTCGGCTATGCTGCTGTCAGCCTGCTCCGCGACATCAGCACCACCGGGCAATCGCCGCTGGCGATCGGCGCCTTCCTGCTGCTCGGCATCGCGCTGCTCATCGCGCTGGGCTTCGAGTTCGTGAACGGCTTTCATGATACCGCCAATGCGGTGGCGACGGTGATCTACACCAACAGCCTGCCGCCGATGACGGCGGTGATCTGGTCCGGCCTGTGGAACTTCCTCGGCGTCATGGCCTCTTCCGGGGCCGTCGCCTACAGCATCCTCGCGCTGCTGCCGAACGATCTCGTCCTCAATGTCGGCAGTTCGGCGGGCTTCGCGATGATCTTCGCGCTGCTGCTGTCGGCGATCGGCTGGAACCTCGCCACCTGGTGGTTCGGCATCCCGAATTCCTCCTCGCATGCGCTGATCGGCTCGGTGATCGGCGTGGGGCTGGCCAATCAGCTCATGGCGCCGGCCGGGCACCCGACCGCGGGGGTGCAATGGGGGGCAGCGATCGGCGTGCTCAAAGGGCTGCTGTTCAGCCCGCTGGCCGGCTTCGCGGCCGCCGCCCTCCTGCTCCTGCTCATGAAGCGCGTGATCCGCAGCAAGGCGCTCTACACCGCGCCGGAGGGCCGCCGCCCGCCGCCGCTCTGGATCCGCGCGATCCTCATCCTCACCTGCACCGGCGTCTCCTTCGCGCATGGCGGGAATGATGGCCAGAAGGGCATGGGGCTCATCATGCTGATCCTGATCGGCGTGGTGCCCACCGCCTATGCCCTCAACCGCACGGTGCCCGATAGTGAGGCGCCGGTCTTCATCGCCGTGAGCCAGCGGGCGAGCGCGGTTTTTGCCGCGGCCGCCGGGGCCGGCGCCTCGGCGATGGGCGGCGCGGCGGCGCGCTCCACCCTCGCCGAGGCGATCAACCGTAAGGCGCTGCAGAGCCCGCAAAGCTTCGCGGCATTGCTGAGCCTGAGCGGCGCGATCACCCGCGAAGTCGAAGTCAACGGCGCCCTCTCGCGCGTGCCGGCCGCCAAATCGGCCAATATCCGCAACGATATGTATCTCGTGGATGCCGCCGTCTCCGGGCTTGTCAAGGCACCGGCCGGCCTTGCGCCCGGGGATGTGAGGACGCTCAAGGCCTATCAGAAGCAGTTGCAGAGCGGCACGCGCTTCATCCCGACCTGGGTGAAGGTCTCGGTCGCGCTCGCGCTCGGCCTCGGCACCATGGTGGGGTGGCAGCGCATCGTCAGAACGGTGGGCGAGAAGATCGGCAAGACGCATCTGACCTATGCCCAGGGTGCCGCCTCGGAGGTTGTGGCGGCCGGCGCGATCATGATGGCCGAGCACTGGGGCCTGCCGGTCTCGACCACGCATATCCTGTCGAGCGGCGTGGCGGGCACCATGGTCGCCAACGGGTCGGGCTTGCAGCGCAGCACGGTGATCAAGCTCGCCTCCGCCTGGGTTTTGACCCTGCCGGTGGCGATCAGCCTCTCGGCTGGCCTCTTCTACCTCTTCCGCACCCTGTTCTGATCCTGCCGCGCGGCCGAAGAGGCGGCTGAAGGGGGCAGGACGCGGCACCTCCTCCCGCCGTTCTGCGCGGTCCGCGTAAATTGCATGGGTGGGGGCGGATCCTCCGTGGCCGCTCGGCCGTAAAAGCCGCATGCAGCCGAGTTCACCCCCTTCGCCAGCAGCGGCCGCCGCGATGCCGGAGCCGAGCCGCGCGGCGGGCCTTGCCCAGCTTGCGGTCTTTCTGCCGCGGGCCGGGCGCGCCTATGCCGAATGGCGGAATTTCGATCCCGGGCCGGGCGGCGCCCCTGCCGTTTCCGCGCTGTCGCCCTATCTCAGCCACCGGCTGCTGACCGAGCCAGAGGTGATCGCTGCTGTGCTGACCCGCCATCGCGCGGCGGAAGCGGAGAAATTCATCCAGGAAGTCTGCTGGCGGAGCTATTGGAAGGGCTGGCTGGAGCTGCGCCCGGGGCTCTGGCCCGCCTATCGCGCCCGGCTTGCCGCGGCGCAGCGGGATGCGGAAGTAACCGGGCGGCTCCGCCCGGCGCTCGAAGCCCGCACCGGTATCGCGTGTTTCGACGCCTGGATGCGTGCCCTCTGCGAAACCGGCTGGCTGCACAACCATGCGCGGATGTGGTTCGCCAGCATCTGGTGCTTCACGCTCGGCCTGCCCTGGGTGCTGGGGGCCGATCTTTTTCTCCGCCACCTGCTGGATGGCGATGCCGCCTCCAACACACTCTCCTGGCGCTGGGTGGTCGGCAGCCAGACGCCGGGCAAGCACTACCTCGCCCGGGCCGAGAATATCGCCCGCTATACCGGCGGCCGCTTCGATCCACGCGGCCTGCTGCACGAGACGCATCCACCGATCCTGGAGCCGAACCCGCCGCCTGGCCTGCTGCCCGAGGCGGCCGGCCACGGCGCGGAGCCTTGGGCGGGGCGCGCCTTTGGCCTGCTGCTGCACGAGCATGACCTCGCGATCGAAAGCCTCGATCTCGGCGGCCGCACCCCGCGCGCTATCGCGGGCTTCGCGGTGCCCGAGGCGCGCTCTCCTTTCGGGGTCGATGAACGGGTGCGGTGCTGGACCCGCGCGGCGGTGGCCGACGGGCTGGCGCGTGCCGCCGCGCGGCATGGCCGCCCGGCCGAGCTGCTTGCGCCCGCCGCCATCGCGGCCTGGGCCGCCAAGGCGAGGCTGTCCGCCCTCGTCACGCCCTGGGCGCCGGTCGGCTGGGTGGCCGACCAGCTCGTGCCGATCGAGCAGGCGCTCGCGGCCCAGGGCATCCCGCTCATCCGCCTCCGCCGCGCCTGGGACAGCACGACCTGGCCCGCCGCGCAGCGCGGCTTCTTCCAGTTTCGCGATCGTATTCCAGACCTCATCGGGGAGTTCTGCCAGAGCCATGGGTAACGCCACTGCCACGCTCGCCGCCGATCGCGCTGCCCGCGCCGAGGCCTTCGCGCGGCTCGCCCCCCGTCTGCCGGGGCTGGTCGGGGATCTGCGGTCCGACCATGCCGGGGAGACCGGTGCGGTGATGATCTATCGCGGTATCCTGGCGATGAGCCGGGATCCTGCGCTGCGCCGCTTCGCCGCGGCCCATCTGACGACGGAGGCCCGCCATCTGGCCGAACTCGGCGCGCTCCTGCCGCGGCGGGCGTACAGCCGCCTGCTGCCGCTGTGGCGGATCGCCGGCTTCCTCACCGGGGCGCTGCCCGCCCTCGCTGGCCGCCGCGCCGTCTATGCGACGATCGATGCCGTCGAAACCTTCGTCGATCACCATTACGAGGCGCAGATCCGCCGGCTGGCGCCGGAGGCTGAGGCGCGGCCGCTGCTCGATCTGCTGCGGGAATGCCAGGCTGACGAGGTCGAGCATCGAGACGAGGCGCGTGCCGCCGGCCTCGCGCCTCCGGGCTCGGGGCCTTTCGGCAGCGGGCCGGCCGGCCCGGCGCTCGCGCGGCTGATGCTCGGCGCCTGGGCCCGCGCCGTCGGGCGCGGCAGCGCGCTCGCGGTTGCCGCGGCGCGGAGGGTTTGAGCGTGGCGCGCGTCGAAGTGTTTTATGACGGCGGCTGCCCGCTCTGCCGGCGGGAGATCGCCTTCTACCAGCGGCGGGATGCGGGGGCGCGCATCGTCTGGACCGATGTTGCGGCAAGCGCGGGGAGCGGACTGCCCGCGGGGCTGACGCGGGAAGCCGCGCTCGCCCGCCTGCACGTGCGCCGTGCCGATGGCCGGATGGTGAGCGGTGCCGCTGGCTTCGCGGCGATCTGGCGCGCCCTGCCGGGTTTTGCCCTCGCCGGGCGGCTCATCGGCCAGCCGCCGCTGCTCTGGCTGGCCGAAGGCGGCTACCGGGTCTTCCTGCGCCTCCGCCCGCTTTGGCGGAAACCGCGCGCATGCGCGCGGGATGCGTGCTCATGAGCGGCCTCCGCATCGCGATCATCGGCGCCGGCGTCTCTGGCCTCGCTGCCGCCCGCCACCTCGCTGGCGCCCATCGCGTCACCCTGTTCGACAAGGGGCGCAGCCCGGGCGGGCGGCTCGCCAACCGTCGCCGGGCCGGCTTCGCCTTCGATTTCGGCGCCCAGTTCTTCACCGCGCGCGATCCGCGCTTCCTCGCCGAAACGGCGCGGCTGACGGCGGCCGGGGCGATCCGGCCCTGGCATTGCCGCTTCGCCGAGATCGAGCGCGGCACCGTCTCCCACTGGCGGGAATGGGGGGAGAGCCCGGCGCATTTCGTCGGCATCGGGCGCATGACGGCCCTGGCCGCCGCCTGGGCCGAGGGGCTCACGCTCCACCGCGCCACCCGCATCACCGCACTCCGCCGGGAGGCTGATGGCAGTTGGCGCCTGATGGCGGAGGATGGCGCTGCCTTCGGCCCCTTCGACCGGGTGCTCCTCGCCCTGCCGGCGCCGCAGGCAGCGGCCCTGCTGCCGCCCGAGAGCCCGCTTCAGGCGCGGGCGGCCGCGGCACAGATGCAGGGCTGCTTCGCCCTCATGCTCGGCTTCGAGGCGCTGCCCGATGCCGGTTTCGATGCGGCGCTGATCAAGGGCGGGGTCTTGAGCTGGCTTTCCATGAGCAAGGCCCGCCCCGGCCATGAGGGCGGGCCTGGCCTGCTGGCGCTCACCCGCAACGATTGGGCGGATGCGCATATGGAGGATGCGCCAGAGATGGTGCAGGCGGCGATGATGCAGGCGCTGACGGCGATCCTGGGCCGGCTGCCGCGGCCGGTCCACCAGGATCTGCACCGCTGGCGCTATGCCAATTGCCCATCCCAGGCCGAGCCTGCGCTGCTGATCGATGCGCCGCGCGGCCTCGCCCTCTGCGGGGATTGGACGCGCCACGGCCGGGTGGAGGCGGCCTTTCTCTCCGGGCTTGAAACCGCCGAGGCGATCGCCGCCGCCGCGTGAGCGCCGCGCGCCATCGCCCGGGCAGCCGAGCCTGGAGAGCCGGGATCAGGCCTTGCCGAGGGCCTGCGCGGCCTTCAGCACCTCCGCCGCATGGCCGGGCACGGAGACCTTGCGCCAGGCGCGGGCGATGCGCCCATCGGCGCCGATCAGGAAGGTCGCGCGTTCGATGCCCATATACTTCTTGCCGTACATGCTTTTCTCCACCCAGACGCCGTAGGCTTCCGTCACGCTGCCCTCTTCGTCGGAGGCGAGGGGGAAGGTGAGGCTGTATTTGGCGGCGAATTTCTCGAGCGCCTTCATCGGATCGCGCGAAACGCCGATGACATCGAGGCCGAGGCCGCCGAGCTGTGGCAGGGCTTCCTGGAAGGCGCAGGCTTCCTTGGTGCAGCCCGAGGTATCGGCCTTCGGGTAGAAATACAGCACGAAGGGCCGCCCGGCGTAATCGGCGCGGCGCAGCGTGCGGCCGCCGGTTGCGGGCAGGGTGAAATCCGGGGCGGCATCGCCTTCGGTCAGGCTCATGGAACTCTCCTTCTCGTCCTCAGGGCTTGCCAGCGGGGATCGCCGGATCGCCGATATGGTGGATGAACGCGGCGCGGACCAGCTCGGCGGTCCTGCCCATCCTTGCCCGCAGCGCCGCAAGGCTCGGCTCCCCCGTCAGGCCGCAGAGGATACGCGCCGGCGCCTCCGGCAGATCCGGCCCGCGCGAATGGCCGAGGGTGAGGCGGAGCGCGCTCTGGATCGTCCGCCACAGGCGGTCCGCCTCGATCAGCAGCGCCGCCGCGCTATCTGCGAGGCAGCCGGCGGCGGCAAGCTGGGCAAGGGCGGTCGCGGTCGTCGTGTCGTGCCGCTCGCGGCGATGGGCGCCGTGGATGAGTTGCAGCACCTGGGCGATGAACTCCACCTCCATGGTGCCGCCGGGGATGAGCTTGACATCCCAGGGGCCCTGGGCCGGCAGATCGCGCAGCAGGCGGCGGCGCATGTCGAGCGCATCGGCGCGGATGCGCGCCGCGTCATGCCGGGGGCGGAGGGCGGCGGCGAGCGCCTCTTCCACAATCGGGCCGAAGCCCGCCGAGGCGGTGACGATGCGGGCGCGCGTCAGCGCCATCTGCTCCCAGGTCCAGGCCTGTTCGGCATGGTATTTGCGGAAGGCGGCGAGGCTGACCGCCACCGGGCCCTGATTGCCCGAGGGGCGCAGCCGCATATCGACCGTGTAGAGCGCCCCTTCCGCGCCGCGCGCGGTCAGCGCCGTGGTGAAGGCGGTGACGAGCCGGGCGAACCACTGGCTGGCGGCGAGCGGCTTCGGCCCGTCGCTCGCCTCGGCCTCCTCCGGCCGGTCGTAGATCACCATGAGATCGAGATCCGAGCCCGGCATCATCTCCTGGCTGCCGCCCTTGCCGAGCAGCAGCACCGCGAAGGCTGCCTGTTCCAACCAGCCGTAGCGCGCGCGGTGCTGCGCCACCACCGCTTCCAGAATGACGGTGATCGCTGCATCGGCGAGCGCGGTGCGGGCAAGGCCGGCATGGTCCACATCCATCCGCCCTTCAAGGGAGGCGAGGTTGATGCGGAAGCTCTCCTCGTTCACCACATGGCGGGTGACGGCGATGACATCCTCGAGGCTGCGGGCATCGACGAGTTCCGCCGCCAACGCCCGCATCGGATCGGCCCGCGCCTCTTCCGAGCCGAGCAGCCCTTCGAGCGAGCCGGGGTGGTTGGCGAGGTGATGGGCGAGCCCGGGTGCGGCGCCGAAGAGCAGGGCGATCCGATCGATCAGCGCCGGGTTGCGGCTGAAGAGGGAGAGCAGCTGCACGCCCGCGGGCAGGCCGGTTACGAAAGCATCGAAATGGGCGAAGGCCTGATCGGGCTGCGGTTGGGCAGCGAGCGACCGCAGAATATGCGGCAGCAGCGGATCGAGGAGGGCGCGGGCGCGTTCGGAGCGGAGCGCGCGCGGCCGGCCGGAGAGCCAGCGCCGCACCGCCTCGACGATCCGCGGTGGATCGGCAAAGCCCAGCTGGCGGAGCCGCGCGAGCGCCGCCTCGGGCGGCGGGCTGTCCCCCGGGCCGAGGCTGATCGTCTCCTCCATCTCCTCGCTCTCGAAGAAGGAATCGTAGAAGCCCTGGACGGTCAGCAGATGGCCGAGCAGGTGTGCGGCGAAATCCTCCGCCGTCTCGCAGCCCATGAAGGTGGCGAGATGGGCGAAGCCCTCCCGCTTCTCGGGCAGGGCGTGGGTCTGCCGATCCGCGATCATCTGCAGGCGATGCTCCACCTGGCGCAGGAAGCGGTAGGCGGCGATGAGCGCCTCCGCGGTTTCCGCCCGCATATGGCCGAGGCGGGTGAGGAGGCCGAGCGCGGTGACGGTGGCGCCGACGCGAAGCACCGGCGCCCGGCCGCCCCAGACTAGCTGCTGGGACTGGGCGAGGAATTCGATTTCGCGAATGCCACCCCGCCCGACCTTGAGATCATGCCCGAGCAGGCGGGCCACCGGGTCTTCCCCCGGCGGGATGGGGCCGCCGCGATGCGCGTCCATCAGCCGCTTCATGGCATGGATATCGGCGATCGCCGCGAAATCGAGATGCCGCCGCCAGACGAAGGGGCGGAGGCTATCGAGGAAGGCCTCGCCGAGGGCAATCTCGCCCGCCACCGGCCGCGCCTTGATGAAGGCGGTGCGCTCCCAGTTGCGGCCCATGGTTTCGTAATAGGTAATCGCCGAAGGGACGGAGATGGCGAGCGGCATGGCCGAGGGATCGGGCCGCAACCGCAGATCGACGCGGAAGACGTAGCCCTCCGCCTCCCGCGCTTCCATCAGTTTCACGAGATCACGGGCTAGGCGGGTATAAATGCCGCCTATACTCTCAGGCGGCGGGTCCATCGCCGCAGGCTCATAGAGGACGATGAGGTCGATATCGCTCGAATAGTTCAGTTCGTGGCCACCGAGCTTGCCGAGCGCCAGGATGAAGAGCCCGCTGCCACGGGTGGGATCTTCGGCCGGCGCGGCAAGGCGGATGCGGCCGGCGCCATGCTCGGCCAGGAGCAGGTGGCGGAGGGCGAGGCCGAGCGTCGCCTCGGCGAGGTCGGACAGCGCGCCGGTGACCTGATCGAGCTGCCAGAGACCGCCGATATCGGCAAGCGCCACCGCCAGCGCCACCTGCCGCTTGGCCTGGCGGAGCGCCGCCGAAACGGCCGGGCGTGGCGCGGCGGGGCTGATGGCGGCGAGGCTTCGCATGGCATCGGCGACGGCCGCCGCGGCGCCTTCCGCGACCAGCCGGCCGACCGTTCGCACCTCGCGCAGGGCGAGGCCGGCGAGATAGGGGCTGTTGCCGCCGATCGCTGCAAGCAGCGCTGGCGGGATCGGCGTCGCGAGGCCGCGGGCGGCCGCCTCGGCGCGAAAGCGCTCCACGAAATCGCGAGCGGCGGCCGGATCGGCGGGCGCGGGCCAGGCCGGTGTGGGGCGGGTCGGTGGGCGGTAGGTCGGGGCGGGCGGGGTCTCGGGCATGGCGCGCGAGGCTGGGCATGAGCGGCGTGGACGGTCAAGAGCCGCCGGGCGGCCCCGTCTTGGAGACCGGGGCCGGTAAGCCCCGGCATCGCCCCGGCCGCTGGTGGCGCTGGCCGCTCTCGGCACTGGTGCTGCTGATCGAAAGCATCCTGCTCATCCTGATCCTCGGCGGCAGCATGCTCGCCTGGCGGGCGGCACAGGGGCCGGTGGACGTTTCCTGGCTCTTGCCGCGCCTCGGCCGCGTGGCGGCGATGGCGGAGCCGCAGTATCGCATCTCGGTCGCCCATCTCGCCTTCAACTGGCGCGGCTTTTCCCGCGGGCCGGACCAGCCGGTGCAGATCGCCGCCGATGGCATCGCGGTCGCCAATCCGGCACGGCACCAAAGCCTCACGCTCGACCATCTGGCGCTCGATCTTTCAGCTGCCTGGGCGGTGCGCGGGGTGTTCGCCCCCCGGGTGATCACGCTCGATGGCCTGCATGTCACGCTGCGCCGGCCGGCGGCGGCAGCGGCTGGGCCGCGGCCTGCCCGCCGGCACCCGGTGCCTGATCTGCGGGCGCGCCTGCGCGATGCGATCGCCGTGCTGCGCCAGCCGCCGCAGACCGATCGGCATCTCGTGCCCGTCCGCTTCGCCGGCCTTTCCGAATTGCAGCGCGTGACGGTCACGGGAAGCAGCCTGGTGCTGGAACCGGCGCCTCGACCGGCCGCGCCTCCGCCGGCCGCGCCTCCGCCGGCCGCGCCTCCGCCGGCCGCGCCTCCGCCGGCATCACCGGCTGCCGGCGAGCCGGACCTCACGCGCCGGGTGCTGCAACTCGGTGAATTCTCGCTCACCGCCGCGCGGGCCGACCAGGGCGGCATCGCCCTGCAGCTCGCGGGCGTCCTCGCCTCCCGCGGCGGCGCGCTGCCTGCCGCGACCGCGGGCGAGCGGCCGAGCCTCGCGCTCCGCGGCCTGGTGACGCGGCAGGGGGTGCTGAGCCTCAGCGCCTCCGCCATGCTCGATGATCCGGCCGGAATGTTCGCCGCGCTCGGCATGCCGGCCAGCCTGCCGGTGCCGGCGATGCCGCTCCAGGCCAACGCGAGCCTCACCCTCTCGCCCGCCGCGCGCATCACCGCGCTCACCGCCGCGCTTTCCGCCGGCGCCGGCGAGATGCGCATCAATGGCGCGCATATCCCGGTTGCTTCCCTCAACCTCCACCTGACGGGGGATGAGAGCGCGATCCGGATCGACCCTGCCTCCCGCATCGTCTTCGGCGCGGTGAGCGAGGCGCCAGCGCCCACGCTGAGCTTCAGCGGCTCGGCCCAGCCGCTCGCCGCCGGTGGCTTTACCGCAACCCTCGGCCTCGGCCTCGATCACGTGGCGAGCGACGATGTGCCCGCCTATTGGCCGCCCGGCTTCGCCGATGGGGCGCGCGCCTGGATCAAGGCGCAGGTGCGGGGTGGCTCGCTCGACAACGGCACCTTCGCCTTCGGCTTCAAAAGCGATGCCGGGCCCGGCGATCTCGCCCTCGTCTCGGTAGCCGGGGGCATTCCGGCCGAGGGGCTCGCCGTCACCTGGTTGCCGGGCCTGCCGCCGCTCACCGTGGGGCAGGGGGCGGTTATCCTGCAGGGCATGGATAAGGTCTTGATCAAGGTCGATAAGGCGCGGCAGGGGGCGCTCGCCCTCAGCCCGAGCAGCATGGTGATCTCGGGCCTCACGGGGCAGGTCCAGACCGGCACCATCGCGGTCAATTTCGCCGGGCCGGTGGCGGCTGTCGTAGCTCTCCTCAATCAGCCCCGGCTCGGCCTGCTCAAGAGCGTGCCGCTGCCGCTGAAGGTGACGGCCGGAACCGTCAAGGCCGCGGTCAAGCTCAGCCTGCCGCTGCTCGCCAAGGTGACGACAGGGCAGATCACCCTCGATGCCAAGGCCGATGTCACGGGCCTCGCCCTTGGAGGGCTCCTGCTCGGCCGGGATCTGACGGATGGGCAATTCGCGATCAGCGCCTCCATGGCGATGCTGCACCTCTCCGGGCCGTGCCGGCTGGCGACGATCCCGCTGCGCCTTTCGCTCGATGCTCTCTTCGCCCCCAAAACGGCCGACCAGGCAGTAGCGATGGTGCATGCGGAGGCGACCGCGACGCCCGCGCAGCTGGCCGCGGCCGGCGTGCCGACGGGCGGGCTGTTGCACGGCAGCCTCGCGGCGCGGCTTGACCTCGCCGCTGCGCAGAATGGGCGGACGGATATCGACGCGACGGTGAACCTGCCGGCGTCGCATCTGCGGATCAGCCAGATCGGCTGGGCGGGCGGCGCCGGTCAGGCGACGGCGACGGCGCATATCGTCCTGCAAGGGAGCCGGATCGCCGGCTTCGATCCGGTGGCGCTCAAGGGGCCGGGGATCGACGTGCAGGTGCAGCCGGCTTTCACTGCCGGGCGGCTGAGCGCGCTCGACATTCCGCGGTTCATCCTCGGCCGCACCGATATCAACGGCCGGATCGGCCTGCCCGCTGGCCCCGGTGCGCCATACGATATCCGGCTGGGCGGCCGCACGCTCGATCTCGCCGGGCTCTTCGGGCGCAAGGCGCAACCCTCCGTCGCTCCAACCAACCAGGCGCTCTCGCAGATCTCCGCGCGGTCCGAATTCGCGCCCCATCCGCCTTGGCGGATCTCGGTATCCCTCGGCCGCATCCTCTTCGGCACCATGGCCGGCGGCCGCCCGCGCGAGCTTGATGCGGTGCGCGGCCAGGCGGTCAACAACGGGCGTATCGTGCAGAGTGCGGATCTCGCGCTGACCGTCGCCCCCTCCGGCGCGCCGACGCGCTTGCTCGTGGTGCAGAACGGCCGTGGCGGCCGGCAGGTGACGCTGACGAGCGGCGATCTCGGCGGCTTTCTCAAGGCAACCAATATCTACGATCTCGTGGATGGCGGGGTGCTGCGCATCGACGCCGCCTATAATGATCAGCTCGCCACCCATCCGCTCACCGGCATTGCGGAGATGGACAAGTTCACGCTGGGCGACGCGCCGACCATCGGCAAGATCCTGCAGGCGATGACGCTCTATGGCCTGGTCGATCTGCTGCACGGCTCGGGCCTGTTTTTCAGCAAGCTCATCATGCCCTTCCGCCTGGAAAGCCGCACCCTGACGCTGACCGAGGCGCGGGCCTATAGCGCCTCCCTCGGGCTGACCGCGGATGGCACCGTGGACCTGCCGGCCAATAGCTTCGACCTCAAGGGCACGGTGGTGCCGGCCTATTTCTTCAATGCGCTGCTCGGCCATATTCCGGTGATCGGCCGGCTCTTCAGCCCGGAGAAGGGCGGCGGGCTGTTCGCGGCGGATTTCCGCGTGCTCGGGCCGATCGACAATCCCTCCGTCCACGTCAATGCGCTGTCGATGGTGGCGCCGGGCATTCTGCGCAACCTGTTCCAGAAGCCGGGGGCGGCCAAGCCGCCGGCGGCAGCCCCCGCCCGATGAGCGTTGCCCCATGCCGCCCCGCCCGGCATCATGCGCAGGACTGAAGTGTGAAGCAGCGAGGCCCCGGCGCGATGACCGCCTTTCCGAACCTGACCATCGTCGAGCATCCCCTGGTGCAGCACAAGCTCACCCTGTTGCGGCGGCGGGAGAAGTCCACCAACGCCTTTCGCCAGTTGTTGCGGGAGACGAGCCTGCTGCTCGGCTATGAGGTGATGCGGGATCTGCCGCTTCAGATGGTGCCGATCGAGACGCCGCTGGAGCCGATGATGGCGCCGCTGCTCGCCGGCAAGAAGCTCTGCTTTGTCTCCGTGCTGCGCGCGGGCGACGGGCTCCTGGAAGGGCTTTTGGATCTCGTCCCCTCTGCCCGCGTCGGCCATATCGGTCTCTTCCGTGATCCGGTGAGCAAGCGGCCGGTGGAATATTTCACCAAACTGCCCGAGGATATCGACGAGCGGCTGGTGATCGCGGTCGATCCCATGCTCGCGACGGGGCATTCGGCGGCGGCCGCCGTCGAGGTCATCAAGCGCGCAGGCGCCAGCCAAATCCGCTTCGTCTCCCTCCTCGCCGCCCCGGAAGGTGTCGCCGTGATGCTGGAAAAGCACCCGGACGTGCCGGTCTTCACCGCCGGGCTCGATCGGGAACTCGACGAGCATGCCTATATCCGCCCCGGCCTCGGCGATGCCGGGGATCGGCTGTTCGGCACCAAATAAGGCTGTTGCGCAAAAGTTTCGCCGATAGCGGTTTGTGCGGAAGGCTGGCCCTTGCCTTCCGCCCGCCGCCGGCTTAGGCGAGACGCGAAACGCGAAACGCCACCCCGGAAGGAAGAGCCATGTCCGCCATCGCCGACATCGTCGCCCGCCAGATCCTCGACAGCCGCGGCAACCCGACCGTCGAGGTCGATGTGATCCTCGAAACGGGTGCCATGGGCCGGGCCGCGGTCCCCTCCGGCGCCTCCACCGGCGCGCATGAAGCGGTGGAACTGCGCGATGGCGACAAGGCGCGCTTCCAGGGCAAGGGCGTCTCCCAGGCGGTCGCCAATGTCGAGGGCGAGATCTTCGAGGCGCTCGGCGGGCTCGACGCTTCCGAGCAGGTTGCGATCGACAATCTGCTGATCGACCTTGACGGCACGCCCAACAAGGGCCGCCTCGGCGCCAACGCCATGCTGGCGGTTTCCCTCGCGGTCGCCAAGGCGGCGGCGGTCGATTTCGACCTGCCGCTCTACCGCTATCTCGGCGGCGTCGATGCCCGCACGCTGCCGGTGCCGATGATGAACATCATCAACGGCGGCAAGCATGCCGATAACCCGATCGACATCCAGGAATTCATGATCGCGCCCGTGGGCGCGGCGAGCATCGCGGAGGCGGTGCGCATCGGCTCGGAAATCTTCCACACGCTGAAGAAGGCCCTGCACGATGCCGGGCACAATACCAACGTGGGAGACGAGGGCGGCTTCGCGCCCAATATCGGCTCGGCCACCGAAGCGCTCGATTTCATCGCCAAGGCTTGCGAGAAGGCGGGCTACCGCCCCGGCGAGGACATCATGTTCGCGCTCGATTGCGCCTCCACCGAATTTTTCGCCGATGGCCAGTACAAGCTGGAAGGCGAGGGCCGCACCCTCGATGCCGCCGGCATGGTGGATTACCTCGCTGATCTCGCCGCGCGCTACCCGATCTTCTCGATCGAGGATGGCTGCGCCGAGGATGACTGGGCGGGCTGGAAGCTGCTGACCGAGCGGCTGGGCAAAAGCGTGCAGCTCGTCGGCGACGATCTGTTCGTGACGAACCCGGATCGGCTGCGCCGCGGCATCGCGGAAAAGACCGGCAACTCCATCCTCGTCAAGGTCAACCAGATCGGCACGCTGACGGAGACGCTGGAGGCGGTGGAGATCGCCCATCGCGCGGGCTTCACCAGCATCATCAGCCACCGCTCGGGCGAGACCGAGGACGCGACCATCGCCGATCTCGCGGTCGCGACCAATGCCGGGCAGATCAAGACCGGCAGCCTCGCGCGGACCGATCGTGTGGCGAAATACAACCAGCTCATCCGCATCGAGAGCATGCTCGGCCAGACGGCGCGCTACGCCGGCCGCACCATCCTCAAGGGCTGAGCGGCTTCGCCTCCCGCCGGGCGTGGATGCTCTCTGGCATCGGCGCCCGGCGGAGGGTGGCCGTGGGCGCGCGAGGCCTGCCGGGCGGTTTAAGCCTCGCCCAGAAAGCCGATGACCGTATCGAAGGCTTGCTCCCGGTTCTTCTCCATCAGGAGCATATGCGTCCCTTCGCCGATTTCGACGAAGCGTTTCGCGGGCGTGCCGGTGAGCCGGGTGAAGAGATCATGCGTCATGGCGAAGGGGGTATCGATATCCCATTCGGCGGTGAGGACGAGCACCGGGCAGCGGATGGCGGCTGGATCGTAGAGCGGATTACTCGCCGTCCAATGCGTGCGGGTATCCTGCACGGCGCCGGCCGGCGCGCGGATGGTGCCCGGGGTGGGCGCGCCCCCATCGGTCGCGAGCGTTGCCTCTAGCCAGAGATCGAACCAGCCGGCAGGGATCAGCGACGCCCGCCGTTCCTCGGGCGCCGCGGCGCGCCAGGCGGTCTCAAAAGCGGCAGGGTTGACGACCCGATAGGCGCCGAGCGGCCCGCCCGGATCGATGCGGCGCGGCCCCTCCGCGAGCCACAGCGGGGTGACGAGCACGAGCTTCTCGATCCCCGCGCTTTCCGCCGCGGCATGGGCGCCGGCGACCGAGGCCCCCCAGGACATGCCGAGCAGGTTGAGGCGCGCGACGCCGCGATGCCGACGCAGGAAATCCATCGCCGCCGCGAGATCCCGCATGGCGAGGCGGGCGGGGACGAGCGGGGCATGCGCCTCCGGCGGAGCCGTCATCTCGGCGGGGCGGGTGGAGCCGCCATAGCCGCGGGCATCGACCGCCCAGACATCGTAGCCGGCATGGGCGAGCGCATCCATGAAGGAGAAGCCGCCGGCCGGTACGTCGAACAGGCTCGCTGAAGGGAAGGTCGCGCCATGCATGAGGAGCAGCGTCCGCTCCGGCGTGAAGGTCTGCAGGTCTCGCCGGCGGCGGCCGATGAGCTGCAGCATGATGCCGGGCGTATCGCTCGGGATCATGCGGCGTTCAGCGATGAGGGCGGCAGGATCGAGGCTTGAGCGGTCCATCCTTCGGGCTCCTTTACGCGAAGTGCCAGGTGAAGCGATCGCCCGCGCGGGTGACCCGCCCGGCGGAGCTTTCGCCGAAATGCGTGGTGAGGACGAGCGCGCCGCTCTCCGCCGCGTAGGCGAGCGCCGAGCCGCGGGAGCGGCGGGCGGCTTCGGGGAATTCGCAATAGACGGAGTTCCAGTCCGGCCGGGCGACCTGCAGCGGATGATGCAGCACATCGCCCCAGAAGAGCGCTTCCGCGCCCTCCGAGCGGAGGCGGATCGCCGCATGGTCGATGCTATGGCCCGGGCTCGGCAGGAAGCTGAAGCCTTCCGCGACATCCTGGCCATCGACCGTGATTTCCTCGGCGCGCCCGGCTTGCAGCACCGGCAGCACACTATCCTCATAGACGCCGGGCAGCGGCGCGTGGTGCATGGCGCCAAGCCCTGCGGCCGCGCGCATCGCCGCATCCGAGCCATCCCCGGCGATCAGCGCCTCGTTATAGGCGCGTTCGCGAGCCGAGAAGAGATAGCGGGCGCGTGGGAAGGTCGGCACCCAGCGCCCCGCTGCAAGGCGCGTATTCCAGCCGACATGATCGGCATGGAGATGGGTGAGGAGGACGAGATCCACCTCCTCCGGCCGCACCCCGGCGGCGGCCAGGCGTTCGAGGAAGGGCTCGCTGCGGTGATGGAAGAGCGGCACGGTCGGGCGTTCCTTGGCATTGCCGGTGCCGGTATCGACGAGGATGACCCGGCCGGGCAGGCGAACCAGCCAGCTATGAATGCTCATCCGCAGGTGCCCGCTCGCCGGATCGCGCGAGCCGGGGCCGATGCCGGCCGCCGCCGCTTCCACCTCGGCCGGCGTGCTCTCCGGCAGCAGCGTGGTGGCATCCGGGTGTTCGAAGGCGATTTCGGGGATCTTGGTGATCGTCGCCGCGCCGAGGCGGTAGGTCGGGAAGCTCTCTTCGGGCATGCGGTCCTCAACGAAGAATGAGTTGCTTTCCCGCCTGAGATGCGCCGAGATTGGGCATCGTTCAAATCGATCCAACTCATGTCATCCATCAATCACTTCGATCTACGCTCCTTCGATCTCAACCTGCTGGTGGCTTTCGATGCGCTGATGCAGGAAGGCAGCGTGACGCGCGCGGCTGCGCGCCTCAAGGTCGGCCAGCCGGCGATGAGCCACAGCCTCTCGACGCTGCGGGTGCTGCTGCAGGACGAGCTTTTCGTCCGCGTGGGCCAGAGCTTGCGGCCGACGGCGCGGGCGGCGGCGCTCGCCGAGCCGATCCGGGCGGCGCTGCGGCAGATGCAGGCGGCCTTGCATAGTTCCGCGCAGTTCGACCCCGCGACAGAGGAGCGGACCCTCCGCCTCGGCTATTCCGGGGAGATCGAACTGCTGCTCGTGCCACGGCTGATCGCCGCACTGCGCAGTGCGGCGCCGGGGGTGCGGCTGCTCAGCCAGCGGGCGCTGCGCGAGGATGTGCAGCGTCTGCTCGACGATGGCGTGCTCGATCTCGCAGTCGGCTGCTTCGAGCCCGTGATGGCGCAGCGCTACCGCTCCGAGGTGCTGTTCGAGCCATCGGTGAGTTGCGTTTTCAACCCGGCGCTGCTGCCGCTCGCCCCGCCGGTCGGGCGGGCGGATTACCTCACCCTGCCGCATGCGGTGGTGACGTTGACGGATAGCCTCAGCGGCTGCCTGGAAGCCGCGTTGGAGGAGATCGGGGCGCGGCTGAACGTCGTCTCCGCCGCGTCGGAATTCATGAGCGTGCTGGCGACCGCGGCCAGCGCGCCGGTGATCGCGACCTTGCCGACGCGCCTGGCGCGCAGCTTCGGCCCGGCCTTCGGCCTCGTGGTGAGCCCGGTGCCGATCACGCTGCGGCTACCGGCGGCGATGATGGTGTGGTCGGCGCGGCTCGACCAGGATCCCGCCTCCGCCTGGCTGCGCGGGCAGGTCGTGGCCTTGCTGCGGGACGAGGAGGAGGAGAGGGCGCGGCAGGTGGCGGCTTGAGGCGCGCGGCCTCTCCGCACTCTGCCGGGCGCCGTCAGGCGGGAAGGGAGCCCAGAACCGGCCCGGGCTTGCGGCCAAGCCGCGCCCGCTGGTCGAAATAAAGCGCCTGGCTGATCACCGCTTTGACCACCTCATGCTGGAAGGGTTTGGTGATGAGGAAGGAGGGTTCCGGCCGCTCCCCCGTCAGCAGTCGCTGCGGATAGGCGGTGATGAAGACCACCGGCACTTCGGCACCGGCCAGGATATCGGTCACCGCATCGAGGCCGGAGCTGCCGTCCGCCAATTGGATGTCGGCCATGATGAGGCCCGGCCGGCTGGCGCGGGCCAGCGCCATCGCCTCGTTGCGGGTGCGCGCGATGCCGACGACGTGATGGCCGAGATCCTCGACCAGCGCCTCCAGATCCATCGAGATGATGGTCTCGTCCTCGATGATCAGCACATCGGCATGGATCTGCGCCGCGATCTCGCGCTCGGCCTCGTCGATCAGGCGGCGCGCCTCGGCGACCGGACGATCGACCAGCCGGGCGACGATATCGGAGGAGAAGCCCTCCATCGTGTGCAGGAGGAAGCAGACGCGGGGGAGCGGCGTTATCTCGTCGATATCGCGCGGCAGGCCGGGCCCGCGCTCCTCGGAGGCCGGGGAGAGATGGCGCCGGTTGGCGGGGACCGAGCCCCAGATGGTCAGCAGCACCTTGTAGAGCGCGGCATTGAGATCGAGATCCGCCGGCAGGGCGTCGGGTTCCAGCGAGACCGCCTCGAGTGCCGCGGCGGCATAGGCATCCCCCGCCGCCTGGCTGCCCGTCAAGGCCCGCGCGAAGCGGCGCAGATAGGGGAGGTGGGCGGCGATTTCTTGCGCTTTATGCATCGGCGTGATCCGTCACAATCTGCATCGCGGCGGCGGCGGATGAGCCTCGCCCGGTAAGGTGGCGAAGCCCGGCCAGCCGCTGCCGGGCCTTCCGACTAACGCCATGAGCGCGATCCATCAAGGAGGTCTCCCTCTCGGGCAATGGCACGTTCCGCTCTCCGGTCAAGATCAGGTGAAGCTGGCACCCCTGGCAGGATGGCGCTTCATAGCGATATGGATAACATCGCCGTCTTGGAAAGGCGGCCTGGCGGCGCGACTGGAGAAGCTCCTTGCACGATATGGCCGGTGGATGACGACGATGCCGGGAGACGCAGCGTCGGGCGATGGAAGTTCCAAGCAGGCGATCGCCGAGCGTGACCGGCTGGTGCGCGAGCTTCACCATCGCGTGAAGAACAATCTGCAAATTATCGTGAGCCTGATGAATGTGCAGAAGCGCATGCTGCCGGCGGACCGCCGCGGCGATATCCGCTTCTTGGAAGAGCATGTGCAGGCGATGGCCGCCGCCTATCGGGTGGTCTATGGCTCGGGCGAGTTGATCCGCGTCTCGATCGACGATCTGATCCGCGAGGTGGTGGCGGGGCTCGTCGAGGTATCGGCGACGCCGGGGCATGAGGTGGAAACCGCCGAATGCGAAGCGCGGCTGATGATCAACCTCGATCAGGCGATCACCCTCAGCCTCTACCTTGCCGTCGCCCTGCCGCCGGTGCTCGATGCTCGAAGGGATGGGCAGGCGCTGGTCGGGATCCAGACCCGGCAGGAGCCGGACCATGTCTGCCTCGTCATCCGGGGGCCGGTGCCGGTGGCGCCGCTGTTCGATTCGCTGAGGGAGCGGTTGCTGGAAGGGCACCTCAAGCAGCTGAATGCGCGCCGCCTGCCCGATGTGCCGGCGGAGGAGCTGCATATCAGCCTGCCCAAGCAGGAACTCGTCTGAAGATCGGCACCCGGCCCTAGGCGCCCACCTCAAGCCCGCTTGCGGTGCGCCGCCCTGCGGGGCGCGAGGGGAGGCGGCGGGGCCTTGCGCCCGCGGGCGTTTTGGGCTGGCTTGCGCGTCCCCGGCCGCGGGCGATTCCCCCGCCCCACCAGCCCTCCTGCTCGGCGAGTGCCTTCCCCGCATGATCCACGACGCGCCTTTTCTGGACCGCTTGCAGCATCTGCTCGCCGACCATCTCGGCCATTGGGGGTTCGGCCCCGCCGCGCGCCTCCGCCTGCTGACGATCTCGGAAAACGCGACCTTCCTCGCCGAAGAAGGGGAGCGGCGGATCATGCTCCGTGCGCATCGGCCGGGCTATCACAGCGAGGCCGAGATCCTCAGCGAGCTGGCCTGGATCGCCGCCCTGCGGCAGGAGCGGCTGGTGGCAACGGCCGCGCCGGTGCCGGGTGCGGACGGCTCTTTGCTGCTGCATCTGCCGCTCGCTGCGGCGGGATTCGTCTCCGCCTTCACTTTCCTGCCCGGCCGCTCCCCCGAGCCGGGCGAGGATCTCAGGCCGCGCTTCGCGGATCTCGGCGCGATCAGCGCGCGGCTGCACGCCCATGCCCGCGCCTGGGCCCGGCCGCCCGGCTTCACCCGCAAAAGCTGGACAGTCGCGACCGCCCTCGGCGCGCCGGGCCATTGGGGAGATTGGCGCGCGGCGCTCGGCCTCACGCCCGGCGGCCGGGCGCTGCTGAGCCGGGCCGAAGCGCGGATCGCGGCGATGCTCGGCGCCTATGGCCAGGGGCCCGCGCGCTTCGGCCTCATCCACGGGGATCTGCGGCTCGCCAATCTCCTGGTGGAAGCGGACCGCCTGCAGGTGATCGATTTCGATGACTGCGGCTTCTCCTGGTTCATGTACGATTTCGCCGCCGCCGTGAGCTTCTTCGAGCATGCGCCCGTGGTGGCGGAGCTTGCCGAGGCGTGGGTTGCCGGCTACCGGCGGGTCGCCCCGCTCAGCCCCGAGGATGCCGCGATCCTCCCCGCGCTCGTACTGCTGCGGCGGATGCTGCTGCTCGCCTGGGTCAAGACGCATGGCGAGGCGCCGACCGCGCAGGAGATGGGCGTGGCCTATACGGACGGGGCGCTCGACCTCGCCGAGCGCTTCCTCAGCGCCGCCGGCTGAGCCTTATTTGAGCAGGCTGTCCTTGCTCGCGCGGCGGTTCATTCCGCCCGGCACCGGGCGGCGATCAAGCTCCGCCTGGCAGGCGACGCAATGGCGCACGCCCGGCACGGCCTGGCGGCGCGCTTCGGGGATCGGCTCGCCACATTCCACGCAGAAGGCTTCGCTCTCGCCCTTGGGCATGCGCGCCCGGGCGCGGGCGACCGCATCCGTCACCGTATCGTCGATCTGATCCTGCACTGCCCCGTCCGGGGCCCAGCCGGTCGCCATGGCGCACCTTCCGCTTCGTGTCATATCACCCAGATGACAAGATAGGGGGTGGCGGGCCGCCGATCCAGAACTGTCACCATCCGGCGCGGGCCGCAGGCCGCATGAGCGCGCATGCTGGAGGTGCGCCTGCGGCGCTGGGCGCCGTCTTGTGTGCGACCGCAACAGCTGGAGAGGCCAGGCCATGTCCTACTATCGCGACCGGCAACCGGGGTGGAACCGGGATCTCGTGCGGGATGGCAATTCCCCGCTGACCTATGGCGCGGTGACGGGCACGGTCGCGCGCGGTTCGGACCGTGCGATCCAGGGCCGCAACGGTGACCATCTGCAATTTGATCTCGATACCGGCGCCGGCGGCTCCTATCAGGTCGATGTGAATACGCGCTCGCGCGGCGGGTCCGATATCGGCGTCTTCATCGCCGAGCAGCCGCTGGACCCGGCCGCGGACGCGACGGCCGAAGCGCCCTTCGGCACGCCGAGCTTCGGCGCGGAGAGCGATGCGCGGCTGAGCTACCGCGCCCTCGGTCTGACAGAGGCGGATTTCACGCCGCTCCTATATCCGCATCGAAAATCAGTTGGCCGCGGACCTCGACGGCACCCGGTTCGTGATGGCCTTCGGCATGATGTTCGACGATGGCGGCCCGCAGGGGAAGGGCGTCCACGACATCCACTTCAACTCTGGCCGGGAGGGCGAGGACGGCGCGCTGCTCCTCTACAAGCTCGACGCCGCCACCGGCAAACCCAAGCGCATCTGGTACTTCTTCAAGTTCCAGGACGAACGGCTGTAGCAGGCGCTCAGCCGGCCCCGGCCCCCGCTGCCGCCCGCGCTTCCCGATCGGCTTCGAGCCGGCCGCGCCCGGATTTCAGCCGCCCGGCGGGGGCGAGGCGCGGGGCGAAGCGGCCGAGGCCGAAGCCCGTTTCCGGCATGCCGAGATAGAGCGCTTCCACCCCGCCGCGGGCGGAATAGACCTCGTGCCAGAAGCCCGTCGCCGCCTGCGGCCGGGCGAAGCGGCGCCACCACTCGGCATGCGGCTCGGCGCGGGTGAAGGTTTCGAGCGAGGCCATGTCCCGCCAATATTGCCGGATGCCGAGGTGATTCCAGCCGAAGAGGAAGTTCTCCGAGGCGAGCAGCCCATCGGGCGGTTGGCGCGCGATCTGGGCGAAGCCTCGGCCGAGCTGAAAGAAGGCGCCGAGCGCGCTGGGGCGGCGGAGCCGGAAGCCGAGCAGGATCATGACGAAATCGGGATAGGCGGAGAGATCGACGGTTTCGCGGGCTGGTTGCATGGCGCTTATCCTCCGTTTACATCGTAAACATAGCGGCTATTGCTTACGGTGTAAACACGCATGACGAAGATGGATCTGCCGGCGCGGCTGATCGCCGAGGCGATGCGCCTGCTGGCCGAAAATCCCCAGGATCTGACCCTGCGCGCGGTGGCTCGCGGGGCCGGCGTTTCTGCCATGGCGCCCTATCGCCATTTTGCGGATAAGGCCGCGCTGCTCGACGCGGTGACGAAGGAAGGCTTCGCCCTGCTCCGCGCGGCCGTGACCGAGGCGGATGCCGCCGCGCCCGACGATACGGAGGCCATCATCGCCCAGGGCCTCGCCTATCTCGCTTTCGCCCGCCGCCATCCGGCCCTGTTCCGCCTGATGTTCACGAGCCCGCTCGAACGCCGCTTCGATCCCGCCCAGCTGGCCGGCGAGACCGCCTATAGCGTGCTTGCCCGGCGCGTCGCGGGCTTCGCGCCGCAAGTAGCGGCGGCCGCGACCACCGCCGCCTGGAGCCTGGTGCATGGGCTCGCGCTGCTGCGGCTCGACCACCGATTGCCGGAAGATGAGGGGGAGGCGCGCGCGATGCTTCGCCTCTTCGTCTCGGGCCTGCGGGTGGCCGCCGCGCATTAACTCGCCTTAAACCTCCATCCAGGCCGGTGCGCCGACGCCCCGAATCTTCTAGGAAGGGTTTCGTGCCGCAAGGCCCGGCCCGGGAGACGCGCTTTTCCGGAGCCGCCTTCGGCTTGCTGAACGTGCGAGCATCCTCGTCCGGCCGGATGCGCCCCATCCCGCCCGGATCTGCTCTGGGAGACTGCCTGACCATGCCGAGCCTTTTTGCCAGCACTGCCCTTCTGCCATCCGGCTGGGCCAGGGATGTGCGGATCGACATCGCCGAAGACGGCACGATCACGGCCGTGGAGCCGGGCGCCAGCCCGCTCGGGGACCGGGTGGAGCGGCTCGGCGGCCCGCTGCTGCCGGGCATGGGCAACGTCCATTCCCACACCTTCCAGCGTGCCATGGCAGGCCTTGCCGAGAAGCGGCGGGACCCTGCGGATAGTTTCTGGACCTGGCGCGAGACGATGTATCGCGCGGCCCATTCCGTGGGGCCGGAGGAGCTTTCCGCCATCGCGCGGCATCTCTTCATCGAGATGCTCAAGGCGGGCTATACGAGCCTCGGCGAATTCCACTATCTGCACAACGATCCTAAGGGCGTCGCCTATGCGGACCCTGCGGAGATGGCGCTCCGCCTGGTTCACGCAGCCGATGAGACGGGCCTCGCGCTGACCATCCTGCCCGTGCTCTACATGCGCGCGGGCTTCGACGATGCGCCGCTGGAGCCCGCGCAGCGGCGCTTCGCCGCCGATGAGGAGCGGCTCATCCGCATTCTCGAAAGCCTGCGCGCGCATGAGCGGATTTCGCCTTCGCTACGCGTCGGCATCGCGCCGCATTCGCTGCGGGCGGTCCCCGTCGAGGTGGTGCGGCAGATCGCCTCCGCCCTGCCGGAAGAGACCACGATCCATATCCATGTGGCCGAGCAGGAACGTGAGGTGGAGGATTGCCTGGCCGCTTCAGGCGCGCGGCCGGTGGAACTGCTGATGGCGGAGGCGCCGGTCGGCCCTTCCTGGTGCCTGATCCATGCGACGCATGTGCTGCCGGATGAGATCGCCGATATCGCGGCGAGCGGGGCGGTGGCGGGGCTTTGCCCGATCACCGAAGCCAATCTGGGCGACGGCATCTTCCCGCTGCCCGCCTTCATGACAGCCGGCGGGCGCTTCGGCATCGGGTCGGACAGCAACGTCACGCTCGACCCTTGGGAAGAGCTGCGGCTCTTGGAATATGGCCAGCGGCTGACGCATGGCCGGCGCTGCCTCTCCCTGCCGGAGGATGGCGTGGGCTCGGTCGGTGGCAGCTTGTTCCGCGCGGCGGTGAGCGGCGGGGCCGCGGCCCTCGGCCAGCCGGTGGGGGCGATCGCCGAAGGCTTCCGCGCCGATCTCATGGTGCTTGATCCTGTCCGGCTCACCCAGCCGACGGCGGAGGAGGATGATATCCTCGATAGCGCGATCTTCACCGGGGCGAGCCTGCCGGTGCGCGATGTGATGGTGGCCGGCATCTGGCGGGTGCGGAACGGCCATCATCCGGCCGAGGAACAGGCCCGCGCCGGTTTCGATGCGGCGGTGCGGCGGCTGGTTTTGTGAGCGGCTGGCAGATTTTGCCGCGCGCGGGTTTTCGCGCCGCGCCCTGGCGCAATGGCGGCGGCATCACCCATGAGATCGCCTCCGGTCAGCTGCCCGGCGGCCCGCCTGCCGCCTGGCATTGGCGTTTCAGCCTCGCCGAGATCGCCTCCGACGGGCCGTTCTCGGTCTTTCCCGATATCGACCGGCTGCTGACGGTGGTGGACGGCGCGGGAATTGATCTCGCGCTTGCGGATGCGCCCCCTCGACGCCTCGGCCCTGGAGAGGATATCGAGTTTCCGGGTGAGGTCGCCGTTGCGTGCAGCCTCGTTGCCGGGCCGACCAGGGATCTCAACCTCATGGTGGACCGGCGGGTGGCGCGGCTGGTGCCGGGGCGGGGAGCGCGCGCCCTGGAGGCGCCGGCTGGCGGAGTGGCGCTGGTTTACGCGTTCGAGGAGGTTTGCTTGCAGGCTGAGACGGGGCAGGTGCGGATCGCGGCGGGGGATGCCGCGCGGGCCGATGGGCCGCTGCGCGCGGAATGGCTGAGCGGCCGGGCCATCTGGGCCCGGGTGGAACCGCATGCGGACGAGCGGCCACGCGGATGAAGATGCTTGCCTGGGCGATCGCCGCGCTTTGCGGTGTGACGATGCTCGTACACGAGGCGGATGCCGCCACCTATCACGCGACGCCACACCATTACGTGCCGCCGCACCACTATGTGGCGCCGCACCACTACGTGCCGCCGCACCACTATGTAGCGCCGCACCACTATGTAGCGCCGCACCACTATGTAGCGCCGCACCACTATGTAGCGCCGCACCACTATGTAGCGCCGCACCACTATGTCGCGCCGCACCACTACGTCGCGCCGCACCACTACGTGCCGCCGCACCACTATGTGGCGCCGCATCACTACGTCGCGCCACATCGCTACGTGCCGCCGCCGCCGAAGCCCGGCATCCGGTCCGACGGGCGCTACGTCCTGCCGGGCGGGATGGAGAGCGTCTGCACCGGCGGCAAGCCGCCGCCCTGCCAATAGGCGCCTGCCGCGCCGGGCGCGTGGCGATTCAAGCGACGTCTGACGCTCTCTAAACGTCCAGCTCCGCCTCCGTCACCCGGCTCGCATGATCCTGGATGAACTGGAAGCGGAGTTCCGGGCGGCGGCCCATCAGGCTTTCCACCATGGTATTGGTCTCGGCCCGCGTCTCGGGCGCGGCGACAACCTTGATGAGGGTCCGCTTCGCCGGGTCCATCGTCGTTTCCTTGAGCGTCTGCGGCGGCATCTCGCCCAGGCCCTTGAAGCGGCTGACCTCGATCTTTCCCGAGCCCTTGAACGCGGTTTTGCCGAGCTTCGCCATCTCGGCATCGTTCATCGCATAGACCGATTTCGCCCCCTGGGTGAGGCGGTAGAGCGGCGGCTGGGCGAGGTAGATATGCCCCTGGCGCACCAACTCCGGCAGTTCGCGGTAGAAGAAGGTCATCAGCAGGCTCGCGATATGCGCGCCGTCCACATCGGCATCGGTCATGATGATGATGCGGCCGTAGCGCAGGCGCTTGATGTCGAACTTGTCGCCGACACCGCAGCCCAGCGCCTCGATCAGATCGCGCAGTTCCTGGTTCTGCCGCAGCTTGTCGGCGGAGGCGGAGGCGACGTTGAGGATCTTGCCGCGCAACGGCAGCACGGCCTGGGTTTCCCGGTTGCGCGCCTGCTTGGCCGAGCCGCCGGCGCTATCGCCCTCGACAAGGAAGATCTCGGTCTCGGCCGCATTCTCCCGCGTGCAATCGGTGAGCTTGCCGGGAAGGCGGAGGCGCTTGGTCGCCGATTTGCGCGGCGTGTCCTTCTCCTCGCGCCTGCGGATACGCTCCTCCGCCCGCTCGATCGCGAAGGCGAGGAGATTGTCCGCCGATGCCGGGTCTCCCGCCAGGAAATGGTCGAACCGGTCGCGCAGCGCCGCCTCCACCAGGCGCGTCGCGTCCGGATTGGTGAGCTTCTCCTTGGTCTGGCCCTGGAATTGCGGCTCGCGGATGAAAACCGAGAGCTTGGCGGCGATCGGGCTCAGCACATCCTCGGCGGTGAGCTGGGCGGCGCGCTTGTTGCTGCGATGCTCCCCCCAGGCGCGGAGGCCCTTGAGCAGGGCGGAGCGCAACCCGGCCTCATGCGTGCCGCCGAGCGGCGTTGGCACGGTATTGCAGTAGCTGTGCAGGAAGCCGCCGCCGCCTTCCACCCAGAGGGCGGCCCATTCCATGCGCCCGGCGGCTTGCGGAAATGCGGCTTCGCCCGACCAGGGGGTCGGCAGCACGCGGGTGGCGCTGCCGATATCCTCCTCCAGACTGTCCCGAAGCCCGCCGGGGAAGTGCAGCACCGCCTCGGCCGGCACCTCGGACCCTGCGGCGATGAGGCTCGGCGCGCAGCTCCAGCGGATCTCGACGCCGCGGAACAGATAGGCCTTGGAGCGGCAGAGCTTGTAGAGCCGGGCAGGGCTGAACTGCAGCAGAGGGCCGAAGATCGCGGGGTCCGGCCGGAAGCGAACGCTGGTGCCGCGCCGGTTCTGCACCGCGCCCGCATCGATGAGCTTGGTCTGCGGCGCCCCTTGCGCGAAGGATTGCTTCCAGAGCCGCCGCTCCCGCGCGACTTCCACCTCGAAGAGATCCGACAGCGCATTGACGACGGAACTGCCGACCCCGTGCAGCCCGCCCGAGGTCGCATAGGCTTTGCCCGAGAATTTGCCGCCCGAATGAAGCGTGGTGAGAATGACCTCGAGCGCGCTCTTCTTGGGGAATTTGGGATGCGGGTCCACCGGGATGCCGCGCCCGTTATCCCGAATCGTCAGCAGGTTGCCAGGCTCCAGCGTCATCTCGATGAAGCTCGCATGGCCGGCCACCGCCTCATCCATCGCATTGTCGAGGATTTCGGCGGCGAGATGGTGCAGCGCCGTCTCGTCGGTGCCGCCGATATACATGCCCGGGCGCCGGCGCACCGGCTCCAGGCCTTCGAGAACCTCGATATGTTCAGCGGAATAAGCCGCCTCGGCGCCAGCCTTGCCGAAGAGATCGTTCATGTCTTGTTCCTGTTCCTGGCGGGCAGGTTAAGCGCGGCCGCCGGATGAGGGCAAGATCTTGCTCAGGCGGCAGGCGACATACGGCATGCGGCTGAGCAGTGCGTGGCCGATTTGCCGGTGCGCAAAATCCTCTATGCTCGGCATATCAAGGCTGACATGGCGCTGCCCTTCGGCCGCGTGCTGCATGACTGTCGGGCGTCAGCAATCGAGAAAGCAAAGGAGAGCGAGCGATGAGCTTGAAGGACAAGGTTGCCCTGGTCACCGGCTCGACGAGCGGGATCGGGCTTGGCATCGCCCACGCGCTTGCCGCCGAGGGCGCCGATATCATCATCAACGGCTTCGGCAAGCCTGAGGAGATCGAGCGGGAGCGGGCGGCGATCGAAGGTGATTTCGGCGTCCGCGCGCATTATGCCGCTGCGGATCTGAGCACGGGCGCGGGCGTGCGCCAGATGGTGACGGAGGCCGAGGCCGCCTTTGGCCGCGTCGATATCCTCGTCAATAACGCCGGCATCCAGTTCGTCGCCGACGTCGTCGATTTCCCCGAAGAGAAGTGGGATGCCATCATTGCGATCAACCTCTCCTCGGCCTTCCATGGCATCAAGGCGGTGGCGCCGGGGATGAAGGCGCGCGGCTGGGGACGGATCATCAATATCGCCTCGGCCCATGGCCTCGTCGGCAGCGCGCAAAAGTCGGCCTATGTCGCGGCCAAGCACGGGCTGGTCGGGCTTACCAAGGTCGCTGGCATCGAACTCGCCAATGACGGGATCACCTGCAACGCGATCTGCCCGGGCTGGGTGCTGACCCCGCTGGTCGAAAAGCAGCTTGAGGATCGGGCGGCCAAGAATGGCACGACGGTCGAGCAGGAGAAGGTGGCGCTGGTGAGTGAAAAGCAGCCGATGAAGCGTTTCTCGACACCCGAGCAGATCGGCGGGCTGGCGGTCTTCCTCTGCTCGGATGGCGCGGCGACGATCACCGGCGCGCCGCTCTCGATCGACGGTGGCTGGCTCGCCGAATAAGCCCTGCGGGTTTCATAGAAAGGCCGCAAAGAGGGGGATGATCGGCGCTGGGCGCCAGGCCTCTGCCGCCGGCAGGGGCGGCGCCCGTCTCCTCCAGTTTGCAGTTGGGCTTTGATTATGACCGTTCTTATCACCGGCGCCGCGGGCTTCATCGGCTTCCACCTCTGCCAGGCCTTGCTCGCGCGGGGCGAGACGGTGCTCGGCGTCGATGAGTTGAACGCCTATTACGATCCGGCGCTGAAGCAGGCGCGCCTCGCTCAGCTGACGGCGCAGCCGGGCTTCAGCTTCGCCCGGCTTTCGGTTGCCGATCGCGACAGCGTCGCCGCGCTGATGGCCGACCACCCGGAGATCGACCGGATCGTCCATCTCGCCGCCCAGGCGGGGGTGCGGTTCTCGATGATCGACCCTTACGCTTATGTCACCGCCAATCTCATGGGCCATGTGGTGATGCTGGAGGTGGCGCGGCATCGCAAGGGGCTGAAGCACTTTGTTTATGCCAGCTCCTCCTCGGTCTATGGCGGCAATACCGCGATGCCCTTCGCCGAGGGCGATCGGGTGGATCTGCCGGTCTCGCTCTATGGCGCGACCAAGCGGGCCGATGAGCTGATGAGCCATTCCTATAGCCATCTCTACGGTGTGCCGCAGACGGGCTTGCGCTTCTTCACCGTCTATGGGCCCTGGGGGCGGCCGGACATGGCCTATTTCTCCTTTGCCGAGGCAATCCGCGCCGGGCGGCCGATCACGCTCTATGATGGCGGGCGGCTGCGCCGGGATTTCACCTATATCGACGATATCGTCTCCGGCATCATCGGCGTGCTGGACCGGCCGCCGCCGGGCGATGCCCCCCGGCTGCTCAATATCGGCAACAACCGAAGCGAGGCGGTCAGCCGGCTCGTCGCCTTGCTGGAAGAAGGGCTCGGCCGGCGTGCCATCATCGAGGATCAGCCGCGGCCGCCAGCAGATGTGCCGGATACTTTCGCCGATATCGCGGCGATCCGCGCGCTGACGGGTTTCGTGCCCGAGACGCCGCTCGATATTGGCATTCCGCGCTTCGTATCCTGGTTCAAAACCTGGGCGCCCGCCGGCTGAGAGCGGTGCTGTTCCGCGCAGAAATGCATGGCTCTCGCTGACAACGTATAATTTTGCATGGAGCGCATGCGGGGCGAGGGGCGCGGCGAAACGCCGGCAAAGCCGGGGTGGGCGTGACTAACGCTTTGATAAAAAACGAACTGGTGAAATCCGTGGCCTGTCATCGGGCTGTCATTGCCGCGTTGACAGGGGCGCCTGGTGCGCTTAGAAGGCGGGTCACCGGCGGATGGCTGGGGTTGAGGTTAGCGGGTTGATCTGCTAGAAGCTTCGGCTCTC
>NZ_BAAFHD010000002.1:0-86705 GCF_054665095.1 Acidisoma sp. C75
GAGAGCCGAAGCTTCTAGCAGATCAACCCGCTAACCTCAACCCCAGCCATCCGCCGGTGACCCGCCTTCTAAGCGCACCAGGCGGGGCCGTCAACACCCCCGCAACGTCATCGCAGCGTCATCGATGCGGGGTAGCCACGCGCAAATTGTCTCTGGACAAGGGCTGCCGGTTGCGGGCGGGCATCAGCCACCCTGCCACCCGTTAACCCCGCTCGATCAGAGCTTTAGCGAAGATCCTGCAAGCTTCAGGGGAATTCCGGAGCGGCCGGCAGCGCGGGCGGCAGATCCCCCATCCGCGCGCCCAGTCGCTGCCAGCCGAGGATTGCGGCGCCAAGCAGCGCGCCGCGGCCGCCGAGGCTCGAAACCGTCAGCGGCGGCGCCTGGCGCCAGGCGAGCCGCCCCTGCAAGCCGGCCCTGAGCGGCGGCAAAAGCCGCTCCCCCGCGTCCGCTAAGCCGCCGCTCAGCACGATCACCGCCGGGTCGAGCATCAGCGTGACGGTCGCGAGACCGAGCGCGAGGGCGGCCACCGCTTCACCCCAGACCGCCGCGGCCAGGCCATCCTCAGCCAGACGGGCGGCGATCTCGGCCGCGCCGAGCGCCGAAGCCCCGCCCCGCGCGCGGTACCGCCGTGCCACCGCCGCCGCCGAAGCATAGGTTTCGAGGCAGCCGAACTGGCCGCAGGCGCAGGGCTCACCATCCGGATAGATCGGGATATGGCCGATTTCGCCAGCCATGCGCCCCCCCCCGGCGATCAGCTGGCCGGAGGAGAGAAAGGCCGCGGCGATGCCGGTGCCGACCATCACCAGCGCCGCATCCCGCTCCCCGCGCGCCGCGCCGAGCAGAAATTCGGCAAGACCGGCCGTGCGCACGTCATGCCCGCCGGCAACCGGCAGGCCGAAACGCTCGGCGAGCCGCGCCGCCAGCGGGAAATCCCGCCAGCCGAGATTGGCGGCGAAGAGCACCCGGCCGCTCGCCTCCTCCATCCCGGGGCTGATGAGGCCGATCACCTCCGGCCGCCCCTCCGGCCGCCCAAGCATCTCGGCGACGAAAGCTTCCAGCCGCTGATAGGCCGCCTCCCCCCGATCGCCCGCCGTCGGCTCCCGGCCCTGACGCAGAAACGCCCCGTCTCCATCCACGAGCGCCGCCTTGAAGCTGGTGCCGCCGACATCGACCGCGAGCGCAACCGGCAGGCGCATCAGGCCCCGCGCGCAGCCCGAATGAAGGCCGCGATCTCCTCCGTCGAGGTCACCAGCCGGCCATGGGCATCCGGCCGCATGGCGCGCAGATGCACTTCCGGCACGCCGGTCCGGTCGAGCAAAGCCCGCACATTCCCCGCTCGCACGCTGCCCCCGGCGATGATCGCCACCCGCCCGCGCGCCTGCGCCACCAGGGCAGCCAGCCCTTCCGCGCCGCTCTCCGCGGTCGGCTTGCCGCCGGAGGTGAGCACCGAGCGGATCCCCAAGCCGAGCAGGGTATCGAGCGCGGCGGTCAGATCTCGCGTTACGTCGAAGGCCTTATGGAAGGTGACGGGCGCGCCCCCGCAAGCCGTCTTGAGCCGGGTGATGGCGCGGGCATCGATCACCCCGCCCGCGGTCAAAGCGCCGCAGACGAAGCCGATGGTGACGCCGGCGGCCTTAGGCAGCGCGCGGATGGCCGCGATATCGGCCAGCATCACCTCGATCTCCTCCGGCGAGAATACGTAATTGCCGCCGCGCGGGCGGATCATTACCCGCACGCCGATACGCCGCACACGGCTCAGAACCGCCTGCACGAGGCCAAAGCTCGGCGTCAGCCCGCCCTCAGACATGGCGCTACAGAGTTCAATGCGGTCCGCCCCCTCGGCCTCCGCCGCCAGGGCGCCGGCCAGATCGTCGACGCAGATTTCGATCTGCGGCGGCCGGCGATAGGCCGGCATGCCTGCATCGCTCACTTGATCGACCCAGCCGTGAGCCCGCCCACCACCTTCCCTTCGATCAGCGCGAAGAGGATGATGACCGGGATCGTCGCGATCACCGATCCCGCGAAAAGATGGCTCCAATCCACCTGATACTGGCCGATATAGGCGTTGAGGGCGACGGTGAGCGGCTCCGTCGCCTGCGAGGTGGTCAAGGTCAGCGCCACGATGAACTCGTTCCAGGCGCTGATGAAGGTGAAGATGAGCGCCGTCACGATGCCAGGCAGCGCCAGCGGCAGGGTGACACGGAAGAGCGCGCCGATACGGCTCGACCCGTCGATGAAGGCGGCCTCCTCGAGTTCAGCCGGGATCGCCGAGACATAGGCGTTCATGATCCAGACCGCGAAGGCCATGTTGAAGCCGGCATTGACCAGGATCAGCGCGAGGACGCTATCAAGCATGCCGAGATCGAGAAATTCGCGGTAAAGCCCGACCAGCATGGCGGTCGGCTGGAACATCTGCGTCACCAGCACCAGCAGCATGAAGGCGCCGCGGCCGCGAAACCGCTGGCGGGCGGTATAGTAGGCGGCCGGGATCGCTACCAGCAGCACGAGGATGGTAGAGCCGCCGGCGACTTCGAGGCTGATCCTGAGATTGGTGCCGAAGCCGGTCTTCCAGATATTGAAGAAGGCGGCGAAATCGAAATGGCTCGGCAGATAGTCCTGCGCCAGCATCTGGTTGGCCGGCCGCAGTGCCGCGATGATCATCTCGACATAAGGGAGCAGGAAGATCACCGCCACGATATAGGCGATGCCGGCATAGACGAGGCTCTGCCAGGGCCAGTTGCCGGCCGGGCGGCGGGGAAGCGCTGCCTCCATCTCAGGCACCCTCCTTCTTCCACACCGTGACCCGCAGATAGAGTGCGACGATGAGCAGCACGAGGCCGAAATTGATCACCGACATGGCGGCCGATTCCCCGATGTAGCTCTCCTTCAGCTGATACATGAAGGTTGTCGTCGTGCTCGTCTCATGGCCGGGGCCGCCGCGCGTCATCTCCCAGATGATGGGGAAGGAGTTGAAGACGTTCATGACATTGATGAGCAGCGCGACCACGAAGGCGGGTTTCAGGAGCGGCAGGGTGATCGAGAGATAGGTGCGCCAGCGTCCGGCGCCATCGACGCGCGCCGCCTCGTAAACATCGGACGGAATGCCCTGCAGGCCGGCGAGCAGCGCATAGGTCGCGAAAGGCACCGAGACGAAGATCGCGACCACGATCATCCAGGGGAAGGCGGTGCCGGGGGAGCCGAGCCAGTCCGCCGCGTCGCTGTTGAAGCGGGCGAGGAAGCCGATCTGGTGCAGAAAGACGTTGATCACCCCGTTATTGGGATCGAGCGCCCAGCGGAAGACGATCGCCGTCATCATCACCGAGGCGGCCCAGGGGGCGATCAGCGCCCAGCGCGCCACCCGCCGGCCGGGAAATTTCTGGTTGAAGAGTTGGGCAAGCGCCAGGCTGATCAGCATGGTGATCGCTACCACCGAAATCACCCAGATCAGCGTGCGAGCGAGGATGCCGAAGAGTTCCGGCTCCTGCCAGAGGAAGACGAAGTTCCGCCACCCGGCCCAGCCGCGGATGAAACCGTCCGGACTGATGTTCTGGAAGGCGGTCTCGATCATGATGAAGACGGGCCAGACGACGACGCCCGCGATCAGCAGGACAGCGGGGCCGACCCAGAGCAGTGGGCTCAGCCGCGCGAAGAAGCGGGAGGGGGCGCGGCGGCTCCCTGCCCGCACCCCCTCATCGACCGTCGAAAGGCTCATGAACGCCGATCCAAAGTGAGCCTCAGCTGCCCTTGAGCGCGGTTTGCTGGATGTTGTCCAGGACCGCCTTCGGATGCGGGCCGATCGCCGTGCCGATAAGCTGCTGGATCTGCGTCTTCACCTGCGCCCAGACCGGGGCGTTCGGATACTGCACCGCCTTGGGCAGGGCATTGACGAAGGAGGCAAGCGCCGGATCGACCTTGACGAAGGCGGCAGCGCCCGAAGTGGTGCCGGGCAGGAGATTGTATTCCTGCGCAAAGGCGACCTGGTATTGGTCCTGCATCGCGAAATCGAGGAATTTCTTGATCGCGGCTTCCTTCTTCCCGTCGGTCTTGAAGGCGGCGATGAAATCGCAAACGCCGAGGGTGGTATCGAGCGGGCCCTTCTTGCCGGCGATCGGCGCCGTGCCCCAATCGGCATCCGTCAGCACGCCGGCCTGCTTGATGATCGGCAGGAGTGCGGTGAGGCCGTTCAGCATGCCAACCTGGCCCTGGGCGAATTGTTCGAGGATGACGGCGCGGTTCTTGGTGCCGGGGTTCGGCTCGGTATCCCCTGCCTTGACCAGCGAGGTCATGAATTTCAGCGTCTGGACGTTCTGCGGGCTATTGATGACCCACTTGCCGTCCTTCTGATAGCCACCACCATTGCCGAGCAGCCACAGCAGGGTTTCGGCCTGCGCCTCTTCCGGCCCAAGCGGCATGCCATAGCCGATCTTGCCGAGGGCCGCGATCTTGCCGGCATCCGCCTTCAGCTCGGCCCAGGTGCCGGGCGGCCCAGCGATATGCGCCTGGACGAAGAGCTTCTTATTATAGAACATGGCGCGCGAACTGGTGGTGAACGGCATGCCGTATTGCACGCCCTGGTAGCTGCCGAGCGTCTTGAAAGCGGGCATGAGGTTGCCCGGGTCGCTCAGCACGTCGCTCGCCTTGTAGAGCAGGCCTTCCTGCGCATAGTTCGAGAAGTAATCGCCTTCGGTGATGTCCGGATACTGGCGGTTCTGCACCATCGTCTGGATCTTGGTGTCGAAGTCGTTCCAGTTGACGGTCTGCACCTTCACGGTGATCGAGGGATTGGCCGCGTGGAAGGCGTCGGCGATCTTCTGCCAATAGATCTGGCTGCTGTCGGCGGGGCCGGTGCCGTAATCGGCCGCCACCAGCGTCAGCACGGTATCGGCGCGCGCTGCCGGCGCCGCCAGAAAGCCCATGGTGAGGGCAAGGGCCGCGGAAGCTCCGGCGGCGGCAAGGGAACGTCGGGCGATGCGCATAAGAACCCTTCTTTCGTGTTGCGAGCAATGCAGGTTTGAACTCTAAGCAAGGCAAGGCCGACTTGTATAGCCGGGGGGCCAGGATCTTTTGTGCCGCGGTGCGGAAAAACTCCTGCGCCTGCGAGGCCAGCGCGTCCTTGTTGCCTCGACAACGCAGCATCGCCGGGACGCTCCGCAATCCGCCGCCGGAAGCGGATCCCACCCTGACAGGCTGCGGCCACCTGGTAAAGACGTCAGACAAGACAAACACCTGGCGCAGCAGTCGCGACCGCTCGCGCGCATCGGCCCGATCGGTCTAGCGCTCCTGCGTGATCGCGCGATGCAGCTGCGGCAAGCCAGCCGAAATGCCGCCATCCACCGGCAGCACGATGCCGGTGATATGGGAAGCCTCGTCGCATAGCAGGAAACCCACCGCCTGCGCCACGTCCTGCGGCGTCGCGACCTTCCCCAAGGGATACCAGCTGGTCACTTCATCGAAGACCGCCGGGTTGGCCGCCAAACGCTCATCCCATGCGCGCGTGCGCACCGTGCCCGGCGCGACCGCATTGACGCGCACTCCCTGCGGGCCGAATTCAACCGCAAGGCAGCGGGTGAGATGCATCAACCCGGCCTTGGCAGCACTATAGGCCGGATGGCCGAACATCCCGAGGCCGTTGACCGATCCTATGTTGACGATGCCGCCGCCATGCGCGAGCAGATGCGCGCGGAAGGCCTGGATGCAGAGGAAGGCGCTGTCGAGGTTGAGCGTGATATCACGCCGCCAGGTCGCATAATCCATCCCGCGCATGCTGGGCCCCAAGGCGCGGCCGGCATTGTTGACCAGCGCCCGCACATCGCCGAGACCCAAGGCCCGGCGCGCCGCCTCCGCCACCGCCGCCTCGTCGGTGACATCCACCGCCATCGCCTCCGCGACGCCCCCCGCCGCCCGCAGCCGCGCTGCCACCGCCTCGGCCCGCGTGCCGTCGATATCAGCGACGATCACCCCCCAGCCGCGGGTGGACAGCACATCGGCGATGGCGCCGCCGATATCGCCGCCGCCGCCAGTGACGAAGGCCCAGGCGCGCGCCGTGCTCATCGCGCCGCCCGAGCAGGAATGCTGGCCATCCGGGATCTCCTCCTCATGCCTGCCGCAGCATGGCCGAACTCGCCGCGGGCGTATAGGCTGGCCGCCGAGAGGAGGCCCTCGGCCCATGCACCCGGATCTTGTGATATCAAACGCCCGCATCATCGATGGCACCGGCGCGCCCTGGTTTCGCGGCGATGTGCGGCTTTCCGGCGGCCGGATCGCGGCCGTCGGCCCGGGGCTCGATCAGACAGGTGCGGCGGTGCTCGCAGCCGCCGGCCGCTTCCTCGCTCCCGGCTTCATCGACGCCCATTGCCATGACGATCTCGCCTTCCTGCGGGAGCGGACGCGGCCCGAGAAGGCGCTCCAGGGCGTCACCTCCATCGTCGTCGGCAATTGCAGCTTCTCGCTCTATCCTGCGCCCGAGCATGCGAAAGACCTGCTGCGCGGCCATTTCGGTGCTCTCCTGGGAGAGACCGGGCGCGAGGAGGTCTTCGCCGATCTCCCCGCCTATCGCGCGGCGCTGGAAGACCCGGGCATCGCGCTCAACCTCGTCTCCCTTGTCGGCCATGCCGCGCTGCGGCTGGCTGTCATGGGCTATGAGCGGCGGTCCGCGACCGAGGCCGAGATCCGCGCTATGCAGGATCTGCTGCGTCCTGCGCTGCGCGCCGGCGCCGGCGGCCTCTCGCTCGGCCTCGTCTATCCGCCGAGCGCCTTCGCGGAGATGGGCGAGCTGGTGGCGCTGGCCACCACGGTGCGGGAGGAGGGCGGCATCCTCGCCGCCCATGTGCGGAGCTACGAGGCCGGGCTGCTGCCCTCGATCGAGGAATTCATCGCCATTTTGGCCGCCAGCGGAGCGCCGGGCCTGCTCTCCCACCTGCAATCGGCGGGCAAGCCGCATTGGGGGCAGATCCCCCTTGCCCTCGCCAGGCTGGAGGCGGCCCGCGCGGCGGGGATCGACATCAGCTTCGACATGTATCCCTACCCCGCCGGCAGCAGCACCCTGCTCCAGCTTCTGCCCCCCGCCGCGCAGGAAGGCGGGCTTGCCGCCCTCCTCGCCCGGCTGCACGACCCGGCGGAGCGCGCCCGCCTGCGCCGCTGGGTGGAAGAGGGGAGCGAAGATCCCCACGCCCAATCCAAGATCGCGCTCATCGGCTGGGGCAATGTGCTCCTCTCGGGCATCGGCGCGGCTGCGCTCAAGAGCCTCGAGGGCCAGCGGATGGACGCCGCGGCGGCGAGCCTCGGCCTCGCGCCTTTCGATCTGCTCGCCCGTCTCGTCGAAGAGGATGGCGGGCAGACGGCGATCGTGATGTTCCAGCTCGACGAGGCCGATCTGCAAGCCGCCTGCTGCCACCGGCTGCACATGGTCGGCTCGGACGGGCTGCCCCGGCCCGGCACCCGGCCGCATCCCAGAGCCTTTGGCACCTTCCCGCGCATGCTCGGGCCACTCCGGCGGGAGCGGGGGTGGTTCACCCTTGAAGATGCCGTGCGGCGGATGACGGCGGCCCCGGCCCAGCGCTTCGGCCTCGGCGGCCGCGGGCTGATCCGCCCAGGGATGGCGGCCGATCTCGTTCTGTTCGAAGATGCGGTGACGGATCGCGCGACCTTCGCCGATCCGGTGCAATTGCCGACGGGCATCAGCGATGTCTGGGTGGCGGGGGAAGCGGTGGTTTCCGGCGGCGCCGTCACCGGGCGGCTGCCGGGCAGGCTCTTGGCGCGGGAATGAGAGGAAGGCGGCATGCGACAGGCTTTGATGATCGAGGGCGCGGCACCCGCCGGCGGCCATTACTCCCACGCGGTGGTGGCGAACGGCTTCGTCTTCGTCTCCGGCCAGGGCCCGACCGACCCTGCCACCGGGCGTATGCCGGATGACTTCGCCGGCCAGGTGCGTCAGACGCTCGCCAATCTCCGCACGATCCTGGAAGGCGCGGGCAGCAGCCTCGACGATGTCGTGAAGATCAACGCCTATCTCAGCGATGTCACCCGCTTTCGCGAATGGAACGCGGTCTATGCCGAATTCTTCCCCGCCGCCCCGCCGGCCCGCACCACCATCGGCTGCCAGCTGAACGGCATTCTGGTCGAGGTCGATTGCATCGCGGTCCTCTCGGCATGAGCGGGGGGCAGCCGGTCGGCACGCTCGATACACCGATGCCGGTGATCGACCTCGATATCGTGGAGCGTAACCTCGAACGCATGCAGGCTTATGCCGACCAGCATGGCCTCAGCCTCCGGCCGCATATCAAAACCCACAAGCTGCCGGCTTTCGCGCAACGGCAGGTAGCGCTCGGCGCCGTCGGCATCACCTGCCAGAAGCTCGGCGAAGCCGAGGTGATGGCCGATGCCGGGCTGACCGATATCTTCCTTTCCTACCCGCTCATCGGGGCGGAGAAGGCCCGCCGCCTTGCCGCCCTCGCGCGGCGGGCGGCCATGCGGGTCGCCATCGACAATCCGCTGGCGCTCGAAACGGTCGCCCAGGCAGCCGCGGAAGCCGCCGTGCCGATCGGCGTGATGGTGGAGTTCGACAGCGGCATGAAGCGCACCGGGGTCATGAGCGTCGATGCCGCGCTCAGCCTGCACGCCGCGATCCAGGCGGCGCCGCTGCTGCGCTTCGACGGGCTGATGACCTATCCGCTTGGTGCGGGCACGGCGGGCTTCGTCCGCGCCATCAAGGAAGCGGGTGTGGAGCCGCCGGTCGTCTCGGCCGGCGGCACGCCGGGCTACGACCGCGCGCATGAGGCCGCCGGCGTCACCGAGCTGCGCGTCGGCACCTATATCTATAACGACATGATGATGGTCGATGCCGGCGCGGCCAGCCTCGAAGATTGCGCGCTCGTAGTGCAGGCGACGGTCATCAGCCGGCCGGAGGAGCATCGCGCCGTGCTCGATTGCGGCTCCAAGACGCTATCCAGCGATCTGCGCGCGGGCGGCCGGGAGGCCGGCTACGGCTACCTCCCTGATTACCCGGAGGCGGCGATCGAGCGGCTGAGCGAGGAGCATGCGATGGTCGATCTCAGCCGCTGCGCCGCGAAGCCGGTGCTCGGCCAAAAGCTGCGGATCATTCCCAACCATGTCTGCGTCGTCACCAACCTGCATGACGCAGTGGCGGTCGGCCGTCGCGGCTTGGTGGAGGCGACCTGGCCGATCCCCGCGCGAGGACTGACACGATGACCGACACGACCGACCTGCCGGTGCCCCGGGCGATGCATGACCTCGGCGGCGTCTCCCGCTATCTCTGCGAGCCTATCGACACCTCGCCGCATGCGCTGAGCGATTTCGACCGCGAGGTCGATGCGATCCGCCAGATCCTCGGCGGCAAGCAGGTCATGTCGGTCGATGAGTTGCGCCGCGGGATCGAGGCGCTGCCGGAGGCCGACTACCTCCGCCTCGGCTATTACGAGCGCTGGCTCTGCTCCATCACCGCCATCCTGCTGGAAAAGCAGGTGGTGGGGGAGGCAGAGCTGCGGGCGGCGCTGGCCGGGGCCGCGCCATGATCCCGCCCGGCACGAAGGTGCGCGTGCGCGATGACTGGCCGGAGACGCGCGGCCCCTGCCATATCCGCACACCGCATTTCCTGCGCGGCGCGGAAGGCGAGGTGGTGCGGCATCTCGGCCATTTCCCCAATCCGGAGGATGGCGCCTTCGGCCGCCCGGCCGAACCCCTCGCCCTCTATCACGTCGCCTTCGATGGCCGGAGACTGTGGCGCGATGGCCGGCCGGAGGCGGAGATCCTCGTCGAACTCTACGAATCCTGGCTGGAGGTCGCGCCATGACGCTGTCCGAGATCGCCCCCGCCACCCTGCTCGCCGCGCTGCGGCAGATCCTGGCCGAGAAAGGCATCGCGAGCGCGGCCGAAATCGCCGAGCGGATCCGCATCACCGATACCGCCTCCCCCGCCCTCGGCGCCGCGATGGTCGCCCGCGCCTGGACCGATCCCGCCTTCCGCGCGCTGATGCTGAGCGACGGCACGCGGGCGGCGGAAGCCATGGGCATCCCGATGCGGGGCCTGCCGCCGCTCGGCGTGCTCGAAGATACGCCGCAGCTGCACCATCTCGTGGTCTGCACGCTCTGCAGCTGCTACCCCCGCGCTGTGCTCGGCTACCCGCCCTTCTGGTTCAAATCGACCGGCTATCGCGCCCGTGCGGTGCGCGATCCGCGCGGCGTGCTGGCGGAATGGGGCACCGAGTTGCCGGAAGAATGCGGCATCCGGGTGGTGGATAGCACGGCCGATTACCGCTGGATGGTTCTGCCATGCCGCCCCGCCGGCACCGAGGGCTGGAGTGCGGAGGCGCTTGCCGCCCTGGTCGATGAAGCCGACATGATCGGGGTGACGATCCCGGCTCTCCGCGCCCTGCCGGCCTCAGGTGCTCTCGCCGAGGCGGAGTGAGAAGCCGATATCGACGCTTGCTGGCCCCGCATCCTGGCCGCGGATGCGGGCGATGAGCTTGCTTGCCGCAAGCTCCCCCATCCGCTGGCGGGGAGATACGATGGTGGTGAGCGGGGGCTGCACCAGATTGCCGATGGAAAAGCCGTTGAAGCCGGCGATCGCCACCCGCTTCGGCACGGCAATGCCCTCGCGCTGCGCCCGCAGGATGGCGCCGACCGCCAGATCGTCATTGGCGAAGAACAAAGCGTCGAGTTCGGGTGCTGCCTCCAGCGCGCGCATGAAGGCATCGCCGCCGATCTCCGCGCTCGATTTGCAATCATGGGTGAAGGGCGGCCGCCGGGTCAGCCCATGGCGGTTGAGGCAGCGGTCGAGCCCCTTGTAGCGCTGCATCGCCCGATAATCAGCCTTCATCCGCCCGCCGATGAAGCCGATCTCGCGATAGCCGCGGGCCACCAGATGCTCCCCCATGGCATCGCCGGCCTTGTAGTGCGAGAGGCCGACATTCATGTCGATCGGCCGGGTGCCATGCTCCATGATCTCCATCACCGGCCGCTGCCACCCCTTGAGCAGGCTGCGTGTGCCCTCGGTATGCTTGAGCCCGGCGATGATGATGCCGGCGGGAGACCAGCCGAGCAGCGCCGCCGCGAGATCCTGCTCCCGCTCCAGATCGTATTGGGTATTGCCGAGCAGCATCTGGTAGCCCGCCACTTCCAGAACCGTCTGGATACCCTGGATGACCTCGATGAACACGGCGTTCGACAGTGAAGGCACGATGACGAGCACGACCCGGCTTTCCGCCGAGGCGAGCGCGCCTGCCACCCGGTTCGGCACATAGCCGAGGGCGCGGATCGCCTCCTCCACCTTGGTCCGCAGGCCTTCCGAGACGGCATCCGGCGTATTGACGACGCGGGAGACGGTGATGGGGGAGACACCCGCGCGCTCCGCCACATGCTTCAGGGTGACGGTATGCGGCCGAACGGTCCGTCTTGCGGCGCGGCTACTCATCTCGTTCATGCGGCGATCCTAGCCCATCGCCAAAATCTCCGCCATGTGAAGATAAATTGGTTGCGCTACCATTTGAGAGCGGCTAGAGACGATGGGCAGGCGGCCGCCGTTCCGGGAAGAGCCGTTCGGGAGGAAATCCAGTGGCCGTTACCGCGCAAAGCCGCGTTGCTGCGCCGTCTTCCGGCGAATATGCGGCACGCAATCTCATGAAGCGCTACGGCAATGTCGTCGTCCTGCGGGATGTCAGCATCACCATGCGCCCGGGCCGCGTGCATACCATCATGGGAGAGAACGGCGCCGGCAAATCGACCGCGTTCAAGATCCTCTCCGGCCTCGTGCGGCCGACCGGCGGCCACCTTTCTCTCGACGGCCAGGAACTCTCTCTCCCCTCGCCCTCGGCCGCGCATCATGCCGGCATCTATCTCGTGCCGCAGGAGCCCGCGGTGATGGCGGAACTCTCCGTCACCGAGACCATGTTCGTCGGACAATTGCCGACGGTCGGGCGCCTTCCCCGCCGGGTCGATTGGAAATCCGCGCGCAAGCGTGCGGTCGAGGCGCTCGCAACCCTCAAGCTCGATATCGACCCGGACCAGCCGGCGCGGCATCTCAGCATCGCCCAGCAGCAACAACTCGAATGCGCGAAAGCCCTCTTGCGCGGCTGCCGCGTGATCCTGTTCGATGAGCCTACCTCGCCTTTGACGACGCATGAGGTGGAACGCCTCTTCGCTACCATGCGCCGCATGCGATCCGAGGGTTATACCCTCGGTTTCATCAGCCACCGCATGGACGAAGTGCTCGACATTTCCGATGATATCAGCGTGCTTCGCGATGGCGCGCTCGTCGGCAGCGCGGCGCGGCAGGATTTCGATCGCGTGCGGCTGATGTCCCTGATGGTCGGGCGGGAGATGCGGGTGATCCCGCGCCGCCAGATCAGCCATGCGACCGCCGAGCCCGTGCTCACCGTGCAGAACCTCGCGAGCGAGCCGCGCTTCCGCGATGTCGGCTTCACCCTCCACAAGGGCGAGATCCTCGGCCTCGCCGGCCTCGTCGGCGCCGGGCGGACGGAAATCGCCGAGGCCATCTTCGGCGTGCGGCGCAAGGATCGCGGCAGCGTGCTGCTCGACGGCGCGGATATCGCCGCGTGCAGTACGCATGAGATCATCCGCCGCGGCCTTGTCTATGCGCCGGAAGACCGGGCCAAGCACGGCGCCATTCTGCCGATGACGATTACCGAGAACCTGACCTCGGGCCTTCTGGAACGGGTGCGCTCGCGCATGGGGTTGCTCAGCCAAAAGGACGAGGACCGGATCGGCAGCGAGACGGTGCTGCGCTATCGCGTGCGTTGCGCGGGCATCGATCAGAAGCTGCGCCAGCTCTCTGGCGGCAACCAGCAGAAGGTGGTGTTCGGCAAATGGATGGGTACCGGGCCCAAGGTCGCTATTCTTGACGAGCCGACGCGCGGCGTCGATGTCGGCGCCAAGGACGAGATCTACGAGTTGATCGACGGGCTCGCCCGCGAGGGCATGGGGCTCATCGTCATCTCCTCCGAACTTGAGGAGCTTGTCCGCCTCTGTGACCGCATCCTCTCGGTCTATGACGGGCGGATCGTCGCCGAGCTTGCGGGCGATGACATCACCCAGGAGCGCGTCTCCTCCTCCTATCTCAGCAGTGCCGAGGCCTCCGGCCGATGAAAGCGATGATGATCGAAGAGCAAAGTGTCGCCGCCCATCCTCCGGCTGGCGGCCGCACCCGCAGGAAGGCGCAGAGCCGCGGCGAAATGCGCGAGATCACCCTCATCGTCGCGACGGTGGTGACGCTGGTTGCAGTCGGCGCCATCAATCATCGCTTCGTCTCGCTCGAAAACATCCGCTTCATGGTGCTGAACTCGGTCGTGCTGTCGCTCGTGGCACTCGGGCAAACCTGGGTGATCGCGACGCGCGGGATCGATCTTTCGGTCGCCCCGATCATGGGGCTCACCGCCGTGGTCACCGGCCTGCTCGCGCAGAATTCCGGCCTGCCGCTGGCGGCCGCCTTCGGCGTCGCCCTCGTCATCGGCCTCGTCCTCGGCACCATCAACGGCCTTCTCGTCGCACGCATCACCATTCCGCCGATCATCGTCACGCTCGGCACCTACAGTATTTATAGCGGCCTGATGTTCATCTATTCGAACGGCACTCAGGTGACGGCAGTGCCGCCGGCCTATGCGACCTTCGGCAACGGCCTGCTGGCGCCCTGGCTGCCGGTGCCGATCCCGGTTCTCGCGCTCGCGGCCGCGCTGCTTCTCTGCTGGTTCACGCTCGGGCAGACGCTCTTCGGCCGCGCCGTCCTCGCCATCGGCAACAATGCCGCTGCCGCCTACAATGCCGGCGTTTCCGTCACCTCCACCCAAGTGCGGGTCTACATGATCTCCGGCGTGCTCGCGGCTTTCGCCGGGCTCGTCTTCGTCGCCTACACGGGCTCGGCGACCGTGACCACCGGCACCGGCGATCATGTCGAACTGCAATCGATCGCGGTGGCGCTCATCGGCGGCACGGCGATCGCCGGAGGACGCGGCAACATGATCGGCACCGTGCTCGGCGGCCTCTTTCTCAGCGTGATCCTGACCGCCCTGGTCTTTCTGCACGTGCCGCCGATCTGGTACTCGGCCGGCGAGGGCGCGATGATCCTGCTCACCGTCACGCTCGGCATGCGCCAAGCCGGCGCCGGGAGGGCTTCGCGATGAAGGATCTCGCCAATACCGTCACCGCGCGGCGCACCGGCTCGCGCTTTCCGCTCGCCGGTTGGGAGCGCGCGCTCGTCGCCCTCTTCATCCTCGAAGTCCTGGGCTTTTGCTTCGGCATCCCGGGCTTCTACGATGGGCTCGGCTCGCTGCTCGGCCTCACCCAGAACTTCCTGCCTTTCGGCATCGTTGCCCTTGGCCTCGCCGTCGTCATCCTGACGGGCGGGATCGATCTATCGGTCGGCGCCATCGCCGGGCTTTCGGCCATCGTCATGGCGGAATTCTGGCAGGGGCTGCACCTGTCGATCTGGATCGCCGCCCTCTTGGGCATTCTGCTCGGCGCGCTGCTCGGCTGGATCAACGGCATGATCATCACCCGGTTCCGGACGGAACCGCTGATCGCGACGCTCGCCACCAGCTTCATCTTCGGCAGCATCGGCACCGCCCTTGCCGGTGCCGCGCCACCCTCCGGCTTCCCCGATAGCTTCAACGCGCTCGGCCAAGGGCTCATCGGCGGCATCCTGCCCTATCAGCTTCTGCTCTTTGTAGTGCTGGCCATTTTCTTCGCGCTGCTCATGTCGCGCAGCGCCTATGGGCGCAAGGTGGTCATGGTCGGCTATAATGGCGATGCCGCGCGCTACGCCGGCGTGCGTGTCAACCGCATCATCGCCAGCGCCTATATCATCAGCGGCGCCATGGCGGCGCTGGCCGGCATCGTGCTCGCCTCCTATTACAGCGCCGTGCGGCCGGATATGGGCGATATCCTGCTGCTCACCACCATCACGATGGTCGTTCTCGGCGGCGTCAGCATCTTCGGCGGTGAAGGCAGCATGGCCGGCGTCGTGCTCGCCGTTCTGCTGCTCGGTTTTCTCCGGCAAGGCATGCTGATCGGCGGCTTCTCCGACATGGTGACGACGATGCTGACCGGCGCAATCCTGCTCATAGCCATCGCCATCCGCAATCTCCTCTCGGGGCGCGGCACCGGGCTCGCTCTTCTCTTCCTCCGCCTCCGCAGCCGCGGCGGCAAGGTAAACGAAGCGGCATGATGAAGGCTCACCTTCACCAGGCCGATTGGCTGAACTCAGAAACCATCAGGGAATTAAAATGAAACTCTCCAGGAAGGCAGCGCTTCTCGCCACCGCCATGCTCGGCGCCTCGCTGGCTGCGGCGCATGCCCAAACCATCGACACAGCGAAGCGCATCCATGTCGCCATGGTGCCCAAGCTCGTCGGCCTCTCGGTTTTCAAGGCCAATGAGAAGGGCGCTGAAGCCGCGGCCAAGAAGCTCAATATCAACTTCCTCTATACCGGGCCTGTCACCGCCTCGGCGCAGGGCCAGGTTGATGTCTTCAACAGCCTCATCGCCCGCCGCTTCAACGTGATCACGACGACCGCGAATAACCCGACCGAACTCGCGCCCGCGCTGAAGCGCGCGATGAAGATGGGCATCAAGGTCGTCTCCTACGATAGCGATGTCGCGCCCGATGCGCGGGATTTCTTCATCCAGAACACCGCCTATCCGGCGATGGGCAAGGCGCTCGTCGATGCGGTTGCCAAATACACCGGGCCTGACGCCAAGATCGCCATCCTCTCCTCCACTCCGGATGCAACGATCCAGAACGCCTGGATCGGCGCGCTCAAAGACTATATGAAGACCGCCTATCCGAAGATGACGATCGTTACGACGCAATACGGCCAGTCGAGCCCCTCGCAATCGCTCACCGCCGGCCTCAACATTCTGCAGGCTAACCCGGGCGTCACTGGCATCATCGCGCCCGACGGCGCGGCGGAAGTGGGCGCGGCGGCGGCAGTGCAGAAGCTCGGCCTCACCGGCAAGGTCTTCGTCACCGGTTGCTCCGACCCGGATTCGATCCGTCAATACGTCAAGGCCGGCATCATCAAGGAAAGCCCCTTGTGGGATGAGGTGAAGGAGGGCGAATTGGTGATGTATGTCGCGCGCCTTGCCTATAACAACGCGATCACCAAGAACAGCACCTTCACGGCGGGCGATCTCGGCAGCTTCACCGCGAAGAACGGCGTCATCATCTTCAGCGAGCCGCTGGTTTTCAACGCGCAGAACATCGACCAGTATCAATTCTGATCCGCCTTCAGGCTTCGCCCCGCGGGGCGAAGCCGCCTTTCTTATGCAACGACGCGGCGGATCTGTAGCAAGGAGCAGTCATGAAACGCATCATGTTCACCGGGGGCAGCGGCAAGGCCGGCCGCCATGTCGTGCAATACCTCGTCGATCACGGCTACCGCGTCCTCAACCTCGACACCAAGCCGCTGGACAACCCGGCCGTGCGCACGCTGATCACCGACATCACCGATGCCGGCCAGGTCTTCAACGCTCTTTCGAGCTATACCGGCCTGCACGAGTTCGACCCCGACCTGCGGCCCGAGAAGATCGATGCGGTCGTCCATTTCGCGGCCATTCCGCGCATCATGATCACGACCGACAACGAGGTCTACCGCATCAACGTGATGGGCACCTACAACGTCATCGATGCGGCGGTGAAGCTCGGCATCCCGAAGATCATCATTGCTTCCAGCGAGACGACCTATGGGATCGTCTTCGCCAACGAGCCGCGCGAGCCGGAATACTTCCCGCTCGACGAGGAATACCCGGTCGATCCGATGGATAGCTACGCGCTTTCGAAAATCGTTAACGAAAAGACTGCGCAGGCCTTCGCGCGCCGAAGTGGCAGCGATATCTATGCACTGCGTATCGGCAACGTCATCGAGCCGCATGAATACGCGCTGTTCCCCGGCTGGTTCGCCAAGCCCGAGTTCCGCAAGAAGATCGCCTGGAGCTATATCGACGCGCGGGATCTCGGCCAGATCGTCCGCCGTGGGATCGAGACCGACGGCCTCGGCTTCCAGATCTTTAACGCCGCCAACGACCACACCTCGTCCGACCTGCCGACCGCCGAACTGCTCCGCCGCTACTACCCTTCCGTGCCCGTGCGCGGCTCGCTCGGCGAGTTCGAAGGCCTGCTCTCCAACAAGAAGATCCGCGATGTGCTCGGCTTCGAGGAAGAGCACAATTGGCGCAAATACGTCCCCGGCGCGAAGTGAGGGGATCTTCGATGACACAGCAGACCCTCGTCATCATCCATACCGGCCCGGTAACGGTGCAGCCACTCAATGCGCTGGCACCCGATCTTCTGCCCGGCGTGCGCGTCGTCAACCTCGTGGACGACAGCCTGCTCAAGGATACGATGGCCGCAGGGCATGTGACGCCCTCCGTCAGCCGCCGCCTCGCGCAGTATATGGCGATCGCTGAGGATATGGGCGCCGATCTCATCCTCAACGCCTGCTCCTCGGTGCGGGAAGCAGCCGATATCGGCGCGAAGCTCGTCTCCGTGCCGGTCACGAAGATCGACACGGCGATGGCCGAACATGCGGTGGCCTCGGCAACCCGCATCGGTGTCGCGGCGACCGTACAGACCACGCTCGACCCCACGGCGCGGCTTATCGAGGCGACGGCGCGCGAGCGCCGCAGAGAGGTGAGCGTGGAGCGCAAGCTCTGCGCCGGCGCCTTCGATGCGCTCCTGGCCGGAGACGGCGCGCGGCATGACGCGATTGTGGCAGAGAACCTTCTGGACCTCGCGGCCAGCGTCGATCTCATCGTGCTGGCACAGGTTTCGATGGGCCGGGTCGCCGATAGTCTCGGCGACAAGGTGCCGGTTCCGGTGTTGACGAGCCCGCGCCTCGGCATGGAGCGGGTGGCCGAGATCATGGCGAGCCTCGCCCGGCCGAAGGCCGCGTGATGCGGGCGCGATGGGCGGGGATTGCCGCCCATCGCCTTGCTTTACTTACCCATGCGCGGGATGATGCCCGGTATGATCGTGTTCGGGCGGGGATAGCTTGAAGTGGCGAACGAGATCATCAACCTGGGCAGGCGTCAGGATGCGGGGATTGAGGCCGCGCAGCATGAGATAGAGCCGCGCCGTCTCTTCCAGCTCTTCCGTGGCATAGACCGCCGCCTCCAGGCTCTCCCCCGCCACTACGGGGCCGTGATTGGCGAGCAGGACGGAGGAATAGCGCCCGGCCAAGCCGCGGATGGCGCCCGCCACCGCCTCGTCCCCGGGCCGGTAATAGGGAATGAGCGCGGTCGCGCCGAGCTTCATCACATAATAGGCGGTCATCGGCGGCAGAACGGATGCCGGGTCAACCTCCGGCAGCATCGAGAGCGCCACCGAATGGGTAGAGTGGAGATGGACGATCGCCTGGCAGCCGCCCCGCGTCTCATAGAGCGCCGTGTGCAGAGGAATCTCCTTGGTTGGCTTATCACCGGAAAGCAGGTTCCCCTCGGCATCGATATGGGAAAGCCGCGCCGGGTCGAGAAAGCCGAGGGAAGCGTTGGTCGGTGTCGTCAGATAGCTACCGTCGTCCAGCCGCAGGCTGATGTTGCCGGAGGAACCCGGTGTCAGCCCGCGTTCAAACAGAGAGCGGGCAAAGAGGCAGAGTTTTTCTCGAAGCTTGGCGTCGCTCATGGATCTTTCCCGTTCGTTTCCGGTGCGCCCGGGCGTGCCAGTTTCACCGCCGATTGTCGAGTCTGAAGTTCATGTCTGGCAGGAGTATGATGGGATGAGTGCCGAGCAAGCAGGCGTGGAGGGGAAGCCGGCGGGCCGAGCAGCCGGCGTCCTCGCCGTCATCGGTCTCGGATCGATGGGGTTGGGCATGGCCTGCTCGCTGCTGCGCGCGGGCTTCGCCGTGCGTGGCTTCGACGTATCGGCCGAGGCGGTCGGCCGCTTCGTCGCCCAAGGCGGGATCGCCGCCACGACACCGGCGGAAGCCGCTGCCGGGGCCGCCATCGTCGTCTCCGTCGTGGTCAATGCCGCGCAGACGGAAGCGATCCTCTTCGGCGAAAGTGGGTGCGCCGGCGCCATGCAGCCCGGCTCTGTCTTCGTAGCCTCGGCCACCATGGCGCCTGCGGTCGTGCGCAGCCTCGCAGCCCGGCTCGAAGCGGCCGGCGTGCATTATCTCGACGCGCCGATGAGCGGTGGCGCGGCGCGTGCTGCGGAGGGCAAGCTCACCATGCTTGCCTCCGGCTCCCCGGCCGCTTTTGCCGCCGCCCGCCCAGCGCTCGCCGCGATGACGGAGAGGCTTTACGAACTCGGCGATGCGCCCGGCCAGGGCGCAGCCTTCAAGATGGTCAACCAACTCCTCGCCGGGGTGCATATCGCCGCCGCATGCGAGGCCATGGCATTCGCCGCGCGGCAAGGCCTCGATCTCACACGCGTCTATGAGGTCATCACCAAATCGGCCGGAAATTCCTGGATGTTTGAGAACCGCATGCAGCATGTCCTGGCGGGCGATTACAGCCCGAAGAGCGCGGTCAGCATCTTCACCAAGGATCTTGGCATCGTGCTCGACATGGCGCGCGGCGACGATTTTCCCGTCCCGATCGCCTCCAGTGCGCTGCAGATGTTCCTGATGACCGCGGCGGCCGGCATGGGGCGGGAAGACGATGCCTCGGTTGCCCGGCTCTACGCGCGCCTCGCAGGGCTGAGCCTGCCAGGAGACGCCGCATGAGCCTCGTCCTCGGCTGCATTGCGGATGATTACACCGGCGCCTCCGATCTCGCCAATGCGCTGGCGAGCAACGGGCTTCGCGTTGTGCAGACGATCGGCGTGCCGGCGGAGACGCTTGCGCTGCCGGAGGTGGATGCGGTCGTCGTCGCGCTCAAAAGCCGGTCGATCCCGGCAGGGGATGCCGTGCGCCTCTCGCTCGGCGCGCATCGCTGGCTTGCCGAACGCGGCGCGCAGCACACACTATTCAAGGTCTGCTCGACCTTCGATTCCACTGACGAGGGCAATATCGGCCCGGTGAGCGATGCCCTCCGCGGCGCCACTGGCGGCAGCATCACGCTTGTCAATCCGGGTTTTCCGGGCACCGGGCGGCGGGTTTTTCAGGGTCATCTCTTCGTGCATGATCAACTGCTCAGCGAGAGCCCGCTGAAGGACCATCCGCTCAACCCGATGCATGATGCGAATCTGGTGCGCGTGCTGGCGCGGCAATCGGCCGCCACTGTCGGCCTTGTGCCGCTGCAGATGGTGGAGCAAGGCGCACCAGCGGTTCGCGCGGCGCTCGCACGGCTCGCAGCGCAAGGGATGGGTGCGGCGATCGTCGATGCTGTGAATGACGCGCAGTTCGAGACGCTCGGCGAAGCGGCACTCGATCAGCCGATCTCCACCGGGGCTTCCGGCCTTGGCATCGGCCTCGCCCGCGCGCTCCGCCGCCGCGGCCATGGCGCGGCGGCAGCGGCCATGGCCTGGGATGCGCCACCGGAGGGGCGCGCCTTTGCCGCGATCCTCGCCGGCAGCTGCTCCAAGGCGACGCTCGAGCAGATCGCTGAGGCTGAGAGACGCGCGGTCCCCGTCCGGCATCTCGATATCGAGCAGGTGGCTAGGGCCCCGGCGGCTGAGATCGCCGCCGCGCTTGATTGGGCGAAGCCCAAGCTCGCTGCCGGGCCTCTGCTCATCGCCAGCAGCCGAAGCCCGGCGGAGGTCGCCGATCTGCAAAGCCGGCTTGGTGGCCGCGGCCTCGGCGAGCGGATCGAGGCGGCGCTCGCGGCTATCGCCGAGGGCCTTGTGGCAGCAGGCGTCGGCCGCCTCGTCGTCGCCGGGGGCGAAACCTCGGGCGCGGTCGTCAACCAGCTCGGGCTCGCGGCCTTTCGGATCGGCGCGGAGATCGCGCCCGGCGTTCCCGCCTTGCAGGTGATCGGCGCGCATCACCCGGGGCTGCGCATCGCCCTCAAATCCGGCAATTTCGGCGGGCCGGATTTCTTCGCGGAAGCCCTCGCCGCGCTCGCCTGATCGCGCGCCCGCCGATCCGAATCCTGCCTGGAAAAGGCCGCGCGGAGAAAGCCGAGCGCGCGGGGCCAGGCATCCGCCCGCGCCGCATCATTGGCGGCGGCCGTGCCGCCGAGGGCACCGAGATCGGCATAGAAGGGGTCGGCCGGCGCGATCGGCGGCCCGAAGACGGCGTGGCCGGCATTCGGATAAGCGAGCAGGAGGACGGGATAGGCAAAGCCGCCGCGGCGAAGATCCGCCGCCGCATCCTCGGCCAGCGGGCAGGATGGCCAGACATCATCCTTCCCGCCGCAGATGAGCATCACCGGCCCATTGATCGCGCGGAGCGGCATGCGCGCCGCTGGATGCTCCGGCAAGGTCGCCAAGCCCTGGCGATAGCCGGCGAAGACGGATTCGTTCGCCGAGAAGAGATGCGGCAGCCCCGGCAAAGCCTTGGCGCCGAGGGTGAAGCTCGATGCCGGGTCGCGCGCGCCCCAGCCGCCGATCCCTTGCCAGACGATGCCCGAAGGCACGGCCGCCACCACCGCGCGGATGCGCGGATCGTGTGAGGCGACAAGCAGCGCCGCCTCCCCACCGACCGAGGTGCCCATGATGCCGATCCGCCGGGGATCGACGCCGGGCTGATGCCGCAGCCAGGAGATTGCACGCTCGAAATATTCAACCGGAATGAGCTGCACGCTTTCGGGCAGGCCGTTGAGCCCGAAATAGGCGAGTTGCAGCACCGCGTAGCCTTGTGCCGCCAAGGCACGCGCCTCGGCCCGCACCACCGGGCTCAGCCCACCTTCGGAGCCGCCCAGGAGGAGCATGCCAGGCCGCGGCGATGCGGTATCCTCAGGCCGGACATAGAGGCCGATGAGATGATCGGCCTTGAGCGGCCGCTCGCTCAGGCCGCCGGCGCGGGCCGTGGCCAGCCCAAGGGAGAGCAGGAGCGCGAGCGCGAGCCCCGCGCGCATGCGCTCTCAGCCTTCTGACCCGAGCTTCGGCAGCACCGTCTGCACGATCGAGGCATCCAGCGCCTCATACGCGGCAAGGCCGATGGTCTCGTAAAGCTCCGCCCGCGTCTGCATGCGCGGAAGCATGGCCTCGGTGCTGCCGTCCCGCGCGATCGTCTCGTAAAGCTCCGCCTGCGCGCGGTTGGCGACGCGCAGGCTGCTCACCGGCCAGATCACCATGCGGTAGCCCATGGCGGCGAATTCATCGGCGGTGAAGAAGGGCGTGCGGCCAAATTCGGTCATGTTCGCGAGCAGTGGCACGCCCGTCATCGCGCGGGCGAATTCCTCGAACATCGCCCGTGTCGTCAGCGCTTCGGGGAAGATGGCATCCGCCCCGGCATCCATGTAGCGCTTGGCGCGGGAGACCGCACCCGCGATGCCCTCGGCGGCGGCGGCATCGGTGCGGGCGATCAGGAAGAGGTGCCGGCGCGCCCGAGCGGCTGCCGCGACCTTGGCCGCCATGTCGCGCGGATCGGCGAGCTTCTTGTCGTTGAGATGGCCGCATTTCTTGGGCAGCAATTGATCTTCGAGGTGTACCGCCGCCGCCCCCGCTTCCTCGAAGCAGCGCACCATGTGCATGACATTGAGCGCCTCGCCATAGCCGGTATCGCCATCCACCAGCAGCGGCAACTGGCTTGCGCGGACAATCTGGCGGATGAAGAATGAAACTTCATCCACGGTGATCATGCCGAGATCGGGCAGGCCCATGGAGGCCGTCATCGCCGCGCCCGAAAGATAGAGCGCCGCGAAGCCCGCCGCCCTGGCCTGCAGCGCCGCCATGCCATTATGCGCGCCGGGCAGACGCAGAATCTCCCCCCGCGCGAGCAGATCGCGGAACCGCCGGCCGGCCGGCACCTCCGGCAGATCGGCGCCGATGAGATAGGTCATGGCCTTCAGGCTCCCCGTTCGGCGAGCGGCACGAAGGGCAGATCCTCGGGCCCGGTGTAATTGGCCGAGGGGCGGATGATCCGCCCATCCTGCCGCTGCTCGATGACATGCGCGGCCCAACCGGCGGTGCGGGCGATCACGAAGAGCGGGGTGAACATCGCCGTCGGCACGCCCATGAGATGATAGCTCACGGCTGAAAACCAATCGAGGTTCGGGAACATGCGCTTCTCGGCCATCATCACGCTCTCGATCCGTTCGGCGATGTCATACATCTTGCGCGCGCGTGCCTCCTCCGCCAGATCGCGCGCGACCTTCTTGATCACCACGTTGCGCGGGTCGGAGACGGTATAGACCGGATGGCCGAAGCCGATGATGACCTCGCGTGCCGCGAGGCGCCGGCGGATATCCGCCTCCGCCTCATCAGGGGTCGCGTAGCGCTTCTGGATGTCGAAGGCGACCTCGTTTGCCCCGCCATGCTTTGGCCCGCGCAGAGCGCCGATGCCGCCGGCGATCGCACTATACATGTCCGACCCCGTGCCGGCGACGATCCTTGCGGTGAAGGTCGAGGCGTTGAATTCATGCTCGGCATAGAGGTTGAGCGAGGTATCCATCGCCCGCACCCAGCTTTCCGGGGGCGTATGGCCATGCAGCAGATGCAGGAAATGGCCGGCGATGCCCTCCTCGTCGCTTTCCACCTCGATCCGGCGGCCGTTGCGCGCGAAGTGGTGCCAATAGAGCAGCATGGAGCCCAAGGAGGCCACCAGCCGATCCGCGATATCGCGTGCGCCTTCGGCCTCATGGCTCGGCGCTTCCGGCATCAGCGTGCCAAGGGCGGAGACGCCGGTGCGCAGCACATCCATCGGATGGGCGGCGGGCGGAATCGCTTCCAGCACCTGGCGGAGCGCCGCCGGCAAGCCGCGCAGGCTGCGGAGCTTGGCGCGATAGCCGCGGAGCTCGGCTTCCGTCGGCAAGGTTCCGTGGATGAGCAGATAGGCAATCTCCTCGAAGACGCAGCGCGGCGCGATCTCGAGGATGTCATAGCCGCGATAGTGGAGATCGTTGCCGGTACGACCCACCGTGCAGAGCGCGGTATTGCCGGCGACGACGCCCGAAAGCGCCACGGATTTTTTCGGCCGCTGTGCTGTCTCGCTCATCCTGGTCGAACCCCTCCCTTATGGGCCAGTCACTGGGCAGCCGCGAAGATGCCCCGTTCCTGACCGGCGGCCAGCGCGCCTGCGGGCAGCGCGATCGTCAGTTCCGGCAGATCCCGCGCCTTCAGGCTCGCGATATTTTCCGCCACCTGCAGGAAGCGCGCAACCTCCGCCGGATCAAGAATACCCTCCGTCAGCGTGCGGAACTTGCGGAGATAGTCCGGCCGCGTCCAAGGTGTCGCGCCGAGCGAATGGGCATTGGCGACGGCCAGTTCGTCGGCGATGACGCTGCCATCCTTCAGCGTGATCTCGATACGCCCGCCGAAGGCTTTCACCGCCGGATCGTCGGCGTGGTAGCGGCGGGTCCATTCCGGCTCCTCCACCGTGCTGATCTTGCGCCACAGCGCGACGGTATCCGGCCGCTGCGCGCGCTCTGGCGCGTAGGATCGCACATGATGCCATTCGCCATCCTGCAGGGCGACCGCGACGATATACATGATCGAGTGGTCGAGCGTTTCACGGCTGGCGGTGGGGTCGAACTTCTGCGGGTCGTTCGATCCTGTTCCGATAACGTAATGGGTGTGGTGACTGGTGCGGATGAGGATGCTCTGCACATCCTCCCAATTGGCGATGCGCCGGCCCATGCGGAAGGCGAGGTCGATCAGCGCCTGGCTCTGATACTCGGCCGAATGCTCCTTGGTATAGGTGTCGAGGATCGCGCGCTTCGGCTCCCCTCGGCCCGGCAGCGGCACACCGTAGCGCGCCTTCGGCCCATCCAGCATCCAGGCGATCACGCTATCCTCGCCCTCGTAAATCGGGCTCGGCGCGCCTTCGCCGCGCATCGCGCGATCGACCGCTTCCACCGCGAGCTTGCCGGCATGCGAGGGCGCATAGGCCTTCCAGCTGCTGATCTCGCCCTTGCGGCTCTGGCGGGTCGCCGTCGTCACATGCAGCGCCTGCTGGACGGATTGAAAGATCACCTCCGCCGGCAGGCCGAGCAACGTGCCGATGCCGGCAGCGGCTGAAGGGCCGAGATGCGCCACATGGTCGATCTTGTGCTTGTGCAGGCAGATGGCGCGGACGAGATTAACCTGGATTTCGTAGCCGGTCGCGATACCGCGGAGCAGCGCCTCGCCATCCTTGCCGCATTGCTGGGCGACCGCGAGGATGGGCGGGATATTGTCGCCCGGATGGCTGTAATCGGCGGCGAGGAACGTGTCGTGGTAATCGAGCTCCCGCACCGCGGTGCCGTTGGCCCAGGCCGCCCATTCGGCATGCACCCGCAGATCCGGGCCATGGCCGAACACCGTCGCACCTCCCGGCCGCGCATGGGCGAGCGCCTGGTCCCGCGCTGAGACCACCGGTCGGCGGTTGATGGCGGCGATGGCGACGGCGGCATTGTCGATCACCCGGTTGATGATCATCTCGGCAACCGCCGGCTCCACCGGCACCGGATCGGCCGCGACTTCGGCGATCTTCCAGGCGAGCTGGTCGCCGCGGGGGAGGCGGTCGGCCTCCGGATGAACCCGAACCTCGTGGACGATCATGCCTCTTTCCCCGCTCAAGATTGCTCCGGCGGGGCATGAGTTGGACCCCGCGCGGCGGGCCTGTCCAGCCCCGCCACGCGCGATCCTGCCATCAAAGGCAAGCCACGCTGGCAGCAAACGGCAGGGTGTTAGGCCGCCTTTTCCGCTTCCGCGCGGCCCTGCTCGTCAAGCGCCTTGAAATCGGCGTCGCCGAGCGCGATCCCCGCCCCCGCCACGTTCTCCTTCAGATGCGCGGCACTGCCGGTCCCCGGGATCGGCAGCATGACGGGGGAGCGTTTGAGCATCCAGGCGAGTGCCACCTGGCTCGGCCCCGTGCCGAGCTTCTCGGCAATCTCCGTCAGCACCGTGCCGGAGCGGGCGAGGTTGCCCGCGGCGAGCGGCGCCCAGGGAATGAAGCCGATGCGGTGCTTCTCGCAATAGTTGAGCACGTCCTCGCTCTTACGGTCCACGAGGTTGTAGCGATTCTGCACGGTTGCCACCGGGAAGAAGCCTTCCGCCATGGTGATGTCCGGCACGGTCACTTCCGAGAGGCCGACATGGCGGATCAGCCCCTCCTTCTGCATGGCGGCGATCTCGCCGAACTGTTCTTCCGCGGGCACCTTGGGGTCGATCCGGTGCAACTGCCACAGATCGATCCGCTCCACGCCGAGCCGGCGGAGACTCATCAGCACGCATTGGCGGAGATATTCCGGCCGGCCGACCGGCTTCCAGATATTCGGCCCATGCCGGGTAAGCCCGCCCTTGGTGGCGATGACGAGCCCGGCATAGGGATGCAGGACGCTGCGGATGAGATCTTCGCTGACGAAGGGGCCGTAGCTATCGGCGGTGTCGATGAAATCGATACCGAGTTCCGGTGCCAGGGCGAGGGTACGGCGCGCTTCCGCCGGGTCGTCCGGCTCTCCCCAGATGCCGCTGCCGGTGATGCGCATGGCGCCGAATCCGAGGCGCGTCACCGGCATGTCACCGCCGATGCTGAACTGGCCTGCCGCGCGGGCATTGGATGCCGTCATCGCTCGCTCTCCCTGTTTTGGATCAGGGAGGCAGGTGGGGATGGCAAGCGCCGCCGTTAAGGTCAGCCTGCGTCGAAATGCAGGCTGACGGCGGCGAAGCCGGCGAATTCCGCCCGCACCGCCGCGCCCGCCGGTGCTGGCAGCGCCCCGGTCCAGGAGCCGCAGGTAACGATCTGGCCCGCCTTGAGGCCGCCGGCCCAGACCGCCCCCTCCTCGGCGAGCCAGTGGATGAGGCGGATCATGTCTCCTGCCGGATTGCCGGTGCGAACCAGCGGCGCGCTGCCGGCGATTTCCTGGCGGACGGAGAGGGTGGCAAAGTCCATCTCCCGCCAGTCCTGCCGCGCCTCACCGAGGATAAGGGCGCCGTGGCCGAGATGATCGGCGAGCTTGAGCAGGGGCGGCGCGGCGCCCCCCGCCAGGATGCGCCATTGCACCACTTCGATCACTGGTAGGCAGGGGCCGATCGCGGCCAGGATCTCGGCGCGCTTGTAGCCGCCCGGGCGGGGCGGCAGGTCCGCCGCCAGGCGAAAGGCGATCTCGGATTCGATCAGCCGGTCCGAGAAGTCTCGGCCGAGCGAGATGCCGGAGGGAAAGAGCACGGAAAGCGGCAAAGGGGCTGCCGAAGGCGGCGCTTCTGGGCCGGCCGCGCCCACCTTCCAGCCGCCGATCGGGCCGAGCCGGCGGCTCACCGCATGCTGCGCGGCATAGGCCTCCGCCTCGGTGGTGGGGAGCGCCTCGGCCTCAACCGCGCAAGGGCTGGCGGCGGCGCGCGCCGCGAGGAGCCGTTCGTCCAGTGTCATCATGCCGCCCCTGCCCCTTGGTTCCCATGCGCCGCGCGTGCATCGCGGCCATGACGCGCCGCAACAAAACTTGAACCTGGATTAAGCATTATATTTCAGCTGCTTGCAAGCATATCCCGCAGCATTGCCTGAAGCTGGACGCGCGGGGGGCTTGCCACCTGCACGGCTTCGCGGGAAGAGCGCAAGGCCAATTACGGCTAAAATGTGTTCCCGCTTACCATGATGTCGCCCTATTCTCGTCATGCAGCCCTCCGCGTCCTTCTCGGGCTCGCTCTCCTGCTCGGCGCTGTCCCTGCCGCCGCGGCGCAAACGCCTCCTGCCGCTCAGGTCCAAATCCAGGCCGCACTTCGGGCGCCGATGCGGCCGCCGGCAGGCCATGGGCGGAGCGCCGGGGCGGAGAGGATGCGCGCTCTGCTTGCCGCCCTCTCGGCCGAAGCCGGCGTGCCTTTTCTGATGCCCGAGGCGGGTGCCACCGCACCTTCGGCACCGGCCGCGGCCCCCGCGCCCATTGCAGCGGCTACCCCTTCGGCCGATTTGCCGCCCGCCCTTTGCCTGCGCGCCGGGTTCGGCCTCAATACCAGCGTCATGGCGGGCAACGGCCTGACGGTCGAACATGGGTTGATCGGCTGCAAGACGGAGACCGCCGGCCTGCCGATCACCGTCAGCGACGACCCGGCGCTGCCGCCGCCGCCGGCCAGCCGCCCGGGCGATTACTCGCTCAGCCTCTCGCTCCACTACCGCCTGCTCGAACGCTCTCATCTGCACATTACCGCCACCCTCGCCGATCAGGCGCTCGCCTATGGTCTCGGCAGCCCGCTCACTGGCAATAACCTGCTCGCCTCGATGTCGATGCAATTCTGATCGGGCCTGGTCCGGCATGGCCACGCTTTATGGAAGCACCGGGGCGCGATAAGAGGGCGCTGCCAAGCGGCGCGAGATTGGCTGACCGGGGGGCTCGGCATGGGCGGGAAAGCGATGAATATCGGCGAGGCGGCGGCGGCCTCCGGCGTCTCGGCCAAAATGATCCGCTATTACGAGAGCGTGGCGCTCCTCGCCCCGGCTCTCCGCAGCGCGGCCGGCTATCGCCGCTATGCGGAGACCGACATCCATACGCTGCGCTTCCTCCGCCGCGCCCGCAGCCTCGGCTTCTCGGTCGCCCAGATGCGGGATCTGCTGGCCCTCTGGCGGGATGATAGCCGCTCCAAGGCCGAGGTGCAGAAGCTCGCCCTCAGCCATGCCGCGGATCTCGAAGCCAAGGCACGGGCGATCGCCGAGATGAGCCAGGCGCTCCGCCACCTCGCGCATGAATGCGCGACGAGCAACCGGCCCGGCTGCCCGATCATCGAGGAATTGGCGGACGGGAGGCCGGCCCCCGGCTGAAGCCGCCGCCCCGCTTGCGCCGGCGTCTGCTCAGGGCTTGCGCCGCCACACCACCATGGTGTCGTAGCGCTTCCAGAGCGTGTAGCCCGCGGCGAGATCGGCCTGCATCTGCCGATAGACCGCGAGATTGCGGGTCGCGGCCGAGCGGTCGTCCGGATTGGTCCGGCGGATCACGAAGAGCGGCCGGCGGGCCATGATCCGCGCCAGTTCGGCCAGCGGATCGATGCCGATCATATGCGAGAGCAGGCGGGATTGCAGGAAGGAGGGAAAGATGTAGCGGGTCGGCAGCGCCGCATGCAGCAGCGCGTAGAGGATCGGCTCGCCGTCGAAGACATAGATCGTCTGGCCCGGATGACGGGCAAGGATCGGCGCGAGATCGGCGGCAAGCTCTGCCGGTGTGTCCCGCAGCAGGCCGAAGCCCTGAGCCGGTCGCTCAGCAATCGCGATCATCCTGCCGAGAATAGGCGCCGCCGCCCAGGCCGTCGGTAGAAGGCTCACCGCCGCGAGAAGAAGCAGACCCCGCCGCCAGGCAGCGGCGCTGAGCCGCGCCACGGCGGCCAGCAGCAGGGCTGCGGCGATGGCGAGCGGGGCCAGAAGCTGCACGAAGTAGTGGTCGAAATAGAGGCCGCCTGCGGCGACGCCGATCATGCTCGCCACCACCCAGCCGAGCAGCAGGCGCCGCTCGCCCGCGCCCTCAGCGCCCCGCCTGACAGCCGAGAGGATCAGCCATAGCAGCGCGGCATAGAGCAGCGGGCAGAGGGCGATCTGCGCCGCATAGGCGGCGATGAAGCCGCCGCCAGACACCGGCACCGCGACCCGGCGCAGGTTGGAGAGCAGGCTCGCTTCCAGAAACACCGGAAAGGCGCCGGCCGCGGCATAAAGCATCGCCACCGCCAGAAAGGGCAGTAGCGCACCGATGCTGAAGAGCGCGCCCTGGCGCAGCACGCCGGCGAGCGCGGGCCGCCTGGGCGGCAGGCGGGCGGGCAGCAGGGTCATCGCCGCGAAGACCGCCAGCATGTCGAACACCGCGACGTATTTGATCATGAAGGCGATGCCGAGCATCAGGCCGATCGCGACCGCGCGGCGGGCGGAGATCGGCCCCTGCGGCGGGCGGGCGATGGCCCAGAGCATGCCGAGGCAGGTGAAGCCTTCCATGAAGAGTTCGGTATTCGCGGCGATCCCGTCGATCGCGATCGTCACGATAATGAAGAGCGCGCCCGCTGCCCCGGCGCAAAGCTCGGCCTGCAGCGGCGGATGCCGGCGCAACAGGTGGCGCGCGGTGCGCCATATCAGCAGGGCGGTCACGGTGACCGCGAGCAGCGCGGCGAGGCGCATCGAGAATACCCGATCGCCGAAGACCGCCTGGAACAGGGCGAAGATGGCGTAGATACCGATCGGCTTATTATCCCACACCGCCGTATAGGGCAGATGGCCGGCCCGCCATTGCTCGGCCATGATGAAATAGAGGCTCTCGTCCCAATCGACCACGCTCAGCACGAAGGAGGGCGCGCGGGTGAGGAGGGCGAGCAGAATGAGAGCCGCGCCCATCGCCCACTCGCTCATCCGCCCATCGAAGGGCCAAGCCCGGGCCCGGCGCCGCGCGGCCGCGCCGGCGCCGCCTGGGGCGGCCGTTCCGCTCATACGCCGGCTTGCGTCACGGTGCGGAGCGCCGCCTTGCGCGAGGGGGTCGTCATCGTCTCGATCCGCAGCAGCGTGTCGAGCGTCGCCTCGTCCAGCAGCCGCTCCTCGAGCACGATCTCGCGCACCCCGCGCCCTTCGGCCAGCGCCCGCCGCGCCACGCGCGAGGCCGCCTCATAGCCGAGCGTCGGGCCAAGGGCGGTGACGAGCCCGATCGAGTGGTTGACGAGATCGAGGCAATGCGCGCGGTTGGCGGTGATGCCACGGATGCAGCGGTTGGTCAGCGTGTCGATCGCCGCCGTCAGCATACGGAGCGAGGTCATCACGCAATAGGCGATGGTCGGCTCGAAGGCGTTGAGCTGCAATTGGCCGCCCTCGGCACACATCGTCACCGTCAAATCATGCCCAATAACGAGGAAAGCCACCTGGCTCACCACTTCCGGTATCACGGGGTTGACCTTGCCCGGCATGATCGAGGAACCCGCCTGGCGCGGCGGCAGGTTGATCTCGCCGAAGCCGGTGCGCGGCCCGCTCGACAGCAGGCGGAGGTCGTTGCAGATCTTCGAGAGCTTGACCGCGACGCGCTTCAGCACGCCCGAGAAAAGCACGAAGGCGCCCATATCCGAGGTCGCCTCGATAAGGTTGGGGGCCAGGGAGAGTGGATGGCCGCTGATCGCCGCCAGTTCTTCGACCGCGAGCGCCGCATAGCGCGGATCGGCGTTGATGCCGGTGCCAATCGCGGTCGCGCCGAGATTGACCTCGCGGAACAGCGCCGCCGCCTCGCCAAGGCGCTGCACATCCTCCTTCACGGTGACGTGGAAGCCGTCGAACTCCTGCCCTAGCGTCATCGGCACCGCATCCTGCAGCTGGGTGCGGCCCATCTTCAGGACATCGGCGAATTCGGCACCCTTCTCCTTGAGCGCGAGGGATAGTTCCTTGAGCGCCCGCTCTAGCGGCTTGACGCCTTCGAGCACGGCGACGCGGAGCGCCGTCGGGTAAGCGTCGTTGGTCGATTGCGCCATGTTCACATCGTCGTTCGGATGCAGCACGGCGTATTGCCCGCGCTCGTGCCCCGCGAGGACGAGGCCAAGATTGGCGATGACCTCGTTGGCGTTCATGTTGGTCGAAGTGCCGGCGCCGCCTTGCACCGCATCCACGACGAACTGGCCGTGATAGGTGGTATCGGCCAGAAGGGCGGCGCAGGCGGTCTCGATCATCGCCGCCTTTTCGGGGGCAAGATCGCCGAGGATGAGATTAGCCCGCGCGGCCGCGAGCTTGACCATGGCGAGCGCGCGGACAAGGTCCGGGAAATGGCCGATCGGCACGCCGGTGATGGCGAAATTCTCGACCGCGCGGAAGGAATGCACCCCCCAATAGGCCGCCGCCGGAATGGCAACCTCGCCCAGCAGATCATGCTCCAGCCGGGTCTCCACCCCTTGCAGCGGCACCTGGCGCGTGGTGGCGAGGCTCAGCGTATCGGGCGCAGCGGCTGGATCGCTCTCGCGGTGGCTCGGCTCGGTCATCATCCCCCCTTCTCGCAGCCCGTCTGGCGGGCTGGCTTTAGGTGACAATAAGGGCGGAAATGCGCGGCAAGGCAAACCGCGAGAGGCAGCGCGGCCGGCCCGAGAGCATCCCGGCGCGCAGGGTGCCGGCGGAGGCTGGGCTCGGGAGACGTCGCGAAACTTCTTGCCGAAAAATCGATTTAAGAGCATCCTTCGTCGCAAGCATAATGCGCGCAAAACAGGAGCGCCGCCTTGGGAGGCATCATCCTCGTCGATCCGCTGCCGCGGACGCTCGATCTGATCTGCGATGCCGAAACGCGGGCGCGCCTCGGCGCGCTCGGAGAACTCGTCATCTCCGAAGACCGGCCGATGCCGGATGAGATGGTGGACCGTCTGCTGCCGGAAACCGTGCTCGTCATCGGCCAGACAGCCATGCCGCGCGAGCGGCTGGACCGCGCGCCGCATCTGCGCGCCATCATCAACGTCGAGACCAACTTCCTGCCCAATATTGACTATGCGGCGGCCCAAGCGCGCGGCATCTGGGTGCTCACCCCCGCATCCGCCTTCGCCGCCCCGGTGGCCGAGGCGGCCCTCGGCATGGCGATCGATCTCGCCCGCGGCATCACCGAGGCCGACCGCGCCTTCCGCGACGGCCGCGAAGCCTACGGGCTGGAAGCCAATCGCGAGACCTTCCGCTTCGCCGGATGCACGGTCGGCATCATCGGCTTCGGTGATCTCGGCCGCGAATTCCGCCGCCTCATCACGCCCTTCGACAATGAGGTGCTGGTGCATGATCCCTGGCTGCCGGACGAGCTGATCCGCCGCCATGCGGCCGAGCCGGCAGCACTCGACGATCTGCTCGGCCGCGCCAAGGTCATCGCGATCTTCGCCGCCGTCACCACCGAGAATAACGGCTTTCTCGGCGCGCGGGAATTCGCCCTGATGCGGCCCGGCGCGGCCGTGCTGCTCATGAGCCGCGCCGGGGTGGTGGATTTTCCAGCCTTTCTCGATGCCGTGCGCTCCGGCCATATCCGGGCGGCGACGGATGTCTTTCCCGAAGAGCCGGTCGCGGCCGATGATCCGCTGCGACATATCCCGGGCCTGCTGCTCTCGGCCCATCGCACCGGTGGCACGCGGGATGCCTTTTATGCCATCGGCCGCATGACCGTCGCCGATTGCGCGCTGATCCTGCGCGGCCTGCCGCCGCAGCTCTGCCGGCGGGCAGATCCTGGGGTTGCGGCCCGGCTTCGCTCCAAACCCGTCAGCCTCTCCTGAGCCGATGTCGCGCGCAGAAGAAAATCGTTTTTCAGGAACCGCGATCCCCACCATGCGGGATGTGGCAGAACGCGCGGGCGTCGCACCCGCCACCGTCTCCAATGTCCTCTCCGGTCGTCGTCCGGTAGGGGCAGAGCTGCGCGCGCGGGTTTTCGCCGCGATCGAGGAGACCGGCTACCGGCCGAACCAGCTCGCCTCCAGCCTGCGGCGCGCTCGCAGCCATACCATCGGCGTGATGGTGCCCGATCTCACCAACCCCTTCTTCGCGGCCCTCGTGCATCGGCTGGAAGATCGCGCGGCCGAGGATGGCTACGAGATCATCCTCGTCGGCTCGCATGAGGATGAGGCGCGCGAAGGCATGCGCCTCGCGACCCTGCTCTCCCGCCAGGTGGATGGGCTGATCATCGCCCCGGCGCGGGACGACATGGCGGCCCTGCACGCCCATGCCGGCCGCCTGCCCCCCACCGTCCTGATGGACCGTGGCGCCGGCCACCCGGCATTCGACAGCGTGACCGCCGACAATGCCGAGGCCGCGCGCACCGGCTGCCGGCATCTCATCGCCCTCGGCCATCGGGATATCGCCCTCGTCATCACCTCGGCCGAGCTCCGTAATATGCAGGAGCGCATCGCCGGCTACCAGGCGGCACTCGCCGAAGCCGGCCTCGGCGCGCATGCGCGGGTGCTGGCGGGCGGTTTCGATATCGATACCTGCCGCGCCCGGGTGGAACAGGAATTGCTGCGGGCGGAACGGCCGACCGCCATCTTCGCCGCCAATTACGTGGCGACCTTGGGCGCCATGAAGGCGGTCCGCGCCAGCGGGCTCGATTGCCCGGGCGCCGTCTCCCTGCTCGCCTTCGACGAGACGGACTGGATGACGGTGCTGCGCCCCTATCTCAGCGCCATCGCCCAGCCGGTTTCCGCCATGGCGGATGCCGCCTGGCAGCTTTTGGGCGCGCGCCGCGCCGAAGCGCGCGGCCCGCGTACCCATCTGGCGCTCCGCTGCAGCCTCGCCATCCGCGAATCGACGCAGCGGCCCAGAGTTGGAGCAGCCGGGGCAACGCCCCCGGCCCTCGCCTCGCAATAAGTAAAAACAAAGCGGAGGAAAGACGAACCATGAAAGCCAAGCTTCTCGCCCTCGCCCCGGCGCTTGCCCTGGGCCTCGCCTTCAGCCCCATCGCCCATGCGCAGGACAAGCCCGTCTACGGCGTGCTGCTCAAGACGCTCTCCAATCCCTTCTGGGGGGCGATGGCCAAGGGGATCGCCGCAGGCGGCCAGCAGGCCGGTGTCACCATCTTCCAGCAGGCGGCGCAATCCGATCAGGATGCCGAAACCCAGCTCAACCTCTGCAACACGATGCTGGAGCGCAAGCCCCGCGCGCTGATCGCGGCGGCGATCAACTCCTCCAACCTGCTGCCCTGCATGAAGACCGCCAATGACGCGGGCATTCCGGTCGTCGATCTCGACGCCAATCTCGATCCTGCCATCACCGCCAAGGCAGGTGTGAAGATCGCCTTCCGCATCGGCTCGGACAATGTCCATGCCGGCGCCCAGGCGGCGGATTTCATGGCCGAGCATCTTGGCAAGCAGGCCAAGGGGCCGGTGCTCGTCATCGAAGGTCTGCCGGGCAATGTCACCGGGGAGATGCGTGCGCAAGGCTTCAAGGATGAGCTTGCAAAGGTCGCGCCCGGCCTGCACGTCGTCGCCTCCCTGCCCGGCGATTGGGACGGCAACAAGGCCGCCAACATCACGAACGACATCCTACAGCGTAACCCCGATCTCGTCGCGATCTTCGCCTGTAACGACACCATGGCGCTCGGCGCCGTCGAGTCCGTCTTCGCGGCCGGCAAGGGCGGGAAGGTGGCGGTCGTCGGTGTGGATGGCACGGTCGATGGCGTGAAGTCGATCAAGGCCGGGCGGCTGACCGCAACTGTCGCGCAGCTTCCCTATCTCGAAGGGATCGAGGCGGTGGCGAACGTCAAGAAGGTGCTGGCGGGCCAAAGCGTGCCGGAGACGATCCATGTGCCGACGCTGGTGCTGACGAAAGAGGTGCTGGCCGCCGGCACGGAGCCGGATCTGAAATACGTGAAGTGACAAGCGAGACGCGCGGTGCATGCGCCGCGCGTCTCAAGTAAGAACTTCTTTTTCTGTAGAAAAAGAAGCAAAAAGACTTTAATTATTGAAGCAGCACCAATGAACCACCCCATGAACGAAAGTTTTTTGGTTCTTTTTTGCAAAAAAGAACTGCTTCCTGCCCTGAGGCCATTATGAGCGCCGCGACGGCCGAGCGCCGGCCCTTCTCCTTACGCAGCCTGGGCGGTGCGATCCGGCTGGAAAGCCTTGCTGTTTTGCTTGTCCTGGTCATCGGTCTTTCGATCGCCTCGCCCTATTTCCTGAGCCTCTCGAACGCCTTCAACATCCTGCTCGCCACCTCGGTGATTGGCATCCTCGGCTTCGCCTCCACTTTCGTCATCGCGGCCGCGGGGATCGATCTCTCGATCGGCTCGGTGCTCGGCTTCGCCGCCGTCGCCGGCGCGCTCTCGGTCAACGCGCTCGGCCTGCCCTGGCCTTTCGCCATCCTCTTCTCGCTCGCGGCCGGCGCGCTTTGCGGCGCGATCAATGGCTCGCTCGTCGCCCGGGCGCGCATCCCGGCTTTCATCGTGACACTCGGGATGCTCGGCGTCGCGCGCGGGGCGGCGCTGGTGCTGACGAATGGCCAGCCGGTCTATGGCCTGCCGGCGCCGATCGTCTGGCTCGGCCAGGGCCGGCCGCTCGGCGTGCCAGTGCCGGCGATCATCTTCCTGCTTGTCGCCGCGGTCACGCATTTCATCCTGTCGCGCATGCGCTTCGGCAAATACACGCTGGTGATCGGCGATAACGAGACCGCCGCCCGCGCCATGGGCATCCGGGTCGAGCGGCACCGCATCGCGCTCTATACCCTCTCGGGGCTGCTCGCCGGCCTCGCGGGCCTGCTCTTCGCCGCCCGCGTCAATTCCGGAGACCCGACGGCCGGGACGAGCTACGAGCTGACCGCCATCACCGCCGCCATCCTCGGCGGCACCAATCTCTTCGGCGGGCGCGCGAGCGTCATCGGCACGCTCATCGGCGCGCTCATCATGGGCGTGCTGCAGAACGGCCTCAACCTTCTCGCCGTTTCCTCCTTCTACCAGCAGATGGCGATCGGGGCGGTGCTGGTGCTCGCCGTCTGGCTCGACCAGATCAACCGTGGCAGGGGGCGGTCATGAGCCTGCTGGAACTCAACGACGTTCGCAAAAGCTTCGGCGCGGTCGAGGCATTGCGCGGCGTGACCTTCTCCGTCTCGCCCGGTGAGGCGGTCGCGCTGCTGGGCGATAACGGCGCCGGCAAATCGACCTTGATGAAGACCATCACCGGCATTCATCGCCCGAGCGGCGGTACCATCCGCTTCGCGGGCGAGGATCTCGCGAGCCGTAGCCCGGGAGAGATCCGCGCACTCGGAATCGAGATGATCTACCAGGATCTCGCTCTTGCGAAGCAGCAGGACGTGGCCTCCAACATCTTCCTCGGCCGGGAGCCGACGAAGCGGCTTTTCGGCATCCCGGTGATTGATCGCGCGAAGATCGAGCACGAGGCGGCGGCGATGATCCAGCGCCTCGGCGCGCGGCTGCCTTCGGTCGATTACCTCGTGGGGCAGCTGTCCGGCGGCCAGCAGCAATCGGTCGCCATCGCCCGCGCGCTCACCTTCGCGCCGAAGCTCGTCATCATGGACGAGCCGACGGCGGCCCTCGCGGTGCGGGAGGTCGAGCATGTGCTCGATCTCGTGCGCCAGATGAAGCGGCAGGGCATCGCCGTCATTCTCATCAGCCATCGGCTCACGGATGTCTTCGCCGTCTGCGACAGGATCGTCGCCTTGCGGCAGGGCCAGGTGATGGCGGATGACGCGATTGCCGATACCAACATGAATGCCGTCGTCGCCCATATCGTCGGCGCAGCCTGACAGGAGGAGATCGTCTCATGAACAAGCTTGGTGTGCATGCTTTCGTTTGGGAAAAGGGCTGGAGCCGCGAGGAAGCGAGCCGCGCCATCGCGCGCACGGCGGAGGTCGGCTTCGACCTCATCGAAATGTCGGTCATGGACCCGAAGGTCGTCGATGTCGAGCATACGCGCCGCGAGCTGGAGCGGGCGAAAATCGGCGGCACCATGTCCTTCGGGCTTGATGCCTCGACCGATATTTCCAGCAACGATCCTGAGAAAACGAAGCGCGGGCAAGAGCGCCTGATCGAATATATCCATCTCTGCCGCGATCTCGGGGCCACGCATCTCTGCGGCATCCTGCATTCGGCGTTTCAGAAATATACGCTGCCTACCACGCGCGAGGGCGTCGCCCGCTCCGTCGAGGTGCTGCGCCATGTCGGTGAGATCGCGGCGAAGAGCGAGATCGTTCTCGGCCTGGAAGTCGTCAACCGCTATGAGACGAATGTACTCAACACGGCAGCCCAGGCGGTGGAGATGTGCAAACGGATCGGGCTGCCGAATGTCCGCGCGCATCTCGACGTCTATCACATGAATATCGAGGAATCGGACGTCTCGGCCGCGATCATCGATACGGGCGAATACATCGGCTATTTCCACACCGGCGATTCGCATCGCGGCTATATGGGATCGGGATCGATCAACCTCACCGAAGTGTTCCGCGCGCTGGTGCGCAGCGGCTACCAGGGGCCGATCACCTTCGAATCCTTCTCCTCCCGCGTCGTCGGCCAGCCACTGGAGGGCATCCTCGGCATCTGGCGCAATCTCTGGGAGGACAGCATGGACCTCGCCACGCACGCCCTGATGTACACCAAGGCGATGCTGAAGGCGGCGCAGGAAGCCGAGCGTCAGGCGAGCGAGCGCAGCCGCTTGCCGTAAGAAAGATCGTTCTTTCTTGGAAGAAAGAACCAAAGAACTTTCATCCCAGGCTGTGTTTGGAATGGACGTCTTTTTGGTTCTTTCTCTTCAGAAAAGAACTAGTCACTTCTTATATTTTGCCCAGCCCTCGGCGCGTAGGTCACAGGCCGGGCAATGGCCGCAGCCATAGCCCCAGTCGTGCAGGGTGCTGCGGTCTCCGAGATAGCAGCTATGGGTTTCACGGTTGATCAGGGAAACCAGCGCCGCCCCGCCGAGGCTTTCCGCCATTGCCCAGGTCTCTGCCTTGTCGATCCACATGAGCGGCGTATGCAGCACGAAGCGCCGCTCCATGCCAAGGTTGAGCGCCACCTGCAGCGCCTTGATCGTATCGTCCCGGCAATCGGGATAGCCGGAATAATCCGTCTCGCAGACGCCGGTGACGATGTGGCGCAGGCCGCGGCGATAGGCGAGGGCCGCGGCAAGCGTGAGGAAGAGCAGGTTCCGGCCTGGCACGAAGGTATTGGGCAGGCCGTCCTCCTGCATGGCGATCTCGGTTTCCCGCGTCAGCGCGGTTTCGCTCACGCTTCCGATGATGCCGGCATCGAGCAGGTGATCTTCCCCGAGCTTTCCCGCCCAGGCGGGGAAGTCTTGGCGCAGCTTCGCCAAAATCGCCGGGCGCACATCAAGCTCCACCCGATGCCGCTGGCGGTAGTCGAAGCCGAGCGTCTCCACATGATCGAAGCGCGCCAGCGCCCAGGCAAGGCAGGTCGTGGAATCCTGCCCGCCGGAGAAGAGCACCAGCGCCGCGCTTGTCGTCGTCACGAAGCCGCTGTCTCCCGGATCACATAGGTATAGAAACGCATAACCCCGTCCTTGGTCTCGCGGTAGAGGCCCTGGACCTCGGATTCGAAGCCCGGGAAGCGGTTGGCCGCCGCCTCGAACACCTTGAGGTAGTCGATCATCGGCTGCGCCCGCCCGCCGACGCGCTCACCCGGCACCACGGTCGCGATACCCGGCGGATAGACGAGCCACAGGGTCGCCGCGATGCGCCCAGCGGTCTCGTCCAGCGGCAGGTAATCGACATTGTTGCGCACCAGCTCCCGCGTCGCCTCATGCGGGTGCATCGCCATCTCGGGCAGATGCTCGGCGCGGAACTGGGCCGCCTGCAGCGCGCTCGTGCCGCGCTCCCGATAGAAGCTGTGCATCTCGGCACAGAGATCGCGCAGGCCGAGACCGGCGTAGCGCCAGGGCCGGCGCTGCACGAAGCCGGGGATGACATCTTCCAGCGGCCGGTTCTCGTCATGCAGCTTCTTGAAGGTCACGAGATGGGAGAGCAGCGTGCCCGCCTTGCTGCTCTCCACCCCGGGGGTGAGCAGGAAGAGCAGCGAGTTGAGGTCGTTCTTCTCCGGCACGATGCGGTTTTCGCGCAAATATTCGGCCACCACCGGCGCCGGGATGCCGAAGCTGTCGTAGCGGTCGGCCGTCGTGTCCGAGAAGCCGGGGGTCAGGATCGTCAGCTTGTTGGGGTCGGTCATCGCCCAGCCGCGGGCGACATTGGGAAAGCCGTGCCACAGATCATCGGGCAGCAATTCCCACTGCGCCGGGTCGCTCGCCAGAAGCTCGGTCTCGGCATCCTCCCAGCGTGTCCCCTCAAGGCCCCGCGCCGCCGGCGACGGCTGCACGAAGCGGGGCACGAAGGGCTCGAAGAACCAGCGGCGCGCCGGGTTGGGCTCGCTTTCGCCATACTCCCGGGCCGCGAGGCGGATCTTCTTCCGCACCTCGATGCCGAGGCGGACGGTATCGTCCCACATCACCTCGCCCGAGCGGCCCTTCATCATCTGCGCGCCGACATCGAGCGAGGCGAAGAGCGGGTAGAAGGGGCTGGTCGAGGCGTGCAGCAGGAACATCTCGTTGAAGCGCTGCGAGGAGATCTGCCGCCGCTGGCCGGCAAGATGCGCATCCTTCACGTGGATCTGGCTGGCCTGGCTGAAGCTCGCGAGCTGCTTATGCGTGCTCTGCGTCACGATGATGCCGGGGCTCTCGGGGCCGAGCTTGTCGAGCCCCATGCCATAGCGGCCGCGGAAGAGCGGATGGAACTTCATGAAGCCGGCCCAGGCCTCGTCGAACAGGATATAGTCGCAGAGATGGCCGATGCGGCGCACGATCTCATCGGCCGAGATGATCGTCCCGTCATAGGTGCATTGTTCGACGACGACGGCGCGGAAAGGCCGCGGGCGGCGCCAGGCCTCTGGGTCTCGCACATGCGGATTGGCGCGGATCGCGGCGCGCAGGCGCTCCTCCTCCAGCACCTCGAGGCGAAGCGGCCCGATCATGCCATGCGGGTTGCGGCTGGTTTCGATATAGATCGGCGTCGCACCGGCAAGGATCAGCGCCCCGTGATGCGCCGCCTTATGGTTGTTGCGATCGAAGAGCACGAGGTCGCCCTCGGCAAGGATGGCGTTGAGCGCCACCTTGTTGGAGGTCGAGGTGCCGTTCAGCACGAAATAGGTGCGCTCGGCGCCGAAGATCTTGGCCGCCTCCTGCTCGGCGCGCAGCGCAGGGCCTTCATGGGTCAGCAGGTCGCCCAGCTGCAGCACGGAATTGTCGAGATCGTCGCGGAAGATCGCCTCGCCCAGGTGTTCCACGAAGATGCGGCCGATCGGGCTGCGGCGATAGAAGGCGCCGCCGTTATGGCCGGGGCAGGTCCAGAGCATGTTGCCTTGCTCGGCATAATCGACCAGCGTACCGAAAAAGGGCGTCTTGAGGCTGTCGGCATATTGGCGCAGCCGTGCGACGAGGTTCTTGGCGATGAAATCCGGCGTCTCCTCGGCCAGGAAGATGAAGCCGTCCACATTGTCCAGCACCTCGACCGGGATCTGCTCCAGCGTCTGCCGCCGCACGAGCAGGATGATCGGCACGTCGAGGCCGCGCTTGCGGATGAGGGTGATGAGGGCGGAGGTCTTGCCATCCATCCCCTTCTTGCCCCAGTCGATCACCACGCAGCCGATGGCGGCGTCCGTCCGGATGACGAGTTCGGCATCCTCCTCCCGCCGGGCGCGCAGCACGGTGTAGCCGTCCTGCTCCACCTCGCCGATGATCTGGGCGAGCCGCGCGCCCTCGAGGTCCGCTTCGCTGAAGAAGGGTACACAGATCAGAAATTTGAAGCGGCGACCGTATTCCATCGGCGTTCCTTGTTAGGGCTGGTGGCGAGGGCGAGCCGCCGAACCCGCCACGCTTGCCAAAGCCCGCCGCCAGCGTCGATCACGGGCGCATGACATCTGGCGAAGGCAGGTGGCCCCGTCTCGCTCTCGCCGGCCGCTATCGCACGAGTCGGGCGGTGGCCGCCAGAAGGTCGAAGAGATCGAGCAGCCGGGCGACGTAATGGGCATGCACGGCGAAGCCGGGGGCGAGGGGATCGAAGAACCCATCCTCCAGCTTGTCGATCATCGCATGCAGCCGCCGCGCATGCAGGCCGGTAGCGCGCTGGATGGGATCGGCGATGACGCCCGCAAAGGCGGCGAGCGCGGCGGAAGCGAGCATCACCCCGCCTGTCGTCGTCATCACCAGCCCCGCCGCGGGAGCCGTGGGGAAGAGCGCGTACCAGGCGGTGCCGAGCCAGGAGCCGAAGGGAAAGCTGCCGATCGCCATCTGCTGCGAGAGGGCGCTGGCCAGCGCCGGCCCGAGGGTCGCGGCGCCGGGCGTCACCTTCTGCAAAGCGAGGGCGCCGGCAGCGAGGTTGATGAGCCCGGTGGTGATCTCGGCCGCGGCATTGCGCGAGAGGCCATATTCCGCCATCGCCGCGCGCAGCCGCTCGCGAAAGGCCGGGTCGCCCCCCTGTCGCCCGATCGCGAGCAGCATGGATTCGAGCGTCATGGCAACCGTGGGGCTTTCCAGGATGGCGCGGGCCAGCCCATCCCGCCTGCTTTCCCGCGCCTTCTGGCGGATCGGCAGATCGAGCAGTTCGGTATGGATCAGCCATTCGATCTCGCGCGAAAGCGCGGTCTCGATGAGGATGGAGCGATTGAGCGCGCGGGCCACGCGTGGCGCGCCAAGCCGGCCCGCGATCCGGCTACCGAGTTGCAAGGCGAGTTGCGGCGCCGCGAGCGTCAGGTTCGCAGGCGCCCGCAGGATATCGAGGCCGACCGCCGCCTGGTGCAGCGCGAGCGTGCCGGAGAGCGAGAAGTGGGCATCGACGAAAGGCGTCACCCGCGCATGAGCGGCCGCGAAGTAGCGCCGGGCGCCATCCGCGACGGCCGCTTCCGCCTGCGCCGCGTCGAGGGTGAGGATCAGCTCGCCGATGGCCGCATGCTCCTCAAGCGATAGCTCCGCCCAATGAAAAAGGGTGGCCGCGGCCACCCTTTCCATATAGGCGACGAAGGCGGCGGTTTCAGCCCTTCTTCGCTGCCTCATAGGCCTTCACGGCGGCGCTGATGGCCGCCTTGGCGGCCGCGCTATCGCCCCAGCCGGTCACCTTCACCCATTTGCCGGGTTCGAGATCCTTGTAGCGGGTGAAGAAATGCTCGATCGCCTGGCGGGTGATCTCGGGCAGGCTCGAAAGCTCGTTCTGGCCCTTGAACTGCGGGTGCACCTTGTCATGCGGCACGCAGACGATCTTTTCGTCCTTGCCGCTCTCGTCCTCCATCAGCAGCACGCCGATCGGCCGCGCCCGGATCACCGCGCCCGGCACCACCTGGGCAGGAACCAGCACCAGCGCATCCGCCGGATCGCCATCCTCGGAGAGGGTATTGGGAATGAAGCCGTAGGCGGCCGGATAGGCCATCGGCGTGAACAGGAAGCGATCGACGAAGACCGCGCCGCTCTCCTTGTCCACCTCGTATTTGACGGCGGATCCCTGCGGGATCTCGATCACCACATTGACATCCTCCGGCGGGGCTTTGCCGGTCGGAATCTTGGTCACATCCATGATGGTCTCCGGGCTTTCCGAAAATTTTGCGAAACGCGCAAGGCGGCGCGCACCCTCGTCCATTCGGCCCGGTTTGCCAAGCCGAAAGCCAGGATGCGGCCGGCTAAAGCCGGGTCATGTCCCGCCCCTTGGTCTCGGCCGTGGTCAGGACCGCGATGAAACTCACCGCCGCCGCGGCGGTGATGTAGTAGCCCACCCAGCGCAGGCCGCCGGCTGCCACCAGCCGCTGCGCGATATAAGGGGCGAGCGAGCCGCCGAGAATGCCGCCGAGCGCATAGGCCGCGGAGGCGCCGGAATAGCGCAGGTTGGTCGGGAAAAGCTCCGGCAGGAAGGCGCCGAGGGGGGCGAAGGTGAAGCCCATCAGCCCGAGTTCGAGGATCAGGAAGACCAGCACCAGCGGCACGCTGCCCGAGCCGAGCAGCGGGGCGATGAGGAAGCCGGAAAGCCCGGCCGCCAGCGCCGCGCCGAGCAGGACCGGGCGGCGGCCGAACCGATCGGCCATCGCGGCGGCAATCGGCGTGGCGGCGGCCATAGCAAGAATGCCGATGCAAAGCAGCCCGATGAAGGTGCTGCGCGGGATATGCCCGGCATGGGTGCCGTAGCCGAGGGCAAAGACCGTCGAGATATAGAAGAGCGCGTAGCAGACGACGATGGCGAAGGCGCCCTGGAGCAACGGCAGCCCCTGGCGCAGGATCACCTCGCGCACCGGCAGGCGCACCCGCTCGTGCCGCGCCACCGCCTTCTGGAAGGCCGCGGTTTCCGGCAGCCTGCCGCGCACGTAAAGCCCGATCCCGACCAGCACGGCGCTGAGCAGGAAGGGGATGCGCCAGCCCCAGGCGAGGAACTGCGCCGTCGAGAGCACCGTGAAGAGCAGCAGGAAGACGCCGTTGGAGATCAGGAAGCCGATCGAGGGGCCGAGCTGCGGGAACATGCCGTAAAGCGCGCGGCGCCCGGGCGGGGCGCTCTCGGTCGCGATCAGCGCCGCCCCGCCCCATTCGCCGCCGAGGCCGATCCCCTGGCCGAGCCGCATAAGGCAGAGCAGGATCGGCGCGAGCAGCCCCGCTGTCGCGTAGCTCGGCAGCAGGCCGATCAGCGTCGTCGAGATGCCCATGACGAGCATGGAGGCGACGAGGGTCGATTTCCGCCCGAAGCGATCACCGAAATGGCCGAAGAGGAAAGCCCCCACCGGCCGCGCCAGGAAGGCGATGCCGAAGGTGAGGAAGGCCGCCAGCGTCTCGATCTGCGGCACATGCGAGGGGAAGAAGACCGGCCCCAGCACCAGCGCGGCCGCCGTGCCATAGATATAGAAGTCGTAGAATTCGACCGTGGTGCCGACGAGGCTGGCAAGGATGATGCGCCCCGTGGGCGGCGGGGCGGCGGCGGCAGTTCGGCTGCTGCGCGAGGTAGCGTAAGACATGGCACGGCTTCTCGAAGTTTCCCGACCGAAAGTTGCCTGAAAGCGGAGTATCGCGAAAGAGGGAAGCCTTGCACGGGAGCGCTTGCCAAAAGCCCCCGGCCTCTGGGATACCCCGCAGTCTGCGCCTGTAGCTCAATGGTTAGAGCGGGCCGCTCATAACGGCTTGGTTGCGGGTTCGAGTCCTGCCGGGCGCAGTCCCCGTTCCCGAAGCTCGCGGCGGTTGCCCCGCACCCCGATAATCCCTAGAGCACGGCAACCGCGCGCATACGGAGCAACGCCATGGCCGCCTATCAATATGTCTATGTGATGAAGGATCTGACCAAGGCCTATCCCGGTGGGCGCGAGGTCTTCAAGGGCATCACCCTCTCCTTCCTGCCGGGCGTCAAGATCGGTGTGCTCGGCGTCAACGGCGCCGGTAAATCGACGCTGCTCAAGATCATGGCTGGGATCGACAAGGAATACGGCGGCGAAGCATGGGCGGCGGATGGCGTGCGCGTTGGCTATCTGGAGCAGGAGCCGCAGCTCGACCCGACCAAGACGGTGGGCGAGAACGTGGCCGAGGCCTTCGCCGAGGTAAAGGCGGCGCTCGCCCGCTTCAATGCGATCTCCGAGCGCTTCATGGAGCCGATGGAAGAGGAGGAGATGAACGCCCTCCTCGCCGAGCAGGCGAGCCTGCAGGAGAAGATCGACGCCGGTGACGGCTGGGAGATGGACCGCCGCATTGAGATCGCGCTCGACGCGCTGCGCTGCCCGCCCGCCGATAGCGTGATCGACAAGCTTTCGGGCGGGGAGCGCCGCCGCGTCGCCCTCTGCCGGCTGCTTCTGGAAAAGCCCGATCTGCTGCTGCTCGACGAGCCGACCAACCATCTGGACGCCGAAAGCGTCTCCTGGCTCGAACACACCCTGCGGGAGTATCAGGGCACCGTCATGGTCATCACCCATGACCGCTACTTCCTGGACAATGTGACCAATTGGATCCTGGAAATCGAGCGCGGCCGCGGCTACCCCTTCGAAGGCAATTACTCCTCCTGGCTGGATCAGAAGCGCAAGCGCCTGGCCCAGGAAGAGAAGGAAGAGACTGCCCGCCAGCGGGCGCTCGCCGCCGAAGCCGAGTGGATTTCCTCCTCGCCCCGCGCGCGCCAGACCAAAAGCCAGGCGCGCATCAAGCGCTACGAGGAGATGTTGCAGGCGAGCCAGGAGCGCGCCGGCGGCGTCGCCGAAATCGTCATTCCGCCCGGCCCCCGCCTCGGCGGGCTGGTGATCGAGGCGGTCGAGCTTCAGAAGGGCTTCGGCGATCGGCTGCTCATCGACGGGCTGAACTTCAAGCTGCCGCCGGGCGGCATCGTCGGCGTCATCGGGCCGAATGGCGCCGGCAAATCCACCCTCTTCCGCATGATCATGGGCCAGGAAACGCCGGATGGCGGCAGCCTCAAGATCGGCGAGACGGTGAAGCTCGGCTATGTCGACCAGTCCCGCGACAGCCTCGACCCCAACAAGAACGTCTGGGAAGAGATTTCGGGCGGGACGGACGTGATCCATCTCGGCAAGCGGACGGTGGCCTCTCGCGCGTATGTGGGCGCCTTCAACTTCAAGGGCTCGGACCAGCAGAAGAAGGTCGGCATCCTCTCGGGCGGTGAGCGCAACCGCGTGCATCTCGCCAAGATGCTGCAGAAGGAAGCGAACGTCATCCTGCTCGACGAGCCGACCAACGACCTCGATGTCGATACGCTGCGGGCTCTGGAAGAGGCGCTGGCCGAGTTCCCCGGCTGCGCCGTCATCATCTCCCATGATCGCTGGTTCCTCGATCGTCTGGCGACCCACATCCTCGCTTTCGAGGGGGATAGCCACGTCGAATGGTTCGAGGGCAATTTCCAGGATTACGAAGAGGATAAGCGCCGTCGCCTCGGCCCCCAGGCGACCGAGCCGCATCGCATCAAGTATCGCCCGCTGGCGCGCTGAGGCGGCGGGGCCGCCTTTCCTCCGCTCCCCGCCCTTTCCCGCTCGGCCAAGGAGGCGACGCCGTGAATGCCAGCAACCCGCATGCGGCGCATGAGGGCGGGTGGAACCCCGCCTGGGTGGTGCGCACTGGTCGTCTCGTCATGCGGCCGGTTTCCGGCACCGATGCCGCCGATCTGATGGCCCTGAAGGCGGACCCGCGGGCCTATGCCATGATGCTTGGCGGGGTGCGCGCGCCCTGGCAGGCAGCGGCGGAACTGGCGGATGAAGTGCGCGCCTGGGGGGCGCTCGGCATCGGCCTCTGGGCCGCGCGTGATCGCAAGACGGAGGCCTTCTACGGCGTCGCCGGCATCGTGCCGCGGGCGGATGGGCGGGGCATGGCGCTCCGCTTCGCCTTCTGGCCGGAAGCGCGCGGCCACGGCCTTGCGCGGGAAGCGGCGATCGCCGCCTTGCATTTCGGGCATGAACGGCGCGGCCTCACCCGCATCATCGCGGTCGCGCGGGGGAACAACGCCGCCTCCCTCATGCTGCTCACCAGCATCGGCATGAGCGAGGAGCCCGCCAGCGCCTTCGAGCGGGACGGCTTTCGCATGCAGGTCTTCGTCAGCCACCGGCCGCCCGGTCTGCCGCCGCCCGTATTCCCTGCCCCGCCATCATAACAGGCTTACGCGACTTGACCGGATCGGGGAGCGGCGTCCATATCCGGTTCCGATCCGGACATGAACCGCTTACCTCACATCCGCGTCCACGCGGGTGATTTCAGGTGTTTCGACAATGACCCTTCCTCTGATGCCCAAGGCAACCGCCGTATGGCTGATCGACAAGACCGGCCTGACCTTCGAGCAGATCGCTGATTTCTGCGGCATGCATCCGCTGGAAGTGCAGGCGATCGCCGATGGCGAAGTGGCACAGGGCATCATCGGCTACGATCCGGTAGCCAACAACCAGGTCGCGGCCGAGGATATCGCCCGCTGCGAGCAGGATCCGGGCGCGCGGCTGCGCATCCTCGCCTCCGCTGTGCCGAGCACCAAGAAGACCAAGGGTGGCCGCTACACCCCCGTCGCCAAGCGGAACGACCGGCCCGATGCCATCGCCTTCCTGCTGCGCAACTTCCCGCAGCTGTCCGAGCAGCAGCTCTCCAAGCTGCTCGGCACGACGAAGGAGACGATCCAGAAAGTGCGGGAGCGGAGCCATTGGAACAGCGCCAATATCAAGCCGCGCGACCCGGTGATCCTCGGCCTCTGCAAGCAGAGTGACCTCAATGAAGCGGTTGCCCAGGCGAATGACCGGCTGATCCGCGAGGGCAAGCAGGTGCCGCCGCCGCCGATGCCGGAAAACGACGCCGCCTGACGGAGCGCGGCCCGGCCGCCTCCCCGCCCGAGGTTCAAGGCTCGGCCAGGGCCGAGTGATCGGCCGCGCCCGATCAGCCGCATGAAACAGGGCCTTGCGCAAGCGAAAGGGCAGGCACACGGCCTGCCCTTCTTCTTTTCCGGTCCGGCTGACGCCGCGGCTACCGGCCCGGCTCTCGCTTAATGCCCGGTGCCGTCGGCAAGCCGGCTCATTTCTTCCTTGAGCCGGAGTTTTTCGCGCTTGAGGGAGGTGATGGTGTCGCTGTCCGGGGCAGGTCGGCGATCCTCGGAGGCGAGGCGCGCCTCAATGCTCGCATGGCGGTCTTTCAGCGTTTCCAGACGGGCCTGCAGATTCATGGCAACTCCCTTCTCACAAGCGTGCTGACGATGCCGGCCGCCCTTCGGAGGCCCGGCCGGCAGGGGATGCTACTGCCACCGGACTGTCACATTCCACCGGAAATGCGACCCCTCAAGGCGATTGCATGGGTGCAGATGCGAAGGGTATGAGCGAAGCGACGCCCATGATAAGGCCGTGCAATGCTCTCTGACCGCGATACGCTTTTGCGACGACTGCATGACCTGCGCAGCGAACACCGGGATCTCGACACGGTCATCATCCGGATGAGCGAGCTTGGCGCCCATGATCAGCTCAGCGTGCAGCGGCTCAAGAAGCGCAAGCTCGTGCTGAAGGACGAGATCGCCAAGCTCGAAAGCCGGCTCATCCCTGACAACATCGCCTGACGGACCGCCATGACCAGTGAAAAACCCGCCCTGCCCCTGGTTGGCGTCATCATGGGCAGCCAATCGGACTGGGCGACCATGCGGCACGCGGCCGAAACCCTGGCCGCCCTGCATATTCCGTACGAGACCCGCATCGTCTCCGCCCATCGCACGCCGGATCGCCTCTCCGCCTATGCCAAGGCGGCGCGCGGGCGGGGGCTGCGCGTCGTCATCGCGGGGGCTGGGGGTGCTGCGCATCTCCCCGGCATGTGCGCCTCCTGGACCATCCTGCCCGTGCTTGGCGTGCCGGTCGAAACCCATGCGCTGAAGGGGCTGGATAGCCTGCTCTCGATCGTCCAGATGCCGGGCGGCGTGCCGGTGCCGACTTTCGCCATCGGCCGCGCCGGCGCCATCAACGCGGCGCTGACGGCGGCAGCCATCCTTGCCCTCACCGATCCGATGCTCGCCGAGCGGCTGGAGACTTGGCGCGCCGCGCAGACCGAGGCGGTCGCCGAGGAACCGGCCGAGGAGCCGGCGGCGTGAGGCTGGAGCCGGGCCAGACCATCGGCATCGTGGGCGGCGGCCAGCTCGGCCGCATGTCGGCGATCGCCGCCGCCCGCCTCGGCTTTCGCAGCCACGTGCTGACCGAGGAAGCCGCCGGGCCTGCCGCGCAGGTCGCCTCCGGCGTCACCCTCGGCGCCTATGAGGACGAGGCCGCTCTCCGGCGCTTCGCCGATGCCGTCGATGTTATCACCTTCGAATTCGAGAATGTCAGCGCGGCCGGCCTCGCCCTTCTCGAAGACCGCAAGCCGGTGCGTCCCTCGGCGCGCATCCTCGGCATCAGCCAGGATCGGGTGGCCGAGAAATCCTTCCTGGCCGCCGCCGGCGTGCCGACCGCACCCTGGGCCGAGGTGCGGGACGAAGCCTCCCTCGCCACCGCCATCGCCGCGGTCGGCCTGCCCGGCATCCTCAAGACCAGCCGCCTCGGCTATGATGGGCGCGGCCAGGCGCGGGTCAGCTCGCCTGAACAAGCGCTGGCCGCCTTCCACGCCCTCGCCCCCAAGCCCCTCATCCTCGAAGGCTTCGTCGATTTCGCCTGCGAGGTGAGCGTCATCGTCGCGCGCGGGGCGGATGGCGCGCTCGTCGCTTTCGATACGGTCGAGAACCAGCATCGGGACGGCATCCTCGATCTCACCTTCGCCCCGGCCCGCATCCCGCAAGACCTCGCCGAGGCCGCCCAGGCGCTCGGCCGCCGGGTCGCGGAAGCGCTCGATCTCGTCGGGCTCCTCGCGGTCGAGATGTTCGTCGATCGGGAGGGCGGGCTGCGGGTGAACGAAATCGCGCCACGGCCGCATAATTCCGGACATTGGACGCTCGATGCCTGCCCCGCGAGCCAGTTTGAGCTGCATATCCGCGCGGTCGCCGGCCTGCCGCTGCCGCCCGCGCTGCGGCATTCGGATGCGGTGATGAAAAACCTCGTGGGGCCGGAGGAGATGGCGCTCTGGCCCGCGATCCTCGCGACCCCCGGCCTCATCCCGCATCACTACGGCAAGGCGGAGGCGCGGCCCGGCCGCAAGATGGGCCATGTCAACCGGCTGTTCCCGCGGGATGCGCTGCCCGGGCCCTTCGCCATCGCGGCCGCCCTCGGGCCGCTCGCCACAACGAAGACGGCACCGGAAGCGGAGGCCGCTTCCGGCATCGCGTAACGGCTGCACGCCCCTTCGCCCGCCTCAGCCGCGATGGAGCCGCAGGCCTGAGAGAAAGCGCTCGCGGCGCCGGGGGGGGGCCGCGACGGTGAGCGGCAGGGGTGAGCGGCTGAGGCTTGCGGCGAGGGCGGCCCGCCCCCTAGATAGGCGCCCTTCCGTCCTTCGCGGCTTCAACCGAGAGATTTGCCATGCCCGCCATCACCCTGCCTGACGGCTCCGTGCGACACTTCGCGGGCCCCGTCACCGGCACCACGGTGGCGGCCGATATCGGCCCCGGCCTCGCCCGCGCGGCGCTGGCCATGCGGGTGGACGGCAAGCTCGTCGATCTCTCCCGCAGCATCGAAAGCGATGCCGCCGTCACCTTCGTCACGCGCAAGGACCCCGAGGCGCTGGAGCTTATCCGCCATGACAGCGCCCATGTCCTGGCCGAGGCCGTGCAGGCGCTCTACCCCGGCACGGAGGTAACGATCGGCCCCGCGATCGAGAACGGCTTTTACTACGACTTTGCCCGCAACGAGCCCTTCACCCTCGAAGATCTGCCGAAGATCGAAGCCAAGATGCGCGAGATCGTCGCCGCCCGCCGGCCCTTCACCCGCGAGGTTTGGGAGCGGGATGCGGCGATCGCCTTCTTCCGCGAGCGCGGGGAGCGCTACAAGGCCGAGCTGATCCAGGATCTGCCGGTGACGGAGACGATCACCCTCTATCGCCAGGGGGAGTGGATCGACCTCTGCCGGGGCCCGCATATGCGCGATACCGGCGATGTCGGCACCGCCTTCAAGCTCATGAAGGTCGCCGGCGCCTATTGGCGGGGCGATCACCGCAACGCCATGCTCAGCCGCATCTACGGCACCGCCTGGCGCGACCAGAAGGAGTTGGACGCCTATCTGCAGATGCTGGAAGAGGCCGAGCGGCGGGACCATCGGCGCATCGCCAAGGCGATGGATCTCTTTCATATGCAGGCGGAGGCGCAAGGCTCGATCTTCTGGCACCCGAAGGGCTGGCGCCTCTACCGCACCCTCGAAAGCTACATGCGCCGCCGCCTCGAAGGCGCGGGCTATGACGAGGTGAAGACGCCGCAGCTCGTGGACCGCGCGCTCTGGGAGGCGTCGGGCCATTGGGAGAAGTTCCGCCAGAATATGTTCATCGCCACGGTGGCGGAGGAGCCGGACATCACCCTCGCGCTGAAGCCGATGAACTGCCCCTGCCATGTACAGATCTTCAACCAGGGGCTCCGCTCCTACCGGGAGCTCCCCTGGCGCATGGCGGAATTCGGCTCCTGCCATCGCTACGAGCCCTCAGGCGCGCTGCACGGCATCATGCGGGTGCGCGCCTTCACCCAGGACGACGCGCATATCTTCTGCACCGAAGATCAAATCACGCCCGAGACGGTGCGCTTCGTCGCCCTGCTCTCCTCGATCTACCAGGATCTCGGCTTCGCGGATTTCCGGGTGAAATTCTCCGACCGGCCGGAGATGCGGGCGGGCACGGATGCGGTCTGGGATCAGGCCGAGGCGGCGCTCAAACGCGCCTGCGCCGAGGCCGGGGTGGAGTACGAGCTCAACCCCGGCGAAGGCGCCTTCTATGGCCCGAAGCTCGAATTCGTCCTGCGCGACGCGATCGGGCGGGATTGGCAGTGCGGCACGCTGCAGGTGGATTTCGTGCTGCCGGAGCGGCTCGACGCCGACTATATCGGCGAGGACGGCGCCCGCCATCGCCCCGTCATGCTCCACCGCGCCATCCTCGGCAGCTTCGAGCGTTTCCTGGGCATCCTGATCGAGCAATATGCCGGCCGCTTCCCGCTGTGGCTCGCACCGACGCAGGTCGTCGTCGCGCCCATCGTCTCGGATGCGAACGACTATGCCGAAGAGGTGGCCGCATCGCTCCGCGCCGCCGGCCTTCAGGTGGCAACCGATCTGCGCAACGAGAAGATCAACGCCAAGGTGCGGGAGCATAGCCTCGCGCTCGTGCCGGTCATCGCGGTGGTCGGCCGGCGGGAGGCCGAGCGGCGCGAGGTCAGCCTCCGCCGCCTCGGCACGGAAGGGCAGGAGGTGCTCGGGCTGGACGAGGTGGTAACGCGGCTCTGCGCGGAAGCGACCGCGCCCGATCTGCGGCGCGGGTAAAAAAAAGCCGCCACCCAGCGGGTGGCAAGGCAGGCTTGATCATGTCCCTCTTGCGGATGAGGGGCATGATCCCCGATATAGGTTCGGGTTTTTAAGGATTTCGGTTGAGAGTGGCGATAAAGCCACCCTTCCGCCAACCATCCGGACCGACCGCCTCAACAATGACAGGAGAGCTCCATCCCTAGGCCACCCCAAGCCCCGACGACACCCCCGCGCGGCGACGGCCCCCGCGTCAACGAGGAAATCCGCTCGCCTCAGGTTCGCCTGATCGATCAGGATGGCGAGATGCTCGGCGTGATGACCGCCCGCGATGCGCTGCAGCGCGCCTTCTCGGTCGGCCTCGATCTGCTGGAAATCAGCCCGAACGCCGAACCGCCCGTCGTCAAGATCCTCGATTACGGCAAGTTCAAATACGAGCAGCAAAAGAAGAAGAACGAAGCGCGCAAGCGCCAACGGGTTATCGAGATCAAGGAAATCAAGGTCCGCCCGAATATCGACGAGAACGATTACCAGGTGAAGCTGCGCGCCATGAAGTCCTTCATCGAGGAGGGCGACAAGGTGAAGGTCACGCTGCGCTTCCGCGGGCGCGAGATGGCGCATCAGGATATCGGCGTGCGCGTGCTTGAGCGGATCCGCGCGGATATGGATCAGCAGACCAAGGTCGAGCAGATGCCGAAGATGGAAAACCGCCAGATGGTGATGGTGCTCAGCCCGCGCTGAGCCCCCTCACGCCCATCGTTTTGGCGGCGGCTTTCGGAGCGTTCCGGCTCAGCCGGGGCAGGCGGGCTCTGCTTGGGGAGAGTGACAGCCCTGAGCGGCCGCCTCGCCTCGCAGCCGACGTAATGCTTGACCCTGGCGGTGGGCCGCGCCATTTACTGCTACGTTCCATCATCCAGAGGATAATGACCGATCAATGTCAAAAGAAGACATGATCGAGTTTAGCGGCATGGTTTCGGAGCTTCTGCCCAACGCCATGTTCCGCGTCAAACTCGATAATGACCATGTGATCCTTGCCCATACCAGCGGCAAGATGCGCAAGAACCGGATTCGTGTCCTCGCGGGGGACCGCGTGAACGTCGAGATGACGCCCTATGACCTGACCAAGGGCCGCATCACCTTCCGGTACAAATAATCAGCGACCGCCCGCCCCGCGGCCTGGTTCTGGCCTCCGCCAGCCCCCGCCGCCTTGAGCTTCTCGCGCAAATCGGACTGACGCCGGAGCTGATCCTCGCGCCGGATGTCGATGAGACGCCGCGCCCGCGCGAGCTACCGCGCCCCTATGCGCAGCGCATCGCCGCCGACAAGGCGCTGGCCATCGCGAGCCGCCTACCCGATCGCCCGATCCTCGCCGCCGATACCGTGGTCGCCGCAGGTCGCCGCATCCTGCCTAAGGCGGAGGATGAGGCCACGGCCCGCGCCTGCCTGACCCTCCTCTCCGGCCGGCGCCATCAGGTGCATACCGCCGTCGTGCTCGCGCTGCCAAGCCTAGCGGATGGTCGCCCACAGCCGCCGCTCAGGCGCAAGCTCGTTTCCTCGGTCGTCACCTTCGCGCGGCTCAGCGAGCGTGAAATCGCCGCCTATCTCGCGAGCGGGGAATGGCGGGGCAAAGCCGGCGGCTATGCCATTCAGGGGCGGGCTGCGCGCTTCATCCGCTATCTCGGCGGCAGCTATTCCGCCGTGGTCGGCCTGCCTCTGCACGAGACGGCGCAGCTCCTGGGGGTTTGCGGCAGCGGGCAGCCAGTGGGCTGAGCCGATCGGGTCGATAGGCTCGCCGCCCGGCCGCGTGGGCCCCGGGCGGGCGGCCGCGCGCGGCCTTCCTTCGGCCGAACCTTTGAGGGACCGGCCCGCGGCGCTGTTCCGCGGGCCGGCCTCCCAAGGGAGGTCGTCCCTCCCTCAGTAGCGATAGAGATCGTGCTTGAAGGGGCCGTTGACGCCGGCGGCGCCGATATACTCGGCCTGCTTCGGCGTCAGCTTGGTCAAGGCCGCGCCGACTTTCGCGAGATGCAGCGCCGCCACCTTCTCGTCCAGCACCTTCGGCAGGGTATAGACGCGCTTCTCATAGGTGCCGGGCTTCGCCGTCCAGAGTTCGATCTGCGCCAGCACCTGGTTGGTGAAGGAGGCGGACATCACGAAGCTCGGATGCCCGGTCGCATTGCCGAGGTTCACCAGCCGCCCCTCGCTCAGCACAATCAGGCGCTTGCCGTCCGGGAAGATCACCTCATCCACCTGCGGCTTCACATTGTCCCACCGGTAGTTGCGCAGCGCCTCGATCTGGATCTCGCTGTCGAAATGGCCGATGTTGCAGACGATGGCGCGGTTCTTCATCGCCCGCATATGCTCGATGGTGATCACGTCGATATTGCCGGTCGCGGTCACGAAGATATCGCCGCGCGGCGCTGCGTCTTCCATCGTCACCACCTCATAGCCTTCCATCGCCGCCTGCAGGGCGCAGATGGGATCGGCTTCCGTCACCAGTACGCGGCAGCCGCCGTTGCGCAAGGATGCGGCGGACCCCTTGCCGACATCGCCGAAGCCCGCGACGACGGCGACCTTGCCGGCGAGCATCACGTCCGTTCCACGGCGGATGGCGTCCACCAGGCTTTCGCGGCAGCCGTAGAGGTTGTCGAACTTCGACTTGGTCACGCTGTCGTTGACGTTGATGGCCGGCACCAGGAGCTTGCCCTCCTTCGCCATCTCCCACAGGCGATGCACGCCGGTCGTCGTCTCTTCCGAGATGCCGCGCACATCGGCCAGCATCTCGGGGTATTTCTGGTGCATGAGAACGGTGAGGTCGCCGCCGTCGTCGAGGATCATGTTCGGCGTCCAGCCGTCCGGCCCGCGCACCGTCTGCTCGATGCACCACCAGAATTCCTCCTCATTCATCCCCTTCCAGGCGAAGACCGGGATGCCCGCAGCGGCGATGCCAGCGGCGGCATGATCCTGGGTCGAGAAGATATTGCAGGATGACCAGCGGACGGTGGCGCCGAGCGCCACCAGCGTTTCGATCAGCACGGCCGTCTGGATCGTCATATGCAGGCAGCCGGCGATGCGCGCGCCGGCGAGCGGCTTCGTCGCGCCGTATTCGGCGCGTAGCGCCATCAGGCCGGGCATCTCGTCCTCGGCCATCGAGATTTCCTTCCGCCCCCAATCGGCGAGGCTGAAATCACGTACCTTGAAATCTTCCGCGGGGGAGGTGATGGCAGTATCGGGCATGGCTCTCGGTTCCGTTCAATCCTTGCAGCCGATCTAGCCGAGGCGGCGGTCTCTGGGAAACCATATTCCGCATGGCAGGTGCCGGGCCGGCTCCGTCGGCCGACGCAGGCCGTAGGAACAACAGGGCGTTTGGGGTGAGATGAGCGCCGGAGCAGAATGGGAAAGCAGGATGATCCGCTGGCTGCTGACGCAGCGCCGCTTCGCGCCGCTGTTCTGGTGTCAATTTTTCGCCGCCTTCAATGACAATTTCCTGAAGAATGCGCTGCTGTTTCTCATCCTCTGGGGCAAGCTCGGGGGAGGTGTGGGCGCGGGCGAGCCGCCGCACACGGCCAATGCGCTGATCACCCTCGCTGGGGCGGTCTTTATCCTACCCTTCTTCCTGCTCTCCGCCCTCGGCGGCGAGATGGCGGATCGCTACGACAAGGCGCGGCTCGCCCAGGGTATCAAGCTCGTCGAAATGGCCGTCGCCATTCTCGCGGTCGTGGGTTTCCTGCTTCAGAGCATCCCGCTTCTCTTCCTCGCCCTCTTTGCCTTCGGGGTGCTCTCCGCGCTCTTCGGCCCCGTCAAATACGCGATCCTGCCGGACCATCTGCCGCGCGAGGCGCTGACGGCGGCCAATGCGCTGGTGGAGGGCGCGACCTTCCTCGCCATCATCGGCGGCACGGCGGCGGGCGGCCTCGCCTCCACCCTGCCCTTCGGCCCGCTCGTGCTGGCAAGTGCCGTGCTGCTCTGCGCGGTGCTGAGCTGGCTCGCCGCCCGCCGCATCCCGAAAACCGGGGAGGCGGCGCCCGATCTCCGCATCCGCCGCAATATCCTCGCCTCCACCTTCGGGCTGGTGGGGGAGTTGCGTGGCGATCGGCGCATCTTCTGGGCGGCACTCGCCAATGCCTGGTTCTGGCTCGTCGGCGCCATCGCGCTCGGCCTGATGCCGGGTCTCATCAAGCAGTCTCTCGGCGGCAGCCGGGAAACGGCGACCTTCGCCCTGCTGCTCTTCTGCGTCGGCATCGCCGCCGGCTCGCTGCTGACCGCGCAGCTCATCGGCCGCCGGGTGAGCCTGCTGCCGGCAGTGCTCGGCACCGCCCTGGTGGGCGCCTTTCTCTGCGATCTCTGGCTGACGACGGCGGGCGCCCATGGCCGGGCCGATCTCACCCGCCATGTCTTCCTCGATCTCGTGCTTGTCTCGGCCGCCGGCGGGCTGCTCGCGGTACCGAGCTTCGCCGCCATCCAGGCCTGGGCGCGGCCTGACCATCGCGCCCGCGCGGTGGCAGGGGCCAATGTCGTCTCGGCCGCCGGCATGGCGATCGGCGCCCTCGGCGCCGCCGTGCTGCTCGGCTTGGGCCTCGGCGTGCCGCTCATCTTCGGCCTGCTCGGCCTCGGCTCCTTGGCCGTCGCCGCGGCCATGCTCGTCACGGTGCCGCTCCGCCGGCTGCCAGACCTGCTCTGGCTGCTCCTCCGGCTTCTCCATCGGGTGGAGATCCGGGGCGCCGAGCACCTCCGGCCGCAGGCTGCGGGCGCCATCATCGCGGTCGCTCATACGAGCTGGCTCGATGCGCTGGTCACCCTCGCCATCCTCGAAACGCCGCCGGTCTTCGTGGTCGAGCGGTCCTTCCTCCGCCGGCCCTGGATGCGCTTCCTCCGCCGCTTCGGGCAGCCCTTCGCTGAGACCATCTGGATCGGCACCGACCAGCCAATAATGGCCACCCGCCGGCTGCTGCGCGCACTGCGAGAAGGCCGTAGCCTCGTGATCTTCCCGGAAGGCCGCCTCGGCATCGCCGGCGCGCATATGAAGGTGGACGAAGCGGCCGCGCTCATCGCGGCGCGGAGCGGGGCGCCCGTCCTCGCGCTCCATCTCGACGGGGCGGAGCACTCGCTCCTCTCCCGCGTGCCGCAGCATCAGGTTCGCCGCCGGCTCTTCCCGAAGCTGCGCATCACCGCCCTGGCCGCCGAGCCTCTTGCGTTACCGCAAGGGCTGAGCGGCAGGCCGCTCCGCGCCGCAGCGGTCGCGGCCCTGCATCGCCGGATGATCGAGGCGGAGTGGCAGGCAGCCCCGCGGGATGGCACGCTCTTCGCCGCCATCGCCACGGCTGCCCATCGCCACGGCCTCAGCCGCACCGCCTGCGAGGATCCGCTCTCGGGCAAGCTGACCTATCGCCGCCTCTTCACCGGTGCCGCTGTCCTCGGCCGCGCGATCCTGCCTTTCACCGAGGCGGGCGAGGCGGTCGGCGTGCTGATGCCGAGTGCGAATGCGACCTTCGCGCTGCTGCTCGGCCTCTCCTCTGCCCGCCGCGTGCCGACCTTGCTGAACTTCACGGCCGGCGTCGCCAATACCCTGCATGCCTGCCATGCCGCCCAGATCCGCACCATCCTTACCTCGCGCGCCTTTATCGCCAAGGCGGGGCTCGAAGCCCTCATCGAGGGGATCGAGGCGGCGCCCCCGGCCGAACGGCCGCGCTTCGTCTATCTCGAGGATCTGCGGAAGGAGATCGGCCTCACCGCCAAGCTGCGCGGCCTCGCCCAAGGCACCCGGCCGTTGCTCAGCGGTGGCGGCGCTGGCGACCGGGCCGCGATCGTCTTCACCTCCGGCTCGGAAGGGCGGCCCAAGGGCGTCGTCATCAGCCAGGGCGCGATGCTGGCCAATATCGCCCAGGTTGCGGCGGTGATCGAATACGGCCGGGCGGACCGGATTTTCAACGTCCTGCCGCTCTTCCATTCCTTCGGCCTTACCGCGGGGTTCCTGCTCCCCCTCGCCCATGGGGTGCCGATCTTCAGCTATCCCTCCCCACTGCACTACAAGACAATTCCGGAACTCGTGCGCAAAACCGGGGCGACCGTGCTCTTCGGCACCGATACCTTCCTCATGGGCTATGCCCGCAATGCCGAGCCCACGGATTTCCGCACCCTGCGCTTCTGCGTCGCCGGAGCGGAGCCGGTGAAATCCGCGACGCAGCGGCTCTACACTGAGAAGTTCGGGGTGCGGATTCTGGAGGGCTACGGCGTCTCGGAAACCGGGCCGGTGCTCGCCCTGAATACGCCGCGCGCCAATCGCTTCGGCAGCGTCGGGCGTCTGCTGCCGGGGATCGAGGCGCGCTTGGAGGCGGTGGCCGGGATTGCCGAGGGCGGGCGGCTTTCGGTGCGCGGGCCGAACATCATGCTCGGCTATCTGATGGGGGAGCAGCCCGGCGCGATCCACCCGCCGCCTGAAGGCTGGCATGATACGGGCGATATCGTGCGGATCGACGGCGATGGCTTCCTCAGCATCCTCGGCCGCGCCAAGCGCTTCGCCAAGCTCGGCGGGGAGATGGTCTCCCTTGCCGCGATCGACCGGCTGGCCGCCGATCTCTGGCCGGACGCGCTCTCGGTCGCGACCCATCTGCCTGATCTGCGGAAAGGTGAGCGCATCGTGCTGCTGACCGAGAGCGAGGCGGCGAGCAGGGCTGCCTTCATCCTCTTCGCTCGCGCGCAAGGCGCCTCTGATCTGATGATCCCGGCCGAGATCCGGCGCGTCGCCTCAATCCCGCTGCTCGGCTCCGGCAAGGTCGATTTCGCGGCGGCCGAGCGGCTGGCCCGCGCGACGAGCCTGGACGAATCGGCCGCCTGAGGCGGGGGGCGGCGTGGGAGCTGCGGAGGCGCCACGCCCGCGGGTGGAGCACCCGCGGGTGAGAGCACGATCGGTCTCTCTCAGGTATTCATCGCGTCGAAGAAATCCTGGTTCGTCTTGCTGTATTTCAGCTTGTCGAGCAGGAATTCCATCCCGTCGGTCGAGCCCATCGGGTTGAGGATGCGTCGCAGCACCCACATTTTCGAGAGGGTCGCGCGCTCCACCAGAAGCTCTTCCTTACGGGTGCCGGACTTGGTGATGTCAATCGCCGGGAAGGTCCGCTTGTCGGAGATCTTACGGTCGAGGATGAGCTCCGAATTGCCGGTGCCCTTGAACTCTTCGAAGATCACTTCATCCATGCGGCTGCCGGTATCGATCAGCGCGGTCGCGATAATGGTGAGGCTGCCGCCTTCCTCGATATTGCGCGCAGCACCGAAGAAGCGCTTCGGGCGCTGCAGCGCGTTGCTGTCCACACCACCGGTCAACACCTTGCCGGAGCTCGGCACCACGGCGTTATAGGCGCGGGCAAGGCGGGTGATGCTATCGAGCAGAATGACGACGTCGCGCTTATGCTCCACCAGCCGCTTGGCCTTCTCGATGACCATCTCCGTCACCTGCACGTGGCGGGCGGCCGGCTCGTCGAAGGTCGAGCTGATGACCTCGCCCTTCACGCTGCGCGCCATGTCGGTCACTTCCTCGGGCCGCTCGTCGATCAGCAGAACGATGAGAAAGACCTCGGGGTGGTTGGCGGAAATGGAACTCGCGATGCTTTGCAGCATCACCGTCTTGCCGGTGCGGGGAGGTGCTACGATCAGCGCGCGCTGGCCCTTGCCGATGGGGGCGATGAGGTCGATCACGCGGGGCGTATAGTCCTTCTGCGCACCCTTGATCGCCGGAGGAGGAATCTCGACTTCCATCTTCAGCCGCTCGTTCGGATAGAGCGGGGTCAGATTGTCGAAATTGGTGCGATGGCGAACCGCTTCCGGCGCCTCGTAGTTGATCGTGTTGATCTTGTACATGGCGAAGTAGCGTTCGCCGTCCTTCGGCGCGCGGATCTGGCCTTCCACGGAATCGCCCGTGCGCAGGCCGTAGCGCCGCACCTGATGCGGACTCACATAGATATCATCCGGCCCCGGCAGGTAGTTCGATTGCGGGCTGCGCAGAAAGCCGAAACCGTCGGGCAGGATTTCGAGCGTCCCTTCGCCGTGAATTGCCTGATCATTTTCCGCCAGGCTCTTCAAAATTGCGAACATCATCTCCTGCTTGCGCAGCGATGAGGCGTTCTCGATCTGGAGCGACTCGGCGAGGCTGAGCAGATCCGTCGGGCTTTTTGCTTTGAGTTCGGCGAGGTGCATGGGTGCGCCTTTGGGGTGGTCTCTGGTCCCGCCTATAAGAGGCCGGACGATCGATTCACGGGAAAAGGGTGGAGGGGGAAAACGGCACGGGCTGGAGATCTGCTTGGCTCAGTCCCAGAAAGGGCGCGCCATGGAGCGAATATAGGAATCCACTCACCCAGATTTTCCTATGAATTGGCGTGTCCGGCGGGGGAAGTCAACCCCCCGGCAGAAGGGGCGAAGGCCGCGCGGCAAAATAACGCGCGCGTCATCGCCCCTTGGCCTATCAGAAAGGTTTCACGACGACCATGATGACGATGATGATCATCAGCACCGTCGGCACTTCATTGGCGAAGCGATAGAAGCGCTCCGGCCGACGATTGCGGTCGTTCAGAAAGTCCTTCCGCCATTTCGAGAGCGCGCCGTGAAAGCCGCTCAGCAGCAGAACCGAGAGGAGCTTCACATACCACCAGCCCTGGCTCCAGAGCACGACGCCAGGGGTTAGCACCAGCAGGATGCCGAACACCCAGGTTGCGATCATCGCCGGGTTGATGATCTGCTTGAAGAGCCGCCGTTCCATGATCTTGAACCGCTCGCTCTCGGTCGATCCCGGGGCCACCTGGCAGTGATAGACGTAGAGGCGCGGCAGGTAGAACATCCCTGCCATCCAGGCGATCAGGCTGATGATGTGGAGCGCCAAGGTCCAGGGATAGAGCGTGACGAGCATCGTCCGTTTCTCCGCGCCGTTCAGCGAAAACCAAGGAGGCCGGGCAGCAGGGCCATGTCCCGGAAGATGCCCGCACCTTCGGCCGCCAGTTCATGGCCATCGGCATGCGGGCTATAGCCGAGGCAACTCATCCCTGCCAGGCGCGCCGCCTGGGTGCCGGGGATCGAATCCTCGATCACCAGGCAGCGGGCGGGCGGCACCCCACCGGCCTCAGCCGCCGCCAGGAAGAGATGCGGATCGGGCTTGCCGTTGAGGCCAATCGCCAGCATGTCCTCCGCGCTGTGCAAGCGCCCGTGGACGAGGTCGGTCAGACCCGTGCGGCCGAACTTCACCGCCATCTCGGCATGGCTGGAATTGGAGGCGACGCGCCAGGCCATTCCCGCCGCCGTCAGCCGACGGAGCGTCTCCGGCGCGCCAGGGATCGCCTCAACCTCCTCGGCCAGCGCCGCCACCATCGCGCTTGAGAAGCGGGCGCCGAAATCCTCCGGCACCGGCCGGCCGGTCGCGGCTTCGGTGCGGCGGATGATGTCCCGCAAGGAGGTGCCGAGGAATAGCACCTCGCATTCCTCCGCGCTGATCTGCCATCCGAGGCCGTGCAGGAAGCGAGAGAGCACGACGCTCGCCAGCCGCTCACTGTCGATCAGCACACCGTCGCAATCGAAGATGACGAGTTCGACCGGCGCCACCCGCCGGGCAAGAAGATCCGAAGCTGTCAGCATGCCGGGGCTTCTAGGCCCTTCACCGCAGCTTGGCCAGCCGCCCCGCTGCCGGCGGACGTGCTGCCCGCGCGCACGAAGGGGCAATCGCCATGCGCGGCCGGGCAGGCTGGCCCCCCCGCCGCGCTGCAAAGCCCCGGCCCGCGCGCCAGCGCCCGCCGCGCGAGGTCGGCGAGGGCTGCGATGAATCCCGGATCGTCATTCTGCACCGGCACGCGGAAATAGCCGGGCACCCCGTGCTTCTCGGCCAGTTCGCGATACTCGATATCGAGTTCGACCAGGGTTTCCGAATGGTCCGAGACGAAGGCGACCGGCACCACCACCACCGCCGTGCCGTCTCGTCCGGCCTGCATCACCGCCTCGTCCGTGCTCGGCCCGAGCCATTTTTGCGGCGTCGCACGAGACTGGTAGCAGACGATACTGTCGATCTCGGGCTCCCGCAGCCGGCTCTGGATGGCCGCGGCATAACGCTCGATCTGGAACTGATAGGGGTCGCCCCGTTCGATGATCACCTCGGGCAGGCCATGGGCCGAAAAGAGCACCCGGATCGGAACATCGGGCGGCAGAGCCGCCCGCGCCTCGTCGATCTTGGCCTGGGTCAGCGCCGCGGCATTGGCGGCCAGGGCACCGTCATCGAAATAGCAGCAGAGCGTCGTCGTCGGCGCGGCGAGCCCCGCTCGGGCTGCCGCCTCGCGCCAGGCGCTCAGGGAACTGCCGGTCGTCGTCGTCGAGAAGTGCGGATAGAGCGGCAGCAGGAGAACCGCATCCGGCCCCCAGGCTTTCACCGCGCGGGCCGCCGCATCGCTGAAAGGGTGCCAGTAGCGCATGGCGATGAAGCATTTGGCCTGCATCTCCCCACCGAGCGCTGCTTCGAGCGCCTGAGCTTGCGCGGTCGTCAGCGGCAGCAGCGGCGAGCCGCCGCCCATCAGCCGGTAGTTCTCCTTCGCCGCCGGCACCCGCCGATGGGCGATGAGCCGCGCGAGGAAGGGGCGGATGAAGGGAGGTACCCGCAGGATCGCAGGATCGGTGAAGAGGTTGAGAAGGAAGGGCCGCACCGCCTCCTGGTTGTCCGGCCCGCCGAGGTTGAAGAGAACGATGGCGACCTTGCGGCCTCCCGCCTCTGCCAGCCGAACGCCCTGGTCCATTCCCTCAGCCCTTTCGCACGCGTTGAACGAGATCCGCCACATGCTCGGGCGGCGTCTGCGGCAGAACGCCATGGCCGAGGTTGAAGATGAAGGGGCGGTTTTGCATGGCGGAGAGGATCGCATCGGCTTCCCGCAGCATCGCATCCCCGCCGGCGACCAGCGCGAAAGGATCGAGATTGCCCTGCAAGCCTCGATCCTCCCCCACCATGCGGCGCAGGATAGCGGGATCGGTGGCAGTATCCATCCCAATCGTATGCACCCCCGTCTCCGCCGCATAGGCGCCGATCATGGTGCCGGCGAGGCGGGGGAAGCCGATGATCGGCACGCCAGGATGACGCTCGCGCAAAGCGCCGGCGATCCGCCGCGTCGGCGCGATCACATGGCGGGCGAAGGCGCTCGGTGAAAGCAGGCCGGCCCAGCTGTCGAACAGCATCACCGCCTCGGCCCCTGCCTCGATCTGCGCCGACAGGTAGGTGATGCTGCATTCGGTGAGGATATCGATCAGCAGCGAGAAGGTCTCCGGCATTCCCGCCGCCATCCGCCGCGTCGCCGCGAACTCCTTCGACCCGCCGCCTTCCACCATGTAGCAGGCGACCGTGAAGGGGGCGCCGACGAAGCCGATCAACGCCGTCTCGGGATGCGCCTCGGCGAGTGCCGCGCGGGTTTTCCAGATCGTTTCCAGCACCGGCGCGGTCTTGGCGAGGAAGCCGAGATGGTCCAGCGCGCGAACTTCATCCACAGAGGTGATGGGCGGCAGCCTTGGCCCTTGGCCTTCACTGAAGGTCAGACCGCGGCCGAGTGCCCAGGGCAGGATCAGAATATCGCTGAAGAGGATCGCCCCATCCATGCCGAAGCGGCGGATCGGCTGCAGCGTCGCTTCCGAAGCAAGCGCGGGCGAGAGACAAAACTCAACAAAATCAGGAACTTGAGCGCGAAGAGCGCGATATTCCGGGAGATAGCGTCCGGCCTGGCGCATGAGCCAGATCGGGGGAGGCCAGGCAATTTCACCCTGGGCTGCGGTCAGAAGTCGTTTCACGGTTTTCCCCAAACAAGCGCTATCTGCTCCTCTAAGAGATAAAGAACTTAAGTGGGTTGGGGTAGGAGATGGGGGTGAGAGAGTCGGGGTACCCGGTCCGCCCAATTTTTGTCCCCAAGGTTTTCCACAGCCTCCGAGCCGGATAGATGGCTGTTTTTTCTAAAGACTTCGTGAAGCCTCAGCGAATCGGCAAGAGAGCCGTACACATCTGCACAGCACGGCCCGTCTGACCGGTTATCCGCCCTGAGCCGACGGCCGACCCCGCGCGCCTCGCCTTTTCCCCGTTATCCCCGTTATGATCACAAGATGTCCCCACACCGGCTGAACCTCCACCTCGTCTCCGACGCGACTGGCGAAACCCTCAATTCGATCGTCCGCGCGACGACGGTGCAGTTCGAGCATCTGCACATCGTGCCGCATCGCTGGAGCCTCATCCGCACTCGCTTCCAGCTCCACCGCGTGCTGGACGGGATCGAGGCCGAGCCCGGGCCGGTGCTTTCCACCCTGCTCGAAAAGGCGCTGCGGAATGATCTGGATATGGCGTGCGCCCGCCTCGGCGTGCCGATCGTCCATGTGCTCGATCAGGTGATGACGATGCTGCAGGACCATCTGGGCGAGAAAGCTTCCGCCCGGCCTGGCCGGCAATATACGCTCGATGCCGATTACTTCCGCCGGATCGACGCCATCCACTTCGTCCTCGCCCATGACGACGGGCAGGCCCAGGCGGGGGTTGCGGAAGCCGATGTCATCCTCGTCGGTGTCTCCCGCTCATCCAAGACGCCGACCTCCTTCTATCTTGCCAACCGCGGCATCAAGGCGGCCAACATCCCGCTGGTGCCGGGGATCGACATGCCGGCGGCGCTCGATCATCCGCATTGCCCGGTGGTTGGCCTCACCCTGGATCCGACGTCGCTGATCGATATCCGGCGCCATCGCCTGCGTATGCTCGGAACCGGCACCGGCGCGCATACCGATCGCGGCGACTATACCGATCTCGAGGCGGTCACGGCGGAATTGCTCTGGGCGAAGCGGCTCTGCGCGAGCCGCGGCTGGCCGGTGATCGATGTTTCCCGGCGTTCGATCGAGGAAACGGCCGCGACCATCATCCAATTGATGGATGCCTGGGAGCAGAGGCGCCAGAAGGCCAAGGCGGCATCCGCAGCGGCCACCTCGCCTGAACCCCCCTCCCCGTCGCACGCGTAAGGGCCGCTCATGCATCCTCCGGCTCCAGGCTTGGCCGAGCTGCTCCCGCGGCTTCGTGCGCATCCGAAGGTCGCCGATCTGGCGGTGATGGATGCCGGGGTGGATCGGCCGCCCTTCATCCTGGTGCTGCCGGACCGCGCATGGCTGGGCGATGCGCTGCGGGAACAGGCGGCCGCCGCGAGCGAAGACGTGTTGCGCGGCTGGGAGGCACTCTACGATCTCTCCTACGATCGCTCCGCCACGCAGGAGGGGCCCAATTTCGACGTCTGGACGGATAGTTTCAGCCGCAAGCCGATCCCAATTGCCGAGATGCAGGCTTGGCTTGCCGAGACCGCCGACCGCATCCTGAGCTTGCCGCATGAGGATGTGATGGAGATCGGCTGCGGCACCGGCCTCATCCTGCAAGCGGTGGCGGCGCACTGCCGGAGCTACCGGGCGAGCGATCTCTCGCAGGTTGCGGTCAGCCGGCTCTCCGGCTGGGTCGCAACTCAGCCCGGGCTCAGCCATACGGCGCTACGGCACGCACCCGCCCATCTGGCGACCGGGCCGGCAGGATCCGATGCCGAGCAGGTCGATCTCGTCATCCTGAATTCCGTCATCCAGTATTTCCCCGATGGCGCCTATCTCACCCGTGTTCTGCAGGCCGCCTGGGACGTTCTGCGACCGGGCGGCCACCTCTTCATCGGCGATGTGCGCTGGAAGAATCTTCTGCCCGTCTTCGTCACCGCGATCGAGCGGGCCAGGGCGCCCGAGGGTATGACGGCCGGGGCGTTGCGCGAGGCGATCGCCCGGCGGCTCGCCGCGCAGTCGGAACTCGTCGTCGATCCGGACTTCTTCGAAGCCTTCGCCCATGCTCGGGGCGGCGCGGTGGCGTGCTGGCTGAAGCCGGGGCAGAGCCAGGTGGAGATGACGCGCTTCCGCTATGATGCCGTACTGCAAAAGCCGCCTGCGCCGGCGACCGTCAAAGCGCCCCCGCCGCTGGCGGTGGATCGCGCAAGCTTTCACGCCATGCTGAAGGCAGAGCCGCGGCGAGGCGCCGCCCTCCTGATGCCCGGCAATGCCCGGGTCGCTGCGGATTGCGCCTGGCATGCGGCGCTGATGGCGGCGGGGCCGGAGGCCGATCTGGCTTCACTGGCGGCCGTGGCAGGGGTTGTGCCGCTCGGGGATCCGGCGGCGATTGCGGCGGAGGTCCAGGCAATGGCTGGGCTTGACTGCGTGATCGAGGCGCGGGCTTCGGAGACCGGCGGGTTTCTCATCCGCGCCGGCAAGGATCTCGCGCGCCTCCGCGTGCCCCAGGCGCAGCTGCCTTTGCCCCTCCACCTCAACTCTCCGGCCGAGATCATGCTGCTCAAGGATCTGTCTTTCGATCTGCTCGACGCGGCGGAGGAGGCGGTTGCCGACTGGCCCGAGCCGCCCTCGATCATCCCGCTCTGCGAGGAGGATTACCTCCGCCTGACGGGGCGCGGTCTCTAGATTGCGTCAGAACCCGCCTGAATCGCCATCACTGCGAAGGCTTCCGTATCAGTCCGACGGGCTCTCGATTGCCCAGATCGCTAGCCGCTGCACCGAGCAGGAGAGCATGCGATCATCGGCACTGGAACCGGCGGCACTGGGGGCGAAGGCGTCCGGATGCTCGAAGCCGAGGACGAGGTAGCGCCCCAGCGAGGCGGTGTGGATAAGGCCGGAAGCCTCGATGTCCCAGCTGAGGCTGCCACTTTCTTCCACCGCCACGCCGCCGAGGTGAAGCCGCTCGCCACGGATGATGCAGAAGAGATCGAGCCGCTGCCGCGATGCGTGCTCGGGGTGGAGATGCGGCGTCACCTGCAGCTCAATACGCAGATGGGTCTTGCCCTCGGGCAGCGTCAGGGGTGGGCAGACGATGTGGCTTTCCTGCCCGGTCATCCAGCAATGGCCCGGTTCCGGGTCGGCCCAGCCCTGCAACAGATAGCCCGCGCCTGATTCCGGCATCCCGAAATCGAGCAGCAGGAGCGGCCATTCCGTGCGCTTGGGCAGCGGCGTCGGGCAGACATCTTCGAAGTCGATGATATCGGTATCGACCGGCACATAGGCGAGGCCGGGCTCGGTGCTGTTGCCGAGGCGGCTTTCGGAAAGGACGTGTACGACAAGATCCGGCTGCTCCCGCCGGATGAGATCGTGGAACATCCGGTCATTATCGTGCAGAAAGATCAGCCGGGAGAAATGCGGCACCAGGAAGTGCCAGAGCGAGAAGAGATTGGAATCGCCCAGGAAGATGGCGGTGGGGAGATCCGGCCGGGCATGCTGGAAAACCTCCACCCGGCCGCGGCCGGGCCCGCTGTCGAACACGCGAGCGGCGCCGCCCATCTCGGGCACCAGCCAGAGCTGCGCTTCCTCGCTCGGCTCGGAATCGAGCTGCATGCCGAGATTACCGGTATAATCATAGGTGCTGACGCTATAAGCGTCCGCGGCGAGCGGGCGGAGCGGCAGCGCCCCCTGAACATGAGCGAAGAGCGTGCGATAGCAGAGATAGGCGCCGCGCGGGTTGATGTGCTCATCGGTCTGGAAGAACACATCGCCGCCCTCTCTGCCTTCGCGGAGCACGGCTTCCGGATAGAGCAGGCAGAGCGGGGCGAAATCCCCCATTGCGCGGCTGAGGCGCATGATCGCCCGATCGGGCGAGACCTCGTAGCCTGGCGGCAGCCGGTCCCCATAGATCACATGGCGTTCCGGGACCACCAGCGTCGCATAGACGATGTCCCTCTGCTGGCACCAGGCGTAGCGGGTTTCGAAGAGGCTCTGCCAGCGCGCGAGCTGCCGGTCGGACGGGAGGGTGCCGCCGCAAATCTGCTCGAACGCGTTCTCGCTCCGATGGAAGAGGAACCCCTCCGCGCCCACCGCAACCCCCGGAGCCTCCTCGGCGATCGCCTCAGGCGCGGCTGCGTGCGCGGCTTGCGACATCGCCGTCAATTAAGCGCCGCGATGCTCGCGACGAGCGCGCCAACGGAGGTCGCCGCAAGGCCGATTTCCAGCGGGATCTTGCGGCCGAGCCGCCGTTCGAGCCCGATCATGACCGTCACCATGGCAAGCGAATCCCAGCGGCCGACCTCTGCGGGGGTGAGGCTTTCGGTAATTCGCGCCGGAGGCAGGCCGAGCGCCTTGCTCATAACCGCCTGCACGGTGGCGAAAATCGCGGCGTGGCGGTCGCTCTCGGGCGACGCGTCGTTCACGAGGCTGGCCATAGCACGTCCTTCACCTTCACGGGCCACCCGGCGCGGTCGGCACCGTGAGCGGCAATGAGAGCGAGCACGACCCGCTCGATACCGAAACCGACGCAGGCCGTATGCGCGACCGCGCCATCCGCCTGGCGGATATCCCAGGTTCCGGCGAAATGCGTCTCATGATAGTTGAAGCTCATGCAGGCATTCGGCTTATCGCGCGAGGTGATCGGCAGCAGCATTTCGAATTTCAGGCTGCGCTCGCGCTGATGGGCGGTCAGCGGGGTCGCCTCACCGCCGAAAAAAGGATCGTTCGCGGCGTCGAGCCGCCCGTCCAAGCCAAGCTGCTCGGTCATGCGGCTCGCCTGCTTCATCCAGTCGTCGCGAAACCCCTGCGCGCCCTCGGCGCTGCCGAGATAGATGAATTCCCGCATGCGGAAGGCCCGCCGGCGCGCCGGATCGCGCGAAGGTTCATGCCGGAAGCACCAGGAATGGACCGAGATCACCCGGCCCCCAGCCGGTAGCGGCCCCTGCTGTGCCACGGCCGGATAGACCGGATAGCAGGCGGCCGGTGTCAGCGCGAGACCGGTGCTCCCCAGGAAGCTGTCGATTGGCTCGTCGCAGAGCAGGTTGTAGAGCAGGGATTGATGATCCTCCGCCGAGCCCGCGAAGCTGTGGATGCAGCCGGCGAGATGCGGGAAGCCCACAAAATAGTTGTTCCGCTTGAGGAGCGAAAGCTCGATCACAGGCGGGAAGCGAAGATGCGCCGTCTCTGCCGAGAAATTGCAGCCGAGGATGAAACGATCGAGCGCATCGTCAAGCTCTGTCGTGAAGGCGTTGGCGCGGAGGTCCGTCGGCGGTTCAAGTTTATCGAGCAACCAGCCCTACTCCTCTCGCATGCGAGGCGCCTTCGGCGTACTCGGCGCGCAAATATGCAGCTTTATTTCAGCGAAGCCCGGCGACCATGACAAGACAGACCGGTGCAAGCTGCCGCTATCTCTTCTGTAGCCTTGTTATCCTGTGGCAGACAACATCCCTTGTCTGTAAATTCTTCGCCAAGATGCAAGGTCTAAGTCGGGAGCCTAATCAGCATTTGGAGGTAGTTCCAGGCAGGCGACAGAGACTTGTGCTGGCCCAATCATCGCGCCCATTGAGCAATAGGTAATTTGGTCGCTGTCTATTCGATATTTGCGAGGGGCGCGCTTCCGCCGCAAAGGCAGCTTTTTTGTTTTTTGCTTGTCTGTTTGGCGCAAGGCTTGCTGGCCGGCTTGCGACCTTGACCAACATGGCCCGCGCCCGCTCTTGTCATCCCCTGGGCCGCATGGCTCAGGGCGGCGGCGTGGGCAGAGACGAAGGCGCGAGCCTCGAGCGAGTGCGCCGCAGAGGCCGCAACGCAGGATGGAGTGGGTTTAAAATGGCGAAGCTCGGTTTCCTCGGCACCGGCACCCTGGCGGAAGCGGTAATCCGCGGCTTGCAGCGAAGCGGCGCGGCCAGCGCGCACGAGATTTTCCTCTCGCCGCGCTCCGAGGCGCGCTCCCGCGCGCTCGCGGCCGAATTTGGCAATGTCACCCGGCTCGACAGTAATGAGGAAGTTATCAAGCACGCCGAGATCCTCTGCCTCGGCCTGCTGCCCAAACAAGTTGCCGATCTGAAAGGATTACCCTTTCGGGCGGAGCAGACTGTGGTGAGCTTCCTCGCCGGAGTGCCGTTAAGCTTAATCGGCTCCGCTGTGCATCCAGCGCAAGATGTAGTCCGCATGCTCCCGTTGCCTTGTATCGAAATCGGCAGCGGCGCCATCCTCATGCTCCCCGGCAACCAGCTGGCGCAAACTATTTTTGGGTCGGTTGGTGATATCGTGGTGCCGGCCGATGAGGCCGAGATGGAAATTCTCGGCGCCGCCACGGGCCTGATGTCCGCCTATTTCGCGCAGCAGAACCGGGCCATCGGCTGGATGGAGGAGCGCGGGGTCGCGCGGCCCACCGCGGCCCGCTATGTCCGCGCGCTGTATGCCGGCCTCTCCGATCTCGGGCGGCACATGGATCAGCGCGGCGACCCGCTGCCGCCGGAGGAGTATGAGACGCAGGGCGGCATCAACCAGGCGGCGCGCCAGTTTTTGCAAGCCGAGGGCTGGTTCGAGACTTTCGCGCGTGGGATGGACCGTATCGTAACGCATCGCGCGACGCTGATGCGGCCGAAGCCCGAGGCCGAAGGCTGATCCCTTCGGCGGCGGCCAGCTTCAGACCTCCAGCAAGGCCTTGATCACCCCGGCTTCGGGCCGGGCCCAGCCGGGAATAGCGGCCGGCCCTTCGGCCAGCGGCGCGCGATGCGAGGCAAGCGCCGCGAGCGGCACCGCGCCCGCCCGCATCGCTGCCATCACAGCGTGGAAATCCTCCGCCGTCGCGTTGCGGCTGGCGAGCAGCGTCGTCTCCCGCTTATGGAATTCGGGGTCGGGGAAGGCGATATCGGCCTGCACGATGCTGAGCAGGACGTACCGCCCACCATGGCCGACATAGCCGAGCCCGCCATTCATCGAGGGGGCGTGCCCGGTTGCATCCACCACCACGTCGAAGAAATCGCCCCCCGTCAGCCGCGCGAGGGTCTCGGCCGTCTCGGGTGCGGCGACGAGCGTGCGTGTCACGCCGAGATGCGCCTCGGCGAAAGCCAGCCGATCCGCCCGCAGGTCGATCATCGTGACCTCGGCGCCACGCAGATGGGCGAAGAGCGCGGCGGCAATGCCGATCGGCCCGCCGCCCACCACCAGCACGCGGTCTTCCGCCGCTACCTGCGCGCGGCGGATGCCATGGGCGCCGATCGCGAGGAATTCCACCATTGCCGCCGCGTCGAGCGAAAGCCCCTCGGCGGGGAAGAGATTGCCCACCGGCACCGCCAGATACTCCGCCATGCCGCCGTCCTGATGCACACCGAGCACGCTGATCCGCTGGCAGCAATTGGTCAGCCCGCGGCGGCAGGCGCGGCAGCTGCCGCAGCTGAGATAAGGCATCACCACCGCTGCCTGGCCGGGGGTAAGCCCCGATCCGGCCGGCGCGGAGACGATCTCGCCCGACAGTTCATGGCCGATGATGCGCGGATAGGCGAAATAGGGCTGCCGGCCGGCGAGGATATGATAGTCGGTGCCGCAGAGGCCGACACGGCGGATCCGCAGCAGCGCCTCGCCGGGCCCCGCCGCGGGCTCCGGCCGCTCGATCAGCCGCAGCGCGCCCGGCGCCTCGCAAAGAATGGCTTTCATCGCACGCGCTCCCGCTTCTTATTGCGTCGGTTCAGACGGACCAGCCGCCGTCGATCACCTGGGCGGTGCCGGTGGTGTAGCTGCTCTCGTCCGAGGCGAGGTAGAGGGCCAGGGCCGCGATCTCCTCCGCCGTCCCGAGCCGACCCATCGGCTGGCGTCCGACGAAGCTGGCCCGCGCCTCCGCCTCGCTGATGCCGTTCGTCGCGGCGAGCGCGCGGATACGCTCGTCGAGCGAAGGAGATTGCACGGTGCCCGGGCAGATGCAGTTGCAGCGGATGCCGCGCGTCACGTAATCGGCGGCGACCGATTTGGTCAGGCCAATCACCGCGGCTTTAGAGGCGCCATAGGCGGCACGATTGGGCACGCCCTTCAAGGAGGAGGCGATCGAGGCCATGTTGACGATCGAGCCTCGCCCCTGTTCCAGCATGCCGGGCAGGAAGGCGCGAATGGTGCGATACATCGCGGTAACGTTGAGATCGAAGGAGAAGGCCCAGGCCTTTTCGTCGCAATCGAGCAGGCTGCCATTCTGGACGGTGCCGGCGCAGTTGAACAGGATATCGACGGTTCCGGTCTCGCGTGCTGCGTTCATCACCGCTTCGGTGGACAGAACATCGAGAACGCGGGTCGTGCATCCCGAGAGCGTTGCCAGAGCATCGGCATTGACATCGGTCGCGATGACGGTTGCCCCTTCGCGGGCGAAAAGCTCTGCCGTGGCGCGGCCGATGCCCTGGCCCGCCGCGGTGATGAAGGCCCGTTTGCCGCTCAGTCGCATCTTTCCCCCCTCAAGATCTCTCGCCCCGCCGCGCCTGCCGCGGCAATCCACCTCAACGGGTGTGGCCTGACCTGTTGCCCCGTTCTAGGAGTATCGCCCGATCCTGCCAAGCATGCGCCGGCGCCGGGGCGCGAAGCACGGGCGCGGCCCGGAGACGAGCCTAGCGCGAGCCCGCGGCTGGCGGGAGCCCGCTTCCCAAGCGGCGCCGCACGGGTGCAGTGTTCGCCGATCGCGCCGAGCCATCCGCCACCCGCCAGCTGCCCCCGGAGACCCGCATGCCGAACCCTGATCTCGACAGGCTCATCGCCGATCTGCCGCGCCGCTATCCCGGGCCGGGCGGGGCGATCGCGGTGCTCCGGGAAGGGACCGTCCTCGCCCGCCACGCCTGGGGGTTTGCCGATACCGCCCGGCGCATTCCCTTCACCCCGGCGACGATGAGCCTCATCTGCTCCATCTCCAAGCAGTTCACCTGCGCCCTGCTGCTCGATCTCTTTGCCGATCCGGCGGAGCTGCAACCCGATCTCGATCGCCGCCTGCCGCTTCTCCAGGGGGAAAAGCCCGGCATTCGCGATCTTATGCACAATCAGTCGGGGCTGCGGGATTACTGGGCGGTCGCGATGCTGCATGGCGCGCCGGTCGAAGGGCGGTTCACCGATGCCGATGCCGAGCGTATCGTCAGCAGGACGTCGAGCCTGCATTTCGCGCCCGGCACGCGCTATTCCTACTGCAACCAGAATTTCCGCCTGCTGTCGGAGCTGATCGAGGGGCGGACGGGCGAGCGCTTCGGCGATCTGCTGCGCCGCCGCCTCTTCGATCGGGTGGGCATGCCGCAGGCGGCGCTGAACGCGGATACCGCGGCGGTGCCGGGCGGCACCTTGGGCTACGAGGGCAGCCTCGCCGCGGGCTTCCGCCCGGCCGTCAACCGCATCGTCTGGACCGGCGATGCCGGTATCGCCGCCTCGCTTGAGGATATGATCGCCTGGGAGCGCTGGATCGACGCGACGCGGGACGATCCGGCCGCGCTCTACAGCCGGCTCGCCGCGCCCGTGACCTTTCGGGGCGGTGCGCCCGCGGCCTATGGCTTCGGCCTCGCCCGGGCAAGCTTTCACGGCCATGCCGCCACCTGCCACGAGGGCGGCTTGCGCGGCTTCCGCAGCTTTCGCGTCTATCTGCCCAAGGCGCGTCTCTCCGTCGTCACCCTCTTCAACCACATGGCCAATCCGCGCGGCCCGGCCGAGGATATCCTGGCCCTGCTGCTGGGGGGCGAGCCACGGCCGGAGCCGGCGACGGGGGCCGATCCGGCGGCCTTCGCCGGCCGTTATATCGAGCCGGAGAGCGGCCTCGCGGTCGAGATCGCGCCCGAGGGCGAGGGCAAGCTTCGCCTCGGCTATGGTCATGGGCCGGATCGGCTGGCGCCCGCCGCAGAGGGTGGCTATCGCTCGGCCGCCGGCACCCGGCTGATGGCGGGGCCGGACGGCCTCACCCTCGAGAAACCCCAGGAAAATCTGCGCAGCCTGCTGCAACCGGTGGCGGCGGCGCCCGCGGCAGGCGGAGCGGTGGCGGACATAGAGGGGCTCTATCGCTCGGACGAGTTGGGGGCGGAGCTTCGCTGCATGATGGCAGGCGGCGTGCTGCACGCGGCCTTTCAGGGCTTCCTCGGCCAGGGGGAGATGCAGCCGCTGCTGCCCTTCGCCCAGGATATCTGGCTCATCCCCTGCCCCCGCGCGCTCGACTACAGCGCGCCCGGGGATTGGACGTTCCGGATCCGCCGCGATGCCGCCGGCCGGGTGGTCGGCGCCACCTTGGGCTGCTGGCTCGCCCGCGGCCTCGCCTACGCCCGCGTCTGAGCGGGATAGCGGCCGGTGCGCCCTGCCCTTACGCTCGACCAGCTGCGCATCTTCGCCGCCGTCGCGGAACGCGAGCATATGACGCGCGCGGCTGAAGCGCTCGGCCTCGCTCAATCGGCGGTCAGCGCCGCCATCGCCGCGCTCGAGACGCAATACGGCACCAAGCTCTTCCATCGCGTCGGCCGCGGCATCGCGCTGACCGAGGCGGGGCGCGTCTTTCTCGGCGAGGCGCAGGCCGTGCTCGGGCGGGCAGCGGCGGCGGAGCAGGTGCTCTTCGATCTCGGCGCGCTCCGCCGCGGCGTCCTCAGCCTGCAGGCGAGCCAGACGATCGCGAGCTATTGGCTGCCGCGCCACCTCGCCGCTTTTCGCCGCGCGCATCCCGGCGTCGAGATCCGTCTCACCATCGGCAATACCGCCCAGGTGGCGGCGGCGGTGCGCGACGGCGCGGCGGAACTCGGCTTCATCGAAGGCGCGATCGAGGATGAGGCGCTGGTCTCCGAGCCGGTCGCGCGGGATCAACTCGTCGTCGTCGTCGCGCCCGATCACCCCTGGGCGGGGATCGCCCCCTTCGCGCCGGCCCGGCTGATGACGGGAGACTGGGTGCTGCGGGAGCCGGGCTCTGGCACGCGATCGGTGTTCGAGGCGGCGCTGATCGGCTTCGGGCTCGATCCGAGGGCGCTGCCCATCCTGCTCGAACTACCCTCCAACGAGGCGGTGCGTGGCGCGGTGGAGGCGGGGCTCGGGGCGACGGCGCTTTCCGCCTCCGTCGCCGCGCCGAGCATCGAGGCCGGCCTCCTGCAGGCGGTGGATCTGCGCCTGCCGGACCGGCCCTTCTCCCTGCTCTGCCGCAATGAGCGCTATCGCAGCCGGGCGGCGGAGGCGCTCATCGCCCTCATCACCGGCCGGTGAAGCGCGCTTTGCGCTTCTCGACGAAGGCCGCCATGCCTTCCTTCTGATCTTCGGTGCCGAAGGCCGCGTGGAAGATCCGCCGCTCCTGCCGAATCCCTTGTGCGAGCGGCGTCTCATAAGCCGTGTTGACCAATTCCTTGGCGAGTGCCGTGGTCAGCGGCGAAAGCGCGGCGAGCTTGGCGGCAACCGCGCGGGCCTCCTCCATCAGCTTGTCGGCGGGGACGACGCGGCTGACGAGCCCGGCGCGCTCCGCCTCGGCCGCATCCATCATCCGCCCGGTGAGGATCATCTCCATGGCTTTCGCCTTGCCGATGGCGCGCGGCAGGCGCTGGGTGCCGCCCGCCCCGGGCGGAATGCCGAGGGTGATCTCCGGCTGGCCGAAGCGGGCGGTGTCGGCGGCAAGGATGATGTCGCACATCATCGCCAGCTCGCAGCCGCCGCCCAGCGCATAGCCGGCGACGGCGGCGATGACGGGCGTGCGGCAGCGGGCGACCGCCTCCCAGTTGCGGGTGATGAAATCCTCGGTCGTCGCCTCGGCGAAGGTCTTTCCCGCCATTTCCTTGATATCCGCGCCGGCGGCGAAAGCCTTCTCCGATCCGGTGAGGATGATGGCGCGCACGGCGGGGTCCGCGTCGAGCGCCGGGATCACCGCGCTCATCTCGTCCATCATCTGGCCGTTGAGCGCGTTGAGCGCCTGCGGCCGGTTGAGGCGGATGATGGCGTAGCCTTCTTCGCGCTCCAAGATCAGGCAGGTCAGGGTTTCGGCATCCATGGGCTGATCCTTCTCGGGCTGTGATCCTCGAAGACCTTCTACCATGCCCGCTTCGGTTGACACGCCCGGCCAGGGAGAGGCAGCCTCGCCCCGCCGGCGAAGATCGGATAAATGGCGCAAAGCCATGCGGCACAGCCCGAGCCGGCACGCCAGGGCGAGATGAGGACGAGAGTGGATGACGAGCGATAACGACGAGAACGGCGCCAAGCGTCTGCGCAGCCGCCGCTGGTTCGACAACCCTGCCGATCCGGGCATGACCGCGCTCTACCTCGAACGCTACATGAATTTCGGCCTCACCCGGGCCGAGCTGCAATCCGGCCGCCCGATCATCGGCATCGCCCAGACCGGCTCGGATCTTTCGCCCTGCAATCGCCACCACATCGATCTCGCGCACCGCGTGCGCGACGGCATCCGCGAAATGGGCGGCGTGCCGCTCGAATTTCCTTGCCACCCCATTCAGGAAACCGGCAAGCGGCCGACCGCGGCGCTTGACCGCAACCTCGCCTATCTCTCCCTCGTCGAGGTGCTGCACGGCTATCCGCTGGACGGCGTGGTGCTGACGGCAGGCTGCGACAAGACGACGCCGGCGCTGCTGATGGGGGCTGCGACCGTCAATATTCCGGCGATCGTGCTGTCCGGCGGCCCGATGCTTGACGGGTGGTTCAAGGGCAAGCTCGCAGGCTCGGGCACCGTCGTCTGGCATGCGCGCAAGCTCTATGCCGAGGGCGAGATCGCCTACGAGGAATTCATGGAGATGGTCTCGGCTTCCGCCCCCTCCATCGGTCATTGCAACACCATGGGCACGGCGAGTTCGATGAACGGCCTGGCCGAGGCGCTCGGCATGTCGCTGCCGGGCTGTGCCGCGATCCCCGCTCCCTATCGTGAGCGTGGGCAGATCGCCTATCTGACGGGGCGGCGGATCGTCGAGATGGTGCATGAAAACCTCCGCCCGTCGGACATCATGACCAAGGCCGCCTTCGAGAATGCGGTGGTCGCCGCCGCGGCGCTCGGCGCCTCCTCCAACTGCCCGATCCATATGGTCGCGATCGCGCGGCACATGGGTGTCGAGCATAATCTCGAAGATTGGCAGCGCCTGGGCCCGGAGATCCCCCTGCTCGTCGATATGCAGCCGGCCGGCCGCTTCCTCGGCGAAAGCTTTCACCGCGCGGGCGGCGTGCCGGCGGTGATGAAGGAGCTGTTGAAGGCCGGCAAGATCGACGGTTCGGTGATGACCGTCACCGGCCGCACGCTCGCCGAGAACCTCGCCGCCGTGCCGGACGGGGACCGCGAGGTCATCCGCGCCTATGAGAGCCCGCTCAAGGAAAACGCCGGCTACGTGGTGCTGACCGGCAATATCTTCGAGAGCGCGGTGATGAAGACGAGCGTGATCGATGCCGAATTCCGCAGCCGCTTCCTGAGCGACCCCGCGCATCCCAACGTCTTCATCGGCCGCGCCGTCATCTTCGAGGGGCCGGAGGATTACCATGCGCGGATCGAGGAACCCGATCTCGGAGTGACCGAGGATAGCGTGCTCATCATCCGCAATGTCGGGCCGGTGGGCTATCCGGGAAGCGCGGAAGTGGTGAACATGCAGCCGCCAGCGGTGTTGCTCAAGCGCGGTGTCAACGCCTTGCCGACGATGGGCGACGGGCGGCAGTCCGGCACCTCGGGCAGCCCCTCGATCCTCAATATCTCGCCAGAAGCGGCGGTCGGCGGCAATCTGGCGCTGTTGCGGACCGGCGATGGCATCCGCATCGACCTCAATGAGCGGCGGGTGGACGTGCTGATCTCGGACGAGGAGCTGGCCGCGCGCCGCGCCGCCTATACGCCGCCGAAGCTTGAGAACAAGACGCCCTGGGAGGAGATCTACCGCTCCATGGTGGGGCAGATGGGCACGGGCGCCTGCCTGGAGCCGGCGACCCAGTACCTCAACGTGCTCGAACTGCGTGGCGAGTCGCGCAACAACCACTGATCGGCCGAGGCCCTGATGCCGCGCGTCTGCGGGCCAGGCCCGCGCGGGCGGCGGCGGGGGCCGGATGCGCGGCGGCACCTCCCTCTCTATTGTCGATGGGGCGGGCTGGTATAAGCCTGCGACCGTCATCGTGAGCTAGGCTCGCCTTGGCTCTCGCGCCTTTCGCAAAGGGCCCCCGCGCGCCGTGTCTCCTCTCTTCTGGCTCATCATCGCGACCACGCTGGCCCGCCTCGTCATGGCTTGGGCCTTGGGCCTCGGCATCGACGAGACCTATATGGTCGCGGCGAGCCACCACCTCGCCCTCTCCTATTTCGACCATCCGCCGATCTCCTGGTGGCTGACGCATGCGGCGATGGCGCTGACCGGCTCGGATGCGCCGGTCGTCGTGCGGCTGCCCTTCATCCTGCTCTTCGCGCTCACCACCTGGATGATGGCGCGGGTGACGGCGGCACTCTTCCAGAGTGAGCGCGCGGGCTTCTGGGCGGCGCTCATCCTCAATCTCTCGCCGGTCTATGGCGTGACGACGGGCGGCTGGGTCTTGCCGGACGGGCCCCTCGATTGCGCGCTGATGGGCTTCCTGTGGTTCTCGCTGCGGGCGGTCGGGCTGTTGCCGAGCCGCCGCCCCTCGGCTGACTGGTTCCTCGCCGGGCTCTGCGCCGGGCTCGCCATGCTGTCCAAATACAATGGCGCGCTGGTGCTGCTCGGCCTGCCGATTTATCTCGCGACGAGCCGCGACGGCAGGCGCTGGCTCGCCCGCCCCGAGCCCTGGCTCGCCGGCCTGCTCTCCCTCCTGGTCTTCCTGCCGGTCATTCTCTGGAATGCCGAGCACCACTGGGCCTCCTTCGCCTTCCAGGGGGATCGCGCGGGGGGCCTGCGCTTCCAGCCCTGGCAGCCCTTCGTGGTATGGGCGGGAGAGGCGCTTTTCGTGCTGCCCTGGATCTGGGTGCCGCTGATCCTGCTCTGGCTGCGCGCGCTGCGCCGTGGCCCGGCCGAGCCCATCGGCTGGCTGCTCGCCCTGCTGGCGGCAACGCCGATCCTGCTCTTCGCCCTGGTCTCCATCTGGTCCTCGCGCCATATCCTCTATCACTGGTCCGCGCCCGGAACGCTGATGCTCTTCCCCCTGCTCGGCGCGGAAGTGGCGCGGCGGCTTTCAGCCCAGAGCGCGGCACCCGCTGGGGCCCGGCGGCTGCGGCGGGCCATCCATGCCACCATCGCCTTCGTGCTGCTGGGCCTTGTGCTCGCGGGCAGCGAAATGCGCCTCAACTGGCTGACCGCGCTCTTCGGCCCGCATCTCTTCAAGCATGGCTCCGATATCGCGGGCGGGGTGGATTGGACGGGGCTTGAGCCGAGCCTCGCCGCGCGCGGCCTCCTGCAACGTCCCGGCCTCGTGGTGGCGGTGGCAGGGTGGAGCGAGGCCGGCAAGGTCGCCTACGCGCTCCACGGCCGCTATCCGGTGGTGGTGCTGGCAGCCGATAGCCGGGAATTCGGCATTATCGCGCCGGCCAACCGGTTCATCGGCCACCCGATGCTCATCCTGGTGCGCGGCGGCCCGGAGCCGGCCCTTCTCGCGCGCTTCGCCCCGCTTTTCACGCACATCACGCCGGAACCCCCGATCGCGCTGCGCTTCGCGGGCTATCCGCTGCTGACCCTCTCGGTTTTCAGCGCGCAAGGCTTCAAGGGATTGCCCGTTGCGCAACAGCATTGATCACGGCGCACATCCGCCGCGCTTCGCCGAACGTTATCGAGCACGCAAGCGGGACGTGCCCGTCCCGGGTGAAAGATGGAGATTGCCTTGAATTCCCCGAAGATCTGCCACCCGACCAGTCCAGACCGCCCGAGCCGCGAAGAGGCCGAGGAAGCGGTGCGCGTGCTGCTCCGCTGGGCGGGGGACGACCCGGCGCGGGAGGGGCTGCTCGATACGCCCGGCCGCGTCACCCGCGCCTATGAGGAATATTTCGCGGGTTATACGATCGATCCGGTAGCGCTGCTCAATCGGACCTTCGCCGAAACGGAAGGCTACGACGAGATCGTGCTGCTGCGCGACATCCGCTTCGAAAGCGTCTGCGAACACCACATGGCGCCGATCATCGGCCGCGCTCATGTTGCCTATCTGCCGCGGCATCGCGTCGTCGGCATCAGCAAGCTCGCCCGCGTGGTCGATGCCTATGCGCGGCGGTTGCAGATCCAGGAGAAGATGACGGCGCAGATCGCCAATACGCTGGATGAGGTGCTGCAGCCGCTTGGCGTTGCGGTGATCATCGAGGCGACGCATCAATGCATGACGACGCGCGGCGTCCATCGCCCCGGCACCAGCCTGGTGACGAGCCGGATGCTCGGCGTCTTCCGCACCGATCCGGCGACGCGCAAGGAATTGCTGGACATGCTGCAGCGCCCCGGTATCGGCGCCGCCGCTGAAGGCTGAGGCGCTTCAGCCCTGAGCTGCGGACGGGAGCAGCACGACGCTACTCCCGCCCTCTTCGAGGATTTCGACTTCATCGCCCGCGGCAATTTCCCCCGGACCGTCGGGGATGAGGTTCTGGCCGAAGATGACGCCCTCCTTGGTGCGGCGGACGCGCCCCAGCGTGCGGAGCGGCTCAGACTTATCGGGCCGCGCGCCGCTTTCCTGATCGACGGTCGTGATCGCGCAGCGGGCACAGGGCTTGGCCACGCGGAACGTGACGGCGCCGACGCGGATGCGCCGCCAGCGATCTTCCTCCCAGGCTGTCCCCCCCTCGATGACGAGGTTGGGGCGGAAGCGGGTCATCGGCACGGGCGCCGGCAGGATGGCGTTGAGCGCCGCGAGCGAGGCATCGAGGGTGAGAAGCAGCGGAAAGCCATCGGCGAGGGCGACGCGATCCTCCGCCGTGCCGAAGGCGCTATCCACCGGCCGGGCGCCGATATCATCGAGATAGACCAGCCGGCAGGGCTGGCCGAGGGCGGTGGAAATCCAGGCCGCCGCAGCCTCCCCGGCATCGAGGGCGGGGATCGCGTCGCTCCAGACCGTCACCACCCGGCAGGGGGCGCTCTGCGCATCGGGGAAACGGAGCGTCATGCCATCTCGCCCCGGGGCGGCGAGGGTGAGGCCGGTGGCCGAAGGCTCGGCCCGGATCCGCGCCATCCTCGGCAGTTCGCGCTGGGAGAGAAAGCGCCCGGCGGGGGAGACCACCATCCAGCGTCTATCGTCGGTCAGCCCCCAGGGCTCGACGCGCGCCGCTTCCCGCCGCAGGCCGCCGAGCGACTTGACGGGGTAGATGCTGATCTCGCGGAGGATGAGGCCGGCCATCGGCTGGGTCCCTTTCGATGGCGCGCCTCAGGGCGCGAGTTCGGGCACGCGGCGGTAGAGCGCTTCCGTCAGTTCCGCGCGGCGGTCGAGCAGGCTGCGATACCAGCGGATGCGCTCCGCCACGCCATAGGCGACCATGCGCTCCTGCGCGACCATCTGGCGGGCCGCATTGCCGATCTCCACCCCGAGGGCGGGATTGGTCACGAGCCGGATCAGCTTCTCGTAGAGATCGGCTTCGCTGCGGAAGATGAGCCCGGTCACCCCATCTTCGATCGACTGCTCGTAAACCGTCGGGCTCGCGAGGGCGACGGCGCGGGCGGCGGCCGCCTCGATGAATTTGAGGTCGGACTTGGCGCGGTTGAAGGGGGTGTCGCGCAGCGGCATGAAGCTGATCTCGGCCTGGGCGAGGAGGCCGAGATAGGTTTGATGGTCGCAAAGTGGGGTGAAGCTCTTATGCGGCGTGTCGAGCGCCTCGAAGAAGGCGTCGTCATGCACGACCTGGAAGCGCAGCCGCCCACCGAGCACGGAGGCGGCGGCGTTGATCGCCGGCATAAAGGGCTCCCAGTCGGCGGTGCGGTTGATGGCACCGAAGAAGAAGGTGAGCTGCTCGGGTGTCGCGAAATTGGCGGGCGGCTGCAACTCGGCGATGCCGTTGCGGAACACCGCGACCTCGGGGTTCTGGGCACGCAGGGTTTCGGCCAGCACGTCGGTCGAGGTTTGCACGGCATGGGCGGCGCGGAAATTCATCAGCGTCTCGTCCTGCAGTTCCGGCATGAAGTTCGGGAAATCGTCGAATTCGGTGACGACGAGGAAGCCCCGCTGCAGCAGTAGGCGGAAATACTGGATGCCTTCCTGGCCGAGGAGCAGCGGGCGGTGCAGCACGCAGATGGCGGGTTGGTGCTCGCTCGGGGTCGGGAAGCTCGCGATGTCGCCGATCTGCACGCTCACGGAGGGGTCCGTCATCACGGCGCGCATCGGGTAGATCACCCGCACATCGCTCACCGCGCCGAAGGGCTTGAGCATGGTCGAGCGGATGGCGATGGGCGTCGCCGGGGTGCGCCGCGCGCGCCAGACGAACTGCATCGGCGCGCAGCGGGCGAGGTAGTGCTCGCGCGAGACGCCGAGCGCGTCGAGCGCCGGTTTCAGGAGATCGGCCGCCGCCTCCGCCTGCGGGCGGTCGAAGACGCGGGGGGTCACGTCGCAGATGGCGAGGCCGGTCTCCGCCAGCGCCTTCTCCATGGTGCCGAGGGTGAACCAGCGCAGATGCGTCCGGTCCAGCACGCCCTGTTCCTCATAGTCGAAGCTGCCGCTCATGAGCCGCAGCGCGACCGACCAATAGGCGATATTGGGCACGCAGATGAGCATGACGCCGCGCGGGCTGAGACGCTGCGCATGCTCGCGCATCACCCGCCAGGGATCGCGCAGATGCTCCAGCACATCGCCGTAGATGATGCAGTCATAGCCACCGGGAACTTCGAAGGGCAGCGGATCGCGCTCGATATCGAGGCAGGCGACCTCGTGCAGCCGCTCCGCCGCCACACGGACCGCATCGAGGTTGTTGTCCACCCCATAGACGCGGGCGCGGGGATTGAGGTTGCGATAGGCAGCCCCCAGCATGCCCTTGTGGCAGCCGACATCGAGGACGTGATCGGCGTCCAGCGGAATGCGGAAGAGAAGGTCGGGGTTGAGGAGGTCGGGGTAGTCGCTGGCCGGGGCCTGGCTAGTGGAGTCGCCCAAAACAAGTCTCCCATGAAGGGGGCCCGGCCCCCGCTACCAAGACGAAACAAGCCGGCCGCCATGCTGCGGTGCATGATAAACCTGCATAGGTGAATCGGCGCCTTCCTCCTTTGCAGCAAGCGGCCGGCGCGCGCAAATTCCAGCCGCTTCGCGACAGAGCCGCTTCCGCCCCGCCCCGGCGCCGCCGGAACGCTCTACCCGATTGTTTTGACGAGCATCTTCATCCGGTTACGGCAGGTGCCAGCCGGATGCCGCTCTAGGCGAGGAATGCCATGGCCGCGCAGATTTCCCCCGACATCTCCGTGAACCCCGCAGCCCCGATCCCGGTGACGGTGATCCCGGGGGATGGCATCGGGCCGGAGGTCGTGCGCGCGGTGCAGCGCATCCTGGCTGCAGCCGGTGCGCGCATCGCCTGGGAGGAGGCGGAGGCCGGGGCTGCGGTCTTCAAGCGCGGCATCGCCTCCGGCGCCCCGCAGGAGACGCTCGATTCCATCGCCCGCACCGGCGTCGTGCTTAAGGGCCCGCTGGAAACGCCGGTCGGCTACGGCGAGAAATCCGCCAACGTCACGCTTCGCAAATTCTTCGAGCTTTACGGCAATATCCGCCCTGTGCGGGAACTGCCGGGGATCCGCACCCCCTTCTCGGGGCGGGCGATCGACATGGTGATCGTGCGCGAGAATGTGGAGGATCTCTATACCGGCATCGAGCATATGGAGACGGCGGGCGCCGCCCAGTGCCTCAAGCTCATTACCGAGGTCGGGTCCGAACGCATCCTGCGGCTCACCGCCGCCCTTGCGCGGGCCGAGGGGCGGCGGCGCGTGACCTGCGCCACCAAGGCGAATATCATGAAGTTCACCGAAGGCATGATGAAGCGCGTTTTCGAGCGCATCATGCCGGAGTATCCGGACCTCGAACCCGCCCACATGATCATCGACAATTGCGCCCACCAGATGGTGATCGCGCCCGAGCAGTTCGATGTCGTCGTGGCGAGCAACATGAACGGCGACATCATCAGCGACCTTGCGGCCGGGCTGGTCGGCGGCCTCGGCGTCGCGCCCTCTTCCAATATCGGCGATCATGCGGCGATGTTCGAGGCGGTCCATGGCTCCGCCCCGCAGATCGCCGGGAAGGATCTCGCCAACCCGACGGCGCTTTTGCTCTCCGCCGTCATGCTGCTCCGCCATGTCGGGGATTTCGCCGCGGCGGAACAGGTGGAGCAGGCGCTTCTGGTGACGCTCGATGAAGGCCGCAACCTCACCGGCGATATCGCGCCGCGTGGCCAGGGCGTCGGCACCACCGCCTTCACCGATCAGGTGATCGCTAATCTCGGTCGGACGAGCCGCTTCCCCTCCCGCGCCTACCGGCCGCTGACGCTGCCTGCCTGGCCGGATGCGGTCTGGCACCATCCCGCGCGGGAGCGGCTGCTCACCGGCCTCGATGTCTTTATCGAAAGCGGCTCGGCGCCGGGCGAGCTGGCCGCCAGCTTGCAGGCCGCGGCCGCCGGCTCGGCTTTCGCGCTCAAGATGATCGAGAACCGCGGCGTACAGGTCTGGCCGGCGCTGAGCGGCAGGCCCTTCCTCGTCGATCTCTACCGCTGCCGCTTCATGCTGGCCGAGCCGCGCGAGGCGGCCGAGCCGGAGATCGCGGCTCTTGTCGCGGCGATCGGTGCGCGCCATCACTGGATGCATCTCGAGAAGCTTCAGCGCTTCGACGGCCGCGACGGCTATACCAAGGCCCAGGGCGAGGGCTGAGTGCGGGCGCTGCCCGGCCCGGTCAGCCTAGCCGTCTCAGCTGGCTCTAAGCATGGCGCGTGGTCGTCCGTTCCAGCCTGACGCGGCGCGGATCCTCGGGCTCGGCGAAGGCGCGGCGGGTGAGCGCATGAGCGACCCAGACGCCCACCATGCGCGGACGGCCATCCACCACCGCGCGCAGCCGGGTGAAGCGGTAGGCGGTGCCTTCATAGGCGATCAGCCGCATGCGCGCCTGGGCTGAGACGCGCGTGACGCAGCCTTCCACCCGGCGCCCGGGGTGCCGGGCGAGGGAGGCGTAGCGGCCGTTCCAGGCGCCGATGTGCACGCGGGTGAAGCCCGGCAGCGCCGCCGGGCGCAGGCTTCGGCCCAACCCCGGCTCGCCCGCGATCTGGCCGAGGAGGGCCGGATCGCGCAGCGAACCGTAGAGGAAGATCAGCACCCGCCCCGCATCAATGGCCGGAGGCGGCGGCGTCGAAATCGGGCGCGGCGATGCCCGAGGCTTCCAGCTGCGCCACGAGATCGGCCTTCAGCCGCTCCAGCCCTTCGGCCGATTTCGCCTCGGCGCGCGCGACCAGCACGGATTGCGTGTTGGAGGCGCGCAGCAGCCACCAGCCGTCGGCGGTTTTGACGCGCACGCCGTCGATCTCCGAAACCTCGGCCCCGCTTTCCTTCAGCCGTGCCGCAACCTCGGTGATGACGGCGAATTTCCGCACATCATCGCATTCGAAGCGGAGTTCCGGCGTGTTGATCACGCGCGGCAGCGCATCATGCATCTCGGCCAGGCTGAGCGGCGAGCGGGCGGCGATGCCGATCAGCCGCACGGCGGCGTAGAGCGCGTCGTCGAAGCCGTACCACTTATGGGCGAAGAAGACATGGCCGGACATTTCGGCGGCGAGCGGGGAGCCGGTCTCCGCCATCTTGGCCTTGATCAGGCTATGGCCGGTCTTCCACATCAGCGGCTGGCCACCGGCGGCGGCGATCTCGTCGAACAGCACCTGGCTTGCCTTGACGTCGGAGATGATGATCGAGCCCGGCAGGGCGCGCAGCACGTCCCGCGCCAGGACCACGAGGAGCTGATCGCCGAAGAAGATATTGCCGCGGCCATCCACCGCGCCGATACGGTCGGCATCGCCATCGAAGGCGATACCGAGATCGGCGCCCGAGCCCTTCACGGCGGCGATCAGGGCTTCGAGGTTCTTCGGCACCGTGGGATCGGGGTGATGGTTCGGGAAGTGCCCGTCGATATCGCCGAACAGGATGGTGTGCTCACCCGGGATGTGGTGGACGAGCTTCCGCAGAACCTCGCCCGCCGCGCCGTTGCCGTTATCCCAGACGATCTTGAGCTTCTGGTCTCCGCCATCCCAATCCCGCGCCAGGCGGGCGACGTAATCGTCGGAGAGATCGACCGTCTCTTCATGGCCCGCGCCTTCGGCGACCACATCGCCCGCGGCGGCGAGCCGGCCGAGTTCCTGGATATCCTTGCCGAAGAAGGGCTTCTTGCCGACCATCATCTTGAAGCCGTTGTAGTCGGGCGGGTTGTGGCTGCCCGTCACCATCACCGCGCCATCGGTGCCGCGGGTGAAGGCTGCGAAGTAGAGCATCGGCGTCGGGCCGAGGCCGACCCGCAGCACATTGATGCCGGAGGCTTTCAGCCCATCGACGAGCGCGCGCTCCAGTTGCGGGGAATGGGTGCGCCCGTCATAGCCGACCGCGACGATCGAGCCGCCCTGGCGGGCGATGATGCTGCCGAAGGTGCGGCCGATCGCGAAGCCATCCGCCGGGCCCAGGGTTTTGCCGACGATCCCGCGGATATCATATTCGCGCAGCGAGGTCGGGTTGAACTGGTACGAGAATGCCATCGGTCCTCCTTGGGGTCGCTTTGATTGCGCGTGACGGGGTCGCGGCCCTCATCTGAACCGCGAAGCCGGGCGGCAGCAATAGGCGGGGCGATGAAAGTACCGGCCGCGCGGTGCGAGCAGCGGGGCCGGAGCGTGGGCGCGCAGCCGGCGGGCGCCCTCCTCGGGGGAAGGCGCCCCCCGCCG